>NZ_CP072131.1 GCF_017638925.1 Pseudoalteromonas xiamenensis
AGTATGCCTCTGAAAAGTACCCTAGAGTAACGAAATTAGTGTAACGTTGTAGCGCAAGATTCAGTGCTTGTCGCCAAGCGTTGCATTGAATGAAACGTTAGCATTTGCTGCCGTGAACGTAACAAATAGACTACGACAAGGAGTGGGAGAATATGAAAGCGCGATTCGGAACAGTGTTGTTGGTGATAGTGGCCATTGTTGCGTTTGGGACCGCCCTGTCTCATCTTTCCTGTCTTTATTTCGGACCCCAATGTTACGCGGCACAAATGGCTCCACCCGTACTTGTCGAATCAGCGAAAGCGGGAACACTGCTCGCTCCTTTCGCCACACTTGTTGCATCAGCAATCTTTGTTGTATGTGGTAGTTACGCTCTTTCAGGGGCAAAAATTGTCCGCAGACTTCCCTTACTGAATGTAGGTATTTATGTGATTGCACTGGTATCGATTTTGCGAGGTGTTTTAACACTTCAGCTCTGGGCAAGACATCCTGAACTAGTGAGTCTATGTTAACGGATAGTTGATTTGGTTCTGCTGCGGATCAGGGGTGCTATTTAGTGGGGTATAGGGGGGTCAAATCGCTCAACGCATTGATTCGCAGTATCGTAAGAAACAAGTTGGTTTGGCTCATTTGAGTCGTAAATACAACGATAAACGCTGTATCCCTAAGTTCTTCTGAAGGGTTTAATTCACCGTTTCGCTTTTTGCAGATTCCTATGGTTTTGACAGCGTTAAGCGACTAGGGCCAGTATATTATTTCAAAACATTGAATTCGTGCCTTCTAGCAGGCTTTGTCTCAATTCGCTATAGGGACAGCAATAGAGTGTGTGACAATATAAATCGCTTTATTCGCACTTTGTTTTGGGGAACTTATGGGTTGGTTAATTACCAAGTATTTGGTGACGGCAGCGGTGGTCGTTGCGGTGTCGGAAGTTGCCAAGCGCAGTGATAAACTCGGTGCATTGATAAGTGGCACTGCCAATGGTGACCATTTTAGCCATGATTTGGCTATACGTTGAAAAGCAGCCGATGGATAAAATTGCCAATCACGCTTGGTACACCTTTTGGTATGTGGTACCGACGTTGCCAATGTTTTTGATATTTCCTGCGCTGTTGAATCGTTTTGGATTTTGGCTGGCGCTTGGAATGAGTGCGGTTATCACGGTCGTCTGTTTTTGGTTATTTGCGTATTTTGTTAAGTTATTTGGCATTGATTTGATGCCATAAACACTGCTTAACAATTCGTAAGAATAAATGGATGATTTAAAAAAGCGCTTAAAATTAAGCGCTTTTTAATTTTTTAAGTGACCCACCCTAAATGTGGGGGACTTTTCAGTTTATTCCGTGAAATTTACTTGGGTATTTGATGTTACGTCTGCACTTGACACGCGATACAGCGTAAAGTTTGCGTCCTGCGTTTCGATGTTATCGATATGACCAAGGCAGGTATATCCGACTTTGTAGTTTCCTTTGTGCCAAAAACGCGATTTCGTAGTGACCAGTGCCATCTTCATTTAACGACACCAATGCAGTGGCTATTGGCCCAGTTGCACTTGGCTCATCATTTTCATAATAAATATTTGCTGGCGCCTCGATGCTCGCAGGATATAAGTAGATTGCATGTTCGAAGCCGTTGTCGATGTTTGCAAGCGAGGCATTAGCGACTTCGCAATCGGCCATTAATTGCGTTGCAATTGACCCTTCCAATTTAGCTTTTTGTGCCAAATTTTCCAAACGTACACCTCGCGGGTTTTAAAATAATGTCGGCGTTATTTTTAGGATCGACCAACGATTTTTTTAAGTCGAATTCCATCACAAACTGATTAGTTCCTGTAACTAAATCGAATCCGTCTAGTTGAATCTCGCCGATACCATCGTTGCCTTTTTCGGTTTACGATAAGTGGGGCGTACGTACCATCTTTGTAGATAACGTGAGATGTATTTTCATAGTCACTGCTATCGCCGTTGACAACATCGGCACGTATCCATGTGTAATTACCTGCCTCAAGTTGCTGATTAGCAAATAATTGATGAATATCGTCACCCGTGTATTGAAGTAAATTGACAAGGCGAACTGATTTGCTGCCATCTTCACTGCTGATGTCGACGACGGTATCTTGACCGCCGCTAGCGCGAAGCGTGATTTTATCAAATGCAACCCAAACTGCGGCGATGTTCGTTACGGGAGCATCGGAAACGCCCAATGTTAACGTTGTCGATTCTGCAACAGGTGGTGTAGTAGGTTGTGTCGATGTTGAGCTGGAACTTGAGCCACCCCCGCAGCCACTTAGTAATCCCATGAATGTTGCTAGCGTTACGTACTTGTACATATTGACCTCCAAAGTGTTGTACAAATAGGTTAGTTGCAGTTAACTGAATGAAACGTTAAAAATCTGTACCTAAATTTTGAATGTTCAAAATTTACATGGAAAAAATGACGCAAAGTGAGAGCACAACTTAGGTTCCATTTTTCCGGCTTGAGATTTTACTTGGTTTTACTTATTTAAAATCAATAACAAAATTGAATATCGATGTGTAGGAGGTCGCATGAACAAAAAATCTATAGGCTGAAGTTTTTGTAGGTTGCACTAATGGCACTGTGGTACAGGAGGATGATAGTTGCGCAAACTGGGATTGTGTTTTTGGCGTTTTGTACGCTTTAGTTGATTTTTTGGTTCAATTGAGCCAGTATGGCAAGACCATATGAGCTTTTTTGGGGTTTGCCATGGCCACATCAAGTCTAAAAAGTTTTAAGCCTAAACCAACCTATAAACCCAATTATTGGTATTCGCTGGGGATTGAAGACGATGACACGTCAAAAACGGCCTCAATTCACTTAGGGTTTAAGCCTGCGGTCTATCGAAACATTGTTGAAAAAGCAAAGTTATCTCAAAACGAATTCCATCATGTTACGTTGATCCCAATCAGCACAATTAAACGTCGGCTTAAAAACGAAGAGCGTTTTAGCACTCAAGAAAGTGACGTGATGTACCGCCTTGCACTGTTGATTAAATTGGCAACGGATATGTTCGATGATGAACAACGCGCGCTTGAGTGGATCCGAGAAGGTGTTTATGGGCTAAATGGCAAACGACCTCTTGATATGATATCGACCACGGTCGATTTTGAGACAGTAAAAGACTTAATTGGTCGTATCGAACACGGTGTTTTTTCTTAATGAAAATGTATCGACTGACACAAAAGAAGTTTGCAGACACACCTTTTAGTCCGCAAGGCGCAAAACTGTTTGGCGGAAGGTGGAATTCCAAAGGCACAGAAGCGCTGTATTTTGCCGAATCGGAATCATTGTGTGTACTTGAGGTGTTCGTCCATGTAAATAACGATCCACAACTGATTGATAAGTACGATCTGTACCGCATTGAAGTGCCTGAATACCTTATTGTCCAGCTAGACAAAGAAGACTTACCCAACAATTGGCGTGCCATACCGGTTGGAGAACTCACGCAGGAAATTGGCGATCAATTTTTAAAACTGCCTCATCCAGAGTTTGTGGCATTGCAAGTCCCTTCAACCATTTCTCCTCGGGATAAAAACTTTCTCGTCAACCCCAATCACCCTTTGATGCCTGAAATTCTAGAAAAAGCAGAGAAGCTCGAATTTAGCTTTGATAGGCGGATTTTTAAGCAATAGTCAGGAAAAAACACCGTTATTTTCTTAGCTGGTTTAATACAGCGAGTCCGAGTGCCCGTGCGGTCGTCCATTTCCCGCCAAACACCGTGATAAGTCGCTCATTACGTGTAATTTTGTATTCTCTAGAATGTTTCGAAAGCGAGTCTTTGCCGGACAAAAGAGGCCTTACACCAGCGTACTTTGAACGTATGTCCGTTTCGTTGCATGGTTGAGTAAAATAGTGGTTATACAGGTTCAATAGGTAAGCTTGTTCTCCTTTGGAAACCTCAACTGTTTCGTTCAGCGTGTGCTTCACTTCTGTCGTGCCAAGCAATGTTTGTGATTTGTACGGCAACACGAATACCACCCTTGATTCTCCGGGTACTTCAAGTAGATGGCCAAATTTGCTTATGGGGGGCAGGAGTAAATGACTCCCTCGCACTAAGTCTAAGTGTTCATCGTGAGGCAGGTGAGAATCTTCAAGGAGCTGCTCACTCCAAGGGCCGGCGACATTGATGATGGTGTCGAATTCAAATGAGCCTTGAAAAGTGCTCAGTGTGCCATGTGCTGTAATGCGATTGACTGGATGCTGGGTGTGGATGCTTACCCCTAATTCACGGCAGCGCTCTGCAACCCAAAGCCCGAGCGCTTGGTCATCCATTTGACCATCGTGAAATAAGTAAGCACCCTTTAAATTTTGTTGATTTAGGTATGGCGAACAACGTTTAACTTGTCTGGGCGTCAGCCATCGGTGTCGACCAATGCCTTTTTTACCGGCGAGGAAATCATACAACGTCATGCCGATTTTCATTTTCCATCTGGCGCGTGTATGGGGATATATAGGGTAAAGTATAGGAAGGCGACGCGTTAGATTTGGGACGTTTTCGAGCCACCATTTACGCTCTTCAAGGGCTTCACGGACCAATCTAAATTCAAAGTTTTCAAGGTAGCGTATTCCACCGTGCAACAGTTTGCTTGAAGCAGCTGAAGTCTGTTGCATGAGTTCACCGCGCTCAAACAGTGTCACCTTAAACCCCGCTTCAGCGAGTTTCCATGCAGTGCATAGCCCGTTGATCCCACCACCGATGATCGCCACTTTTTCCATGCTAACCTCTTGTTTTAGTTTAAGTGTAGCAATGAATGCGTATTTACCTAATAAGTGACAAGTAAATTTTAGCGCCGTGGGAGACGTAATGTTTGTCGATGTAACGCGTAGTCGCCATGTTCAATCACTTTGGCAAAATGCATCGGTCCTTGGTAGTGATAAACCCACGCACGTTGCGGTTTGTCGTTGGCAAGAAGTACTTGCGTCTCAATTCGCAGATATAGACTTCCTGCGAGATCATTCGGGTGGAAATCTTCGTAAGCATCAAGTTCATGCCAATCTAGCGGCTCTTTGAGTTTAAAGAGCCTCACCCATGACAGCACCCGCCGTGGCGTCGACTTGCAAGCCTGGATAATTTCCCAGATCCCAAAGTACACCATGTGTCTTTGCCTCCCCAACAAAGTCAGCGACTTTTTGGATGTAGCGATAGCAGGGGAGGTTTAGTTTTTTAAGCAAAGTGCCGTAAACAAACAAATGAGCAGGCATAATTGTATGACTTATAAGTAAATGTAGAAATTCATTATTAGCATACCTGTTGCAAAGTGGGAACTGGTTTGTTTTTGTTCAAGGCCAACCATTCTCGTTTCAACAAACCATATACGACCGCATCGGAATAGCCAGAAGGCAGCAACATATACTCGCGTAATACGCCTTCTCGGACCATACCCAATTTTTCCATTAGCTTCCACGAAGCGATGTTATCAACAGCGGCAATAGCCTGTATTTTGTGTGCCGCGAGTTCTTCAAAAACGTAATTAATAAGCCCGTTCGACACTTCTAAACCATAGCCTTGACCAAGATATTCTTCGGCCAATCGGTATCCTATCTCACCAATTCCGGCGGGCTTATTGGTGTACTTAAACATCAGTTCCCCTATCAGCTCGCCAGTGTCTCGGTGCTCAATGCCAAGCATCAATCTCTCGCCTTCTGCTTGTGTCCAAGGTTTCATGGCTTGATTAACACGCTCAATTGCATCTTGTAAGGTGCTTGGCGGACCAATGTATTTAGACGTTTGGTGGCTGCGCCGATGCGCATAAATTGCGTCTACGTCATCCTGCTTTAGTCGTCGAATCAGAGTCCGTTTTGTATTAAACATTGTTATTTTTCCGTAATTGGGGTCGAAAGTTCTGTTATACGTCGTGTATTTAATTGATACCATGCAAACAGTACGAAAAGCGCGCACAAACCAATAAACAGCGCGACGGACAGTGGCGAGTCGAGGAGCCATCGGTTGATTGCCAGCGCAAGTAGGGTGAACACAAGTAGTTCTACAGCGCCGACCAGCGCATTAGCGGTACCTGCATTGTTTGGTTCTACAACACCGATGAGGTGCATATATACCGGAAAATAAACACCAAACACGAGCATCACCAGTGCGTAAGCGAGTAAATAGCCAAGTGCTGCATCGGTGTGTGCAAAAAGTAACGCACCCAAGAGCAAAATAGGCCAAAACCACAACACTAAATCGAGGTAGGCAAAACGCTTTTGCAAAACTTTTGCCATAGTCGAACCGAACAACAGCCCTAGCATTGGGATCATCATCGCTTGACCAATTTCATGGTCGTTATATCCAAAGGTGTGACTTAAGAAAAAAGGCAAGTACAACTGGATTGTCAAATACAAAAAAGTAGGTATCCACTTAATACAGGCGACGTAGAGAAAAGGCCCCTGATTCAGTAATGCACGATATTGTTTTACGAGAAATTTCGGATGCACAGAATTGGCGTGATTAGTGGTGCTTTCTAAGAGCGCCAAACCAAACAACGTAACCAAAACATAATAGCCAATTAGAACACCAGACATACCTTGCCAACCAAACCATTGGGAAAGCACGCCAGAGATCAGCGGCGTTAGAATAGACGTTAAACTGGATGCTATCGCCATTGTTGCCATTGCGCTTTTGAGCTTTGGTCCCTGTAATTTTGAGGATAGTACTGTACGGCTAATTAACAACGGGGAGGCCGCTCCAATACCTTGTAAAATGCGACCAATAAAAAACAAGGTAGCGTTTTGCGAAAGCGTGCACAGAAGTGTGCCGAGAATTAGCGTCATTTGTCCCGCAATAAAAACAGGCTTATCACCAAACCGGTCTCTCGACGGACCGGTGATCAACTGCGACATTCCTAGGGTGATATAGTAGCTTGCAATGAGAGCTTGGCTAGCTGTTTCGCTAATTGCAAGTGACTGACCAAGCGTTGGTAAGACGGGAATGTATATTTGGCTTGCAAGCTGTGAGCAAGATAATAGAAATACGGCAAGTACAACCCACATCGTCAACGAACCACCCAACAGCCTAGAATAGAGTCTTCACTATACGGTGCTTTTAATGTCTTAAAAATGAGGTAATAATTAAAATACTTTTTCCTAATAGGAAATAATATGGACTGGTTAACGGCGACAAAAAGTTTTGAAATACTGGCGCAAACAGGCAGCTTTACCAAAGCTGCCGATCTCTTAAACATTTCACCCTCAGCCATGAGCAAAAGGATTGATTGGCTCGAACAGCAACTTGGTCATACCCTCTTGGTCCGAACGACTCGACAAGTAAACTTAACTGAACAAGGCGCGTTGTTTTTGCCCCGAGTGAAACAATGGGTAGCCGATTTTGATGCGTTACTCGACGAAGCTCAGTCGTCGCATCTTGAGCCGCAAGGCACACTGAAAATCGCGGCGACCCAAGCGGTTGGTAGTACTGTATTAATGCCAAACATTAAAACGTTTTTAGCACAGTATCCTAAACTAACCATTCATCTCAATGTACTGCCTCCGGGAGCACCTCCAGATTTGCATCATGATTTAGTGATCACGCGTTACCATGAAGAGTTTGATTCCTCTTCCCTTGTTGGTCGGCGTTTAATTGATTATCAAATGCAAATGTTCGCCTCGCCTGACTACCTTAAACATCACCAGCAGATCGTGTCTCTGAACGACGTGAGTGAACACAAAATGTTGCTGACCAATTACTATCAGAAAAAAGGTGGATTGGTGCTTGAAGATGGTCGCGTGTTCAGTTTTACCAACTATAATTTTGTGACAGATCATCTTGATGCGATTTTAAAAGCGGCTATCCAAGGCATGGGGATCATTTTTATATCTCCTCACTACATTGAGCGTGAAATTCGCCTCGGATTGTTGGTTCCGGTGTTACCCGAAATCAAATCTGCGAAAACTCAATTGATGGCTTATTACCCTAAAACGGATTTTATACCGTATAAGACAAAACGTTTCTTTGAACATTTAAAGCAAAATCTAGCGAAGAGCTCCACTGTAAACGTAAGGAGAGTAGGATGACAGCGAAACACTGTGAGCAATGCCGTCACGGCAACAACTTAGACTTTGAGTTTACGATGGCATTTCAACCGATTGTCAGTCACAAAAACAAGTCTATATTTGGCTATGAAGCGCTTGTCCGTGGTGTTAATAACGAGCCTGCTGGCGCCGTTATTGCCAATGTAAATGAAGCAAATCGCTATGCGTTCGATCAATCCTGCCGCGTTAAGGCGATTGCCTTAGCCGCCAAGTTGGGCCTAGAGGGATTTCTCAGCATCAACTTTTTACCTAATGCTGTCTATCAGCCTGAGCGTTGTATTCGCACGACTTTAGAAGCGGCGGAAAAATACCATTTTCCGACCGACCGCATTATGTTCGAATTTACGGAAAATGAGCAGATCAAGGATGCAGACCATGTAAAAGGGATCGTTTCGTATTATAAGCAGCAAGGTTTTTTAACCGCGATTGATGACTTTGGGGCAGGTTACGCGGGCTTGAATTTATTAGCTTCATACCAACCTAATATTGTAAAACTGGATATGGATTTAGTCCGAAACATAGCAAACAATAAGCCAAAACAAATCATCGCCAAACACACTTTAGCCATGCTTAATGAACTTGGGGTAACGACGCTTGTAGAAGGGATTGAAACTCAAGCTGAGTACCACTTTTTTGCAAATGAAGGCGTTGATCTGATGCAAGGATACTACTTTGCAAAACCAGCCTTTGAAGCATTAGTGACAGTATCAAGTGAGCGGTTCAATTAAAAAGTGGGTAATGGAGGCGCAGTCGATGGATACCTTATGCCTGTACAAACATGACCTGCAGACTCCAAACAGGTCATGAATGCAAATTTCACTCATTGGTTTAATAATCGAGTTCGAGTGCGAAGCACAGATAGTGCATTAATGGTTGAGTGTGCTGCCATTGTGATAGTAACCAATCTGGGAAGTCAGTGGATGTCGCGATTTGCCTATCGAAATTTTTGAACGCAATAAAGTCTTTGCGTTTCAGTTCTTCAATCAATGGATGGTTTTTGTCATAGCCTCTAGGTGGTCTTTGAAGTGATTCACCTGTAAGTTCGAAACCCGCTGCTGTTAATGTTGTGAGCGCTTTTTTATAGGCGTTAGGGTTTTCATCCATACAATGACGAATAGCATTGAGGGCTTTGCCTTCGGGACGCCACATTCCAGCACCTAAAAAACATTCGTCGTTGGCTAGGTGTAAGTATAGACCGGGAGCATGAACGTCTTTGCCAAGAAAATGGCGGAATTGGATCCCCACGTTTGTTTTGTATGGTTGTTTGTTGTGGCTAAAACGGGTGTCTCGTTGCACGCGCATCAAACTTCCACCGACCTTTTTTGCCACGGCTAACAGTTTTGGCGATAAGTTGCGTATTCCTGGCGCCATGGCTTCAATCAGGTTGAGCGCTGGCGTTCGCACGTTTTCTTCGTATCGCGTTTGATTGGCTTTAAACCACTCACGGTCATTGTTTTGAGCAAGTTCATTTAAAAACGCAAACGTATTGTCGTTAAACATTATTCAGGCCTGTTCATGTCGTTCGTTTAATTCTCAGATTTCATTTATAATCCAGCAACTTTCTTCAAGTCGTTGAGACGTTCTTCGTCACCGAGGTGAAGATTAAATAAATTCTGCAAAGACTTGTCAGTGGTATTTTCATATACATTGAGAATATCAAGTGCCAGTTGCTTTCGATAATCGGCATTGTTTTGGCGAGCTTGATAAAACTGCGACATGGTTCTCATCGACGGCAATACTGCGAACGTAGTCATTGCTTTCTTTATCTAACATAGATTTGAACTGTCTAGCAATACGTACGTCGATTACAGGGGTGTGTGACAGCATTTCGAGTGCTTGTACACGTAATTTTTCGTCATCTAAACGATTCGTCATTTTTATCATACTGTCGACGACCTCGTAATCTAAATGTTCTAATTCATTGCGGTTCAACGCATACATGTTCATTTGCAGTTGGCCAATGGCGGCAAGACGTTCCGCAGGGGTTAATGATTCATTGAGCACTTTTTGTTTAAGTTCTTTACCAACTTGCTCTGCATATTCGGGGTCTGTTTTTATCTTAAATTCATAATCTTCAGGCAATTCAGAATAGAAGCTGTAAATTGGATTTTCTTTTTGCATTTTATCCATTTCTAACTTCTGCTTTTCTTCAATAATGGCAA
>NZ_CP072132.1 GCF_017638925.1 Pseudoalteromonas xiamenensis
TCATCTGCCATTAAAACCACTTACGGCGTTGAAACTCAATCAGCTCTTAACTCGGATCACTGGGCACCCTGCTTATCTTCATTTTGATGAGGTACAGGGCCTACTGAAAGGGTTTATCGATTTAATTTTCGAATGGCAAGGGCGCTATTTTGTTTTGGATTATAAATCCACTATTTGGGTGACAGTCCTGCTGACTATGATTTTGAAAATCTACAAACTGCGATGAATAGCCACCAATATCATCTTCAATACATCATTTATACAGTGGCTCTCCACCGCGTGCTTTAAATCTCGAGTTGCGGATTATGACCCAGACACGCATTTAGGCGGTTCGCTCTATTTGTTTTTGCGTGCGTTACCGGATAACCAAGGGATTTATTTCAATCGACTCACAAGCTCAGATTTGGCTGAATTTGACGCACTATTTGTTGAGGGGGAGGGTTAAAATGTCCATGCAAGTTGGTTTTGATTTCGATGCTCGTGAATTAGATGTCACGCAAATTACCAAACACCTCTTAGCGCTCGGAAAAATAAGGTACAGCGATGTAAAACTAGCAAAGATGGTCGCCTTTGATAACGATGCTGTCTATTTCTTAGTTTTATTGCTGCTCATTGCCGAACAACAACAGCATACCTGTTTAGAGTTACGTCACCTTGATTGGATGAACCCTTTCGGACTTAGAGATAAAGAGCAGGTCATTGATTTTCCACTTGATGTTATTTCGATTAAGGATGCGGTTGAAGCAATCGATTTACTCGAAAAACACCCTGCGGTAGGTGATAACAAACCACTTTCACTGTTTGGTTCAAAACTTTATCTCTCGAGGCATGCTCGTTACGAGGCAACGCTTAGTCAGCGCTTTCTTGAAATGGCTAATCGTCAAATCAACGTGGATGCAGAACAACTGAAATGGTTATTGGCAGAGTATTTTCCAAAACAAAGCGATGAAGTAGATTGGCAAAAAGTCGCATGTGCAAATGCTGTTTTAAACGGCTTCTCCATTATTACAGGTGGCCCAGGAACTGGAAAAACAACGACGGTAACCAAATTATTGGCGATTTTGCAGTCTTTGTATCAAGGTGCTCCGCTTAACATAAAGCTAGTGGCACCAACCGGTAAAGCCGCGGCTAGGTTAAGCGAGTCGATAAAATCGGCCAAACATAAATTGGCGCTGCCTGAGATGCTGTCGACGCTGATCCCAGAAGACGGGCAGACGCTTCATCGTTTACTGGGAGTCATCCCTTTTCAAATAAATTTAGACACAATGAATCCAATCCTTTGCATTTAGACGTGTTGATCGTCGATGAAGCGTCTATGGTTGACTTATCGTTGATGGCAAAATTAGTGAAGGCGTTGCCAAAAGGCGCGCGCTTGATTTTACTGGGAGATAAAGATCAGCTTGCGTCGGTCGATACTGGCTGTGTGTTGGGTGATTTGTGTCAAAAATTAACGTTAGGTGTAACCCCCAGTTATACGCCGGAACATCGACTCCAACTAGAGAACTTATGCGAAGCGGTATTTTCGGCTGCGGTTAGTGAGCAAGATGATTTTAAGCTTAGAGATTCTTTGTCCTTCTTGCAAAAAAGTCACCGCTTCAATGAGCAAAGTGGCATTGGTCAATTGGCACTTGCTGTTAACAACAATGACTCCAGACATCTAGACTGGGTCTTGGCACAAGGCTTTGCCGATATCCAATTAGAAAACCTGTCACAGCAAAGTTACACGAATCTCATTCTTGGTTCTGCACAACGCTATGCACAATATCTAACCGCGATAGCACGCAATGAAAAACCGAGTATGGTTCATGAATTGTTTAACCAATACCGATTGCTATGTGCAGTGCGAGAAGGCGCATATGGAGCAAATGAGTTGAACTTCAAGATTGAACAGGCGCTGGTTCAGCAAGGTTTGATTTTGCGAACAGGGCGGTTTTATTTGGGTATGCCAATCATGATCACGCACAACGATTACCAACTTAAATTGTTTAATGGTGACATTGGCATTTTGATGTTAGATGATGATGGGGAGCTTAAAGCAAGCTTTATCGACGATGCAGGTGAAACGCGTTTCTTCTATCCTGCACGGTTACCTCAATTTGAGCTAGCCTATGTTATGACCATACATAAATCTCAGGGTTCCGAGTTCCCACACACTGCAATACTGCTTCCACCTATGCAAAAAGCACAGCAAGGTATCAATCGACAACTCGTGTACACAGGTATAACGCGAGCAAAGCTTAAGCTCGAATTGGTGGCTCAACCTGAGGTGTTAAAACTGGCTATGCGAAAATCTGTGCAGCGAAGTTCAGGACTCTATGAACGACTAATTAGTTAATTTGGTTGAGCATACATGGGCGCATTTTGCTTAGCGCCCATTATGTAGGAAGATTTTGAATAACTACTTTAAGTAATCTACAGCAATTTGTGTCAAGGCGCGAACACCAACTTGAAGCGCCGGTTCATCAACATAAAAGCGAGGTGAATGGTTGCTTGCAGATTTATCCAAAGGCATATCTTTTGGTGTCACACCGAGAAAGAAAAAGAGTCCGGGTGTTTCCAACGCGTAATAAGAAAAATCTTCAGCGCCTGTGACAAGTGGAACTTCCATGACGTTGTCATCACCTGCTACTCGTTTTATCGATGGGATCATTTTCTCGGTCAGAGTCGGGTTGTTTACTGTTACAGGATAGCCATGTTTAATTTTGACCTCTGCCGTTGCGCCTTGTGATTTAGCTACTGTTTCTGCAGTAAACACCAGCTTTTCTTTGATATCGGCGCGCATATCTTGGTCGAAACTACGGATAGTGCCAATCAAAGATACTTCGTCAGGAATAATGTTCGATCTGATCCCACCATTGATCGCGCCAAATGACACGACGGACGGTGCTTTGGTTACATCAACTTGTCGAGACGCGATAGTTTGTGTAGCCATAATGACTTGAGCAGCTGTAACAATAGGGTCTACGCCATTCCATGGACGTGAACCATGGGTTTGTTTCCCATGAATGGTCATTTCGAAAGAGTCTTCACTCGCCATCAGAGGGCCGCTTCGGTATCCGATTTGTCCAGAATGCAAACGGTTGGTTACGTGCAATCCAAAAACAGCCTCCGGCTTGATGTCTTTGAATAGACCTTGTTTAAGCATTAATGCTGCGCCACCTTCTTCACCTTCAGGTGCTCCTTCTTCTGCCGGTTGAAAAATGAACATCACATTCCCTGAAAGCTGATCCTTCATTTCGTTTAATTGATGTGCCACACCAAGCAAAATTGCGACGTGGTTATCATGTCCACACGCGTGCATCACGCCAACCGTTTGACCTCGATAAGTTGCCGTTTGCTTTGAAGCAAAGGGAAGGTCGACTTGTTCTTTGACAGGTAAAGCATCCATATCGGCGCGAAAAGCGATTGTAGGGCCAGGCGTTGCACCTTTTAACATTGCAACGACACCGGTGTGTGCAATGTTTGTTTGAACATCCAAGCCTAGTGCTTTGAGGTTATCAGAAATCGTTTGACTGGTTTTAAATTCACGATTGCTCAGTTCTGGAAACTCGTGAAAATGTCTGCGCCAATCGATAACTTGTTGCTGTAAATCGGCGGATACGGTAATGGTTGAATTTTGTTTGGCCGATGCTGACATCGTACAGATTGCTAGAACGAAGGGTAGAGAAAGTGATGAGCGACGCATTGTGCTTCCTTTTTCTTTTTAGCGTATGGCGCAATTGTAAACCATGAAAGAAATTTGCGTTAAAACACCATAACTTTGAGTCGATTTAAGCAATAACATCGAGAAAACATCAAAGGCAAGTGCCTTAAGAAGGAAGAATGCACTGAGTGAAATAGCAACGATTGACTTTTCACTTTGGACGTGTTTTAACCTAAGTTTAAAGTAACTACTCTAAGAACAAGAATATGAAAACATTAGTTGAACAACTCAGTCAGTACGCACGCTATCATCGTGATAAAAGAAATATCGCGACTCATTTTATCGGTATTCCGCTTATTGTGATTGCAGTGATGTACTTGCTTTATTTTCCGGTTTTGGAAGTCGGTTCATTCACCGTTACCGCAACGTTAGTCGTGATTGCATTATCACTTGTTTACTATCTTATGCTTAGTCTATCTCTAGGTTTCGCGATGGCCGTCGCGTTTGCAGCAATGTATGCGATTGTCTGTTATTCAGCACCATATCTAGGTTCTTTTTCACACTACGGCATGCTTATTATGGGCGTTATATTGTTCGTGGTCGGTTGGATATTTCAGTTTGTTGGTCACTATTACGAAGGTAAAAAGCCTGCATTTGTTGATGACTTGATTGGGCTTGCGATTGGCCCACTGTTCGTGATGGCTGAATTTTTGTTTATCTTAGGTTTTCACAAACCACTAGAACAAGACATTATTCGTGAAGCAGGTGAATACCGTTAGATTCAGTTAAACCGAGTCAGTTTTAAAATGACGCATTCTTGAACAGGCAAGAATGCGTCAAATGAGGGAGTTAAAAAGTAACGCGGGTCTCTAAATGTGCCCCTTTAATGATACTTAAGTCCTGACAATTCAATCGAATTTTGCCGAAATAGGTTTCTAACAAAAAGCTTAAGTCTGGCGCACCTTGCTCCGCTAAATCAGAAAGTTGCTTACGAGCACGATGCAACATGATATTCATGTGATTCATTTGAATACCTAAATCTTTTGCCATGTGTTCACGATATTGCCAACCTTGATGTGATAGCTCAACGCCATTTTCCTTGTCTTCGATTCTATGTCTCGCGAGAAGCAAAAGAAGGTAATGGTGGCTGCGAGTACCGAGATCATATTCTTTATTATCGACATTAATCGAAAGCTGGGTGTTCTCTTCATCTTGGCTTACGTTGAACATCAGTGAGCAAGGCGCAATATTGTGTTCGTTGTTCATGATCTCAGTCGATTGGTGTTCTGTTGCGCAAATATATTGCCACTGAGTGCCTAACGCTTTGACGATTCCACCATCAAAAAGAGCTTGTCGGTCGTTGGTGTTTAGGTCTTCAATAAACCAATAATTAATGATTTTGTCATGGTAAATAATGAAGGAGGGTTCGTCGTCATTTGGTATAACGTGTTGGTCCGTCACTTCGATTACTTGGCGAGGAATGGACTGTGAAATTAGATAACGACAGTTTGTGTCCAAATCTCCAACAACATAGGAGTTTTCTCCGGCAACGGCGAAATCGATTTTGTCATTTACGGCTAACGTATAACTTAAGTTTTTGTCTAATTTTTTGTCGTTTAGCCACACACCGTTTGTGCTTACATCACGAATTTGCCATTTACCATCAGCCAATTCGATAATTGCATGATGTCGAGAAATCGTCGGCTTATCAATGATGGTATCAACGCTTAATTTCTGTCTGCCAACGGTATGGTAGCTCTTTAGATATACCTTTTCTAATTTCTGTTCATCAATTAAGTAAGCCATTGAAATTCCTTCTATCTAAAAATAGCGCCTTTTTTGTATACGCCGCTTGGTCGGCATTGTTATTCGAGGCTACCATATCGTTAATGGAGAGTATCAATCAAATTGATTCTTGCTGTCTTGACCAGATGATACCGTAATTTTGTTGATTATACGATTACAGCGGATTACACCATGATTGTTTCAAATTAGCGCTTTTTTTACTTGCGACCAAAAAAAGGATGGACCATATTTTAATCAGAAGGACCACGAAATTTTCCTTTCCCTTCTTTTTTTGCAGTGATTTGAAAGGCACTGCACTGCCGCTAAGGAGTACCGTTATGGGTGAATACCGCGCAATTAAAACCATAAAACTAGACGAGGTTTTCCAGTTTTGCGACCACTATGATTCTGAACCGCTTTCACTATCGAGTTCAGCGCTTAAAGTCGTTACAGATTTCACTCGTAGACAACCTCAAGTCATCATGAAAGATGTGGATGTAGACCATGCGTTGTATATGATGATAAATGGGCATGTAAGATCGAAGTTGGTTATTGATCACGATGATACGTTTCTTGGCGTGATCACCGCGAAAGATTTAACGGGTCGAAAAGTATTAGCAACAGCACAAAAGAAAAGCTTAGGTCGTGCTGATTTAACGGTAGAAGACATGATGACTAAGCGATTTGAGCTTCAAGCAATGCCATATCGTCTTGTGGAATCAGCAAAAATTGGCGACGTCGTTGAAACACTTCAAGATATAGGTCAACAACATGTGTTATTGGTTGACGACAAAGGCGCATTGCGAGGTATGATTTCGGCAAGTGACATTGCAAGAGCATTGCACATGCCGGTGAATATCTTAGAAAAAGCTCGGTCATTTAAGTCGATTTTCGAAATTATCCACGATAGAGAAGAATTAGACGCCTAGCAAAATCTATTTAGATACAGGTTGGAGAGCGCCAACCTGTATTGTTCAGCCAAATTCGCGTTTACGCTATTGCACTTCTCGATTTAATTGTCCCACGTAATTTAGTGCACCAACAATTGCAGCAACTTGCCCCGCAATACAGTTTTCTGGCGTGGAAAGTTCACCATCTGGGTAAACTTCTGTCGTTGTGACATAAGGAGCATTAGTTACGCCCATGCAAAGTCCCAACTTTGTACCGTCATAATTGATGACGCCAAACTGTTCAAGTGCAACTCCAATTAGTTCATTATTACTATCAGCTGGCGCAATCGTAGTTACCTTTTGGACTTCTTCAATGATCGCTTTTTGAAATTCTGGTTGTGGTTTTTGGGTATGGCCGACCAAATAAAACCCATCTGGGATATTCCAGTTGTGGTTGACTTTACCGTCTCTGGCTGCCAAAGCAGGACGAAATTCCGAGTTATCAGTGTCAGTCGTCTCATGCAAATCAATATGCATTAGAAAGGAGAGTTCACTGTCAGCTAGGTATTTGATAAATGAAGCTGCTTCAGGCGCTGGGCTGTTGCTGTAAAAAGAACGGTTTGGATCGATTGCATTTGGATTCCAGCGATTTATCGTTTCATAACCCCAAGGGCTAATGCAAGGTGCAACGATGAGATTAAATTTAGCTTCGTACTCTTTGCCAAAACGCGCTAAGAAATCAAGCGCGCCATGCACACCGCTCGTTTCATAGCCATGTACACCTCCGGTAATGAGTACATTGGGTTTTGTATTATCCCAAACTTTACTTTTAAGGATAAAAAGAGGAAAACGCTGAGCATAGTCTAACGTTCCGTACTGAACTTTATCAAAATTCTCAGTTAATTCATCAATCTTAGATACAACTTCGTTAAAATAACTGCGGTGAGATACTTGCGAGGAAAACCACATTTCTTTGTGGTGTTGTTGCCATGGCTCACCAGGTGTGCCAATTGGATAAATGTTATTCATTTAAGCTGCCATTACTTTGAAAGGTAGCCATTATGCTAAGAAAGCAGCGCTTTCTTAGCAAGTGAAATAGGGTGGTTAGACTAAATCGCGTATCCTTGCACACGAAGTTGTGCAAGTTGCTTTTCACATGGATTGAACGCAACGAACAGTAAGGTCGAATCAACAAGTGAGATTTTAGTAACTTTTAGTCCAAAAACAGAAAGTACTTTTACTCCAGTAATTTGTTCTGCTAAAACATAGCGACGTTTGCCTAGCGCATTTATGTAGTATAGTCCTTGAGAGCAAAAGACGGCTTTACGCTGACCTGTCAGAGACAAGGCTAAATGGAAAGCGCAAAATAGAACAATAACTAATGCAAGAAACAGCTCCACATGATTGAATGACGACTTTCCAAAATCATTCAACAACGCGCCAAATCCCCAGATCGCGGCGGCGAATACGCACAATAGCACATAAAAAGATTTATTAATGTTTAGTTGTAATTCTCTCATGTCATCAACTCACTACATTTTTGATTGTGTTTAGCTTAATGGAACAAAATGGAGGAAATGTGGAGGTAGTACAAAATCACTAATTTTTGAGGTTGTATTTTGATATTAGTTATAACACATTGAAATATAACAAATGAATAACACGTTAAATATATCGAAAAGCATCTGCAGCGGTATAAACTCGATGGTGGCTTGAAGAAATTGTATTCGAAAGTGCAATTTTACTGAGGCGGCATTAAGGTTTTCCAGTTCGTTACGCTTTGATTTAGAAATCCGCACTCTTGATAAGCTCGTTCAATAAAACCCGTTTTACGAAGAATCGATAACCCTGTTTGCAATGCTTGAAATGCGTTTGCTCCAAGAGGATGCTTTTTTGATACAACAAAATGTCGACTGTCTAAAAGTGCAATTTTTAATTTTGGAATTGCCTCAATTTTATAGCCTGTACCTTGATATTCATAAGGGGGATGATTCGTAAAAGGTACGAGCATTACATCGACCCAGCCGCGACTAACCATTTTAGCCATGACTATCCAATCTGATTCATCAACAAGTGTTTTTGGCTTTAGCGCGTTAATTGTCTTCCAATCAACATACCACGCTTGGCTAGAAACAATTGAGACACCGCTTAAATCGGAGGTTATCTTTTTACTTACTTCAGCTATTCTAGAAGGGGAGGTAAAGATACCGGCAAAGTATTCCCCTTTACGAATTATAGGATCTGAAATGTAAACTTCGTCTTCGTATTTTGCTGCGTCACTGTACCAAATGGTGTCAAAACTAATTAATAACAAGCCATCTTTTAAAAGTCTTAAATTGCGCGCGTCATAATTGCCAAGTTCAAATTCAAACTGTAAGTTCAATCCCCCCAAGGCAATTGCTCTTTGTACCAGTATAAAGTCAACAACATCACGTTGACATACTTCGTGTTGAAAGTGCTCGATGGTCAGTGGTGAGTCACTACCTAAGAGTGTCTGGGTATATTCGTAAATATCTTTTTCAATAGTTATAGGCACTTCCAACCCATCAGAAGCGGATGTGCATAACGACATGAGGGTCAAAAAGGTTAAACAGGTTTTTTGCATGAATAAGTACCGTCGATTCCCTTATGAGTGTAGCGTAAAGTGTTATTTTTGGTTAAAAAAATAAACTTGCTAGACCAGTTTTCGTTTATTGCAAAATGAAAAAAAATCATATGCTGATACTATTTTTGAGCGCGGTAAAAGCTGCTATAAAAATAAACTTGCAACGAAAAGCATTCATCAAAGAGAGAATAGTCTGGTGCGGCTTTTCAAATTTAAAAGGAATAAAAAATGAAATTTGAACAGCTACTTACACACTTTGATATGGGCATTAGCATCGAGCAATTACAGAAAGAATCACTGTTAGACATTGCTATTTTGTTTATGGGACTTGATGGCGCAATTGATGATAAAGAAAAGCTTGTCGTTAAATCGTTTGCTCGCAATTTAGACTGGCATTCTGTTATTCCCCTCGATGATTACATTACGGACATGCAAGGGAAGTGTATTCTTGCCATCCAAAGTAACGAGGTTGAGTCATTTATTCAACACCGTTTGAAGCATATTGTAGATGCACCAATGCGAGACTTGGCTTTGAAACTAGCTACTGAAGTGTCAAAAGCGGATGGCACGGTTGATGACAAAGAACGCAGAGCATTGTCATTGCTTGAAGCGGAAATTATTTAGCCTGTACAAGAACGGTGAGACCTTGCGCTTTTCACCGTTCTTTAGGTATCAGTATTTGGAGCGTTTTTTCTTTCACAATAAGTCATTGAGTGCCTTGTCTAATGTAGGGTAGTCAAAATTGAAGCCCGCGCCAAGCAGACGTTTTGGATAAACTCCCTGCCCATAGATGAGTAAATCTGCCATTTCACCGAATAGTAATTTCATTACCCATGCAGGCATAGAGAGTAAGCAAGGCCTGTGAAGTTGTGCAGCGAGTGTTTTTGAAAATTCATGGTTGTTAACCGCGTTTGGTGCAGTCATATTGAAAATGCCGTTTGAAGTTGAATTTTCAAGCAAAAAAATGATGCCTTTGACCATGTCTTGGATGTGGATCCAAGACATTAATTGCCGGCCATCCGCAACTACACTACCTATTCCTAGCTTGAACGACGGCAGCAGTTTTTTTAGTGCTCCACCGTCTTTACTCAACACAATGCCAGTTCGGAGTATGCATACGCGAGTATTCTGGTTGGTCTTAAGTGCTTCATTTTCCCACATCGAACATAATTCATGTGAAAACTCAATAAAGGCTTCTTCAAACGATTCATCTATCAGTAGATTTGGCGATTGCCTACCGTAGTAGCCAATTGCACTTCCCGAGATAAAAACGCTAGGTGGATTTACACAGTTATTTATTTTCGAAACGAGCGATTGCGTTATCCCAAGTCTACTTTGCACAATTAACTGCTTCTGTTGCTCATTCCACCGTTTTTCAGCGATAGGCTCACCAGCCAAATTGATTACTGCATCAATATCATTAAAATCAACATCTTCAATGTGTGAGATTGGAGTGATATGATTTGAGCCACTGAACAGTTTATTGTCAGTGTTTCTTGTTAACACAAAAAGCGAGTGTGCGTTTAATTGAGCACAAAGCATGCTACCGATTAAACCAGTTCCACCTGTTATTAATATTTTCATAGAAGTTTATGTGACTGAAATATACTCTATATACGGTATAGTGGATGGTTTAGATTAGCGCGAGCGCCACGAATTTATTTGAAACACATTGTGGTATATGCGTGTTTCAACCGTTTGAAAGGGAAAAAGATGTCTCAAGTTTCACCCGCACATCGAACACTAGTAATACTCGCTTGTCTGGTTATTGTTTTTGCCGGAATTAAGCTTGCTAGTAGCATAGTTATTCCATTTATATTGGCAGCGTTTATCGCCATTATTTGTAGTCCAATGCTTCATTTCTTTGCTCGGTTTCATATACCAAAAGGCATTTCTATTTTGCTTATTATCGCAATCGTGGTTGGTATAGGTGTGAGTTTAGCTGGATTGGTCGGGCAATCTGTAACGGATTTTTCGAAACAGCTTCCAAGTTACAAGGCTCAGCTACAAGACAAGTTCGTGTGGTTAATTAATATCGCGGCAACGTATGGCGTACCGGTTGACAAGCAGCAACTCATTAAGCTCTTTGATCCAGGCCAAGTATTTGATGTGGCTACAAATACTTTGTCGAGCCTAGGTGGTGTGATGGCAAACATATTCCTCATCATGTTAACTGTTATCTTTATGCTTTTCGAGGCGCCAACCTTAAGTCAAAAAGTGCATCTCGCATTAGATGACCCTGAAATGAAAATGAAAGCCATTGACCGATTCTTAGAGTCTATCAACAGTTATCTTGCCATCAAAACGCTTGTTTCGCTGGCCACCGGTGTGTTGGTGAGTGTTTTCCTCTGGATCCTCGGGTTGGATTATTTTCTGTTATGGGGCGTTATTGCTTTCTTTTTGAATTACATTCCAAACATTGGTTCAATCATCGCCGCCGTGCCCGCTGTTTTACTTGCACTTGTTACACTCGGTCCGTTGGAATCTGGAATTGTTGCAATTGGTTATGTCATCATTAATACGGTGATGGGCAATATCATTGAACCGAAATTTATGGGTAAAGGGCTTGGGTTATCAACGTTGGTTGTTTTCTTATCACTCATTTTTTGGGGATGGCTACTCGGAACGGTGGGTATGTTGTTGTCGGTTCCTCTCACTATGGTCGTTAAGATAGGTTTAGAAAATACAGAGAAAGGGAAGTGGCTTGCGGTCTTACTAGGGAACGTTGATGAAAACAAAGATGCCCACTAATAGGGCATCTTAAGCGTTTCTAAGTTTTGTTTACGTAAATTAATTTCGCAGGTTTTATAGGCAATTGCCGCCTTCGTTGGATTAGGCATTTTATGCAAATAACGCCATCTGCAGGTGTCTTCCATATAATTTACTTGGTTACTGGCAGCTCGTTTAATGATAGGCAGGAGCTGAGTGTTACCAGTATCTTCCTGTATTTTTTCAATGTCTAGCTTGAGCTTTTGAAACCAAGTCTGTTCAGATGATTTTAACAGTTCGATATTTTGATCTAAACATTGGATATACTTTTTAGCTTTTTCAGGATGATCACTTTCAAGAGCACTGCAATCGCGCAAATTGTCTAGAGCATGTACAGAAGGAGCTAAAAGTAAGCTCAAAGCCATTAAATTAGTTCTTTTCATTTTTAAATTCTACCACAAATTCTGCGCCGCCGAGTCTCTGACTGACCTATCACTAAATTACCGTGATAGGAATTGACCAAGTCTGACACAATCGCCATACCTACGCCATGTCCTGCTTCATATGTGTCTAGCCGTTTGCCTCGGGTAAGAAGATCTTCTCGCTTGTCCTCTGGGACACCAGGCCCATCATCACTAACGCACAAGCGAACACCTTTGTTTTGCAAACGGGTCACCGTTATATCGACTTTGGATGCGCAAGCTTTACACGCGTTATCAATTAAATTGCCAAAAATTTCCATTAAATCTGTTTTGTCTCCAAGAAAAGCGGCTTTCTCTTCACATGAAAACGTAAATTCAATGTCTTTTTGGTGATAAACCTTTCTCATTGCATTAAGTATAGACTGTACAATAGGTTCAATTTCAGTTTGCTTTTTCCAAGCATCAGAAGCACCCGTTGCAGCTCGCTTTAATTGATGCTCAATCATTGCGTTAATGCGGTCAAGTTGCTCCTGAGCGTCTAAATCGTTTGCTAAGGGACTCGATTTCAAAACCGCTAAAGGTGTTTTTAAGGCATGCGCGAGATCACTTAATGAGGCTCGATACCGTTCTTTCTGACGTTGCTGTGATTCCAGTAGAAGGTTTAAGTCGAGCTTGATATTTCGAAGTTCGACAGGGTAGAGTCCTGACACTCGTTCTCGATTGCCAGCTTCAATTTCTTTGATTTCTTTGTCCAGTCGTTGCAGCGGTCGTGCGTTCCAAATAAAGCCAAGCGCCATGAGTCCTGCAATCACAATCCCCATTATCAGCATCCACGTGACGAGTGTATCCCTAAATCGACCCATTTGAGCGAGTAGAGCAGAGTTTTGCTTTAATAAGATAAAACGGGCTTGCTGTGAATGCTCCGCGTTGCCGAGGATAACCGTTAAGCTGAGTTGCCAATAGGCAACGCCTTGGTAATCAACACGTCTAAAATCTGAGTTACCAGCCTGCGCATCACTGAATTCGGGTGAGACGGAGAGATTTACAGCAGACTCGGAATACCAAATGAGTTCGTTACCTTGATAAATTAGCGCGTAAGTATCTGAGTTGAGGCGATTGAGTTCGGGTGCCAAGATGCTTCTGGGCATGCCAATTCCCTCATCCAAAAATTCAACTTCTGAGATAAGCGAATATAAGTGTGCTTCAAGTGTATTGCGCGTGGCTTCGACCAGAGAATCGTAATAAGCACGACCAATCGAAAAGAAAAGCGAAGGTAAAGCAACAACTAAAACAAAGACAAGGATAAATCCTTGTCTTATTTTTAGGGATATTTGCGGTCCAATTACCACTGTGTTTTTAACCTATATCCTCTACCGCGAAGCGTCTCAACAGGGTTAAGTTCGCCCGATGGGTCAAGTTTCTTACGAAGGCGTAGTACGAAAACTTCGATAACGTTTGAATCTAAGTCGAAGTCTTGATCATAGATATGTTCAGTGAGACTCAGCCTTAGAAATAACCTTTTGTGGGTTTACCATCATGTATTCGAGGACTTTATACTCGTAAGCCGTTAAACTCATTTCTTCATCGTTCACCCAAACTTGTTGAGAGCGGGTATTTAGTTTAATTGGGCCGATAATAATTTCAGGGTTCGCTTGGCCTGCACTGCGACGTATAAGCGCATTACAGCGCGCAATCAATTCTTCTACATGGAATGGTTTCGTTAAGTAATCGTCTGCGCCAGCGTCGAGACCTTCAACTTTGTCTTGCCATCTGTCGCGAGCTGTTAAAATGAGGATTGGGATATCAACTTCAGCAGCTCTTGCTTTTTTAATCAGCTCAATACCATCAAGTTTAGGTAAACCTAAGTCGATAACCGCCATGTCGAGCGGGTACTCTTTTATATGGAATAAGCCAGACTCACCATCATGGCAAACATCAACACTGTATTTTTCTTTTTTCTAGAGCATTTCGCAGGTTGTCTGCCAAATGCAAATCGTCTTCAATTACCAAAATTCGCATGGTTTAGTCCTTACGCACAGCGCCTGTCTTCTTGTCTACTTGTACATCAAGCACCCGGCCATTTGAACCGAGAATTCGAATGATGTAGTACGAGCCTTGATCTGTAATTTTAAGTGTCTTACCGCTGTATTCCTTTAATGCTAATTCAACGGCTTCCTTTTTAGTCAATGTGTCAGAGTCTGTTTTCCCAAAGGCTGGTGGCAAAGACCAAATACTCAGTCCAATCACCGCAACTAAAGTGAACAATCTCATCATCTAACTCCAATTTTCTGGGTTACGACATCGTAGGCTTTTACACAGACTACAAATGCAAGGCATGGTACAAGCCTAGTCGCGACGCTCTGAACTCTTCCTGAATTAAAATGAATACCTTAAAACACGCGTTTGAACGGTTTTACGATACTTTCCTTGTAGACGCCAGCGTCTAGGTAAGGGTCAGCAGCAGCCCAAGTTTTAGCGGCTTCAAGCGAGTCAAACTCTGCGATAACCAATGAACCTGTGAATCCAGCAGAGTCTCGGATCATTACTGTCGATAGCTGGAAGAGGACCCGCAGTAAATAATCTTCCTTCTTCTTTTAGCGCTTCTAATCGTGCAAGATGTAGTGGGCGAGTTGCTAAGCGTTTATCGAGCGAATTTTCAACATCGATAGAGTAAATCATGTACAACATATTAATCCTTGGCACTTTTTATGTGGTTCTATGGCGTATCTTAGACTGTCTCATGGGTATGTGTAAACGTAATGCGCCAGTAATTAGTCGGGTTTAACGGCATAACACTTGAAATCGTTGAGCTAAGACTGGTAGAGTCGGCCGGATATTGGAAAAAATAATAATAAGGTAGTTCGCATGAGTAGCAATCGAGAGCATTTTAGCTCGCGACTAGGGTTTATTTTAGCGGCCGCAGGATCGGCAGTAGGTATTGGAAACCTAGTGGGTTTCCCTGTCTCTGCAACAAAAAACGGTGGTGGCGCATTTCTTCTCATCTACGCATTGTTTGTAGCGTTCATTTGTTTACCTGTCATGATGGCCGAAATGGCGATGGGTCGAAAAGCCCAAAAAGACCCATATGGTGCCTACAAGAAACTGTCGGACCGTTCAACGAAATGGTCAATAGCGGGTATGCTTGGTGTGATCACGCCATTTATGATCGCGGTATTTTATATGGTCATCACTGTCTGGATTTTCGGTTATCTTGCTCAGACAACACTCGGTAATTTGGACCTGTTAGCGCAACCTGAACATTTTGATACATTTATCAACAACACCAACGTGTTCTGGTACATGATAGTAGTGGCTGTCATTGTTAATTTGATATTAGTTGGTGGCGTTAAAGAAGGAATTGAAAAGGCATCTAAAGTATTAATGCCAGCATTGTTTGTGTTATTGATTGGTTTAGTGGCTTATGTGCTTACACTTGATAACGCGATGGCTGGTGTGAAATTTTATATTGTGCCGGACATTTCCAAACTTAATGCAGGTGTATTGAACGGCGCGCTTTCACAAGCGTTTTTCTCGTTGTCATTAGGTATGGGGATTCTAATGACTTACGCGTCTTATATATCTAAAAAAGACGACATAGTTGGTGGTGCGCGTATGGTTGCCATTACCGATTCACTGGTCGCGTTTATCGCGGGATTAATGGTACTGCCTGCAATTTTCAGTTTTAACCCAAACACCAATCCTGAAGAACTGTCAGACTCGTCAGTTTCTATGATTTTTGTCTATTTGCCTAAACTGTTACTCGCATTGCAATCAGACATTGGCTACGTTGGCGCATCATTAGTTGCGGGTGTGTTCTTCCTGCTGGTTTTCTTTGCTGCTATTACATCGCTTGTGTCAATTGTTGAGGTACCTACCGCTACATTAATCGAAGAAGCTCGCCTGAGTCGTAAAAAGGCACTTATGGTGCTTGCTGCATCTATCGGTATTCTTACTGTGATGTGTACGATGTCATTTGGCATGGTTGAATGGTTAACCAAGTTTACTTGGTATGGTGGTGCTAACAAGAGCATGTTTGACTTGGTTTACGATATCTTCTACGACACTATTTTGCCTTTGAACGGGTTAATCGTGTGTATTTTTGTTATGTATAAATGGAAAAAAGCGAAACTTTCTGAAGAGCTAGCTCAAGGTTGTGAAGGCTATGAAGGCAGTTGGATGGAGAAGTACGTTAACTTCTCGCTATCGACCTTTATTCCTGTGATTTTGCTCGCCATTTTTATTAATACTGTCGCAACGAAATTTTTCGGTACCAGTCTATTCGGTTTCTAAGTGTTCAAATTGGTAGGGTGTGTATACACCTTACCAATTTGCCCCAGAGTCTAGATATCCACCCAATCCCAACGTAAATATCCAAAGCCCCCACAAACTATGTTCTAGTACACACACCAAAAGTGAACGGCTTTGTGCGTAAGTGTACGCAAATAACAAGCCCCCACAAAACGACAGCAGAATAGCCATCAAGTTATCGTAGACGCAATGAGCCAAAGCAAACGTTAACGCGCTTAGGATCACACGGTGTGATTTTTTCGGAATAATTCGTTTGTAGCGATGAAAGAAATAACTCCTAAATATAAGCTCTTGTGGCAACACGGAGAGCAGCGGGTACACAATCAGTAGTCTTAGCCAATCTAATGGAGATTGCCGTGGTAGGGCAAACCAGTTGTCTTGATTGATAAGGCCATAAAGCATGCCAGAGAATAGCGCACCGATTAGGAAAAAGGTGAAAAGACGTTGTTTCACTGCGGAAAATGTACCTAAGGTTGTTAACCTAAAGCGCTTGAAATGCGGGTCGGTAAGTAACAAAAAGGCGCAGATCGCCATAAGGATTATTAATGCAGGAAGCAGCCAGTTAGCAAGTTGTGCTCGGAATTGATATGCCATTAAAGGCAAACCAAAAAACACAAAAATCAGTTCACACCACCGATATTGAGAAGAGTTCAAGGTCTTGTTCAATTTATGGACTGTATGTTCAGACTATAGACCAAGAAAGGCAGCTTTGTGACGAAATTCACAGACTTGAGAAAATTTTGAATGCCGCGCCTAAAATTAAGTTAGTTAGGCGCGGCAGAATGTGATTACTGTTCTTCTGGTAAGAACTTGTACACTTTAAACATCGTAAATACGATTGCGATAAAAGTAATACCCATCAATCCAAACACTTTAAAATTCACCCACGTATCGAGCGAATAGTTAAACGCCACGTAAAGATTTAAGACCGCAATACTTAAAAATAGGAAAACCCAAAGTACCAGAAGCTGATTAAAAATTGCGTTAGGAATATTAATTTCAACTTCTTGCTCTTTCTGCACTGAAGAGAAAAGGCCCATTAATGCTTTTTCCACTAAGTTGGTTTTAAAGAGCAGTTTCCCAAATAAGATGGACAAGCCGAGTAGTGCGTAGATGATAGAGACTTTCCATTGAATAAACTGTTCGTCGTGAAATGCCAGAGTCATCCCTCCAAGCACCACGGCAATCCCCGCAAAAATCCAGTGTCGGGTTTCTATTTTTCCAGTAGAAACTTTGTAATACACCAATTGGACAATCGCAGCGATGATTAAAACGCCAGTTGCCCAAAAAATGTCGACGGCTTTATAAACGACAAAAAATAAAATAAGTGGCAAATACTCGAATAACAGTGCCATAAAATAAGTCTCTCCTAATAAGATAACGTGGTTTTACCAAGTTGTTCAAAGAAGTTCAAGATTGACTTTACTCTTTAATTCCCATAGCCTGCCGAGCTTTTCGAGTGTCGTTGCGAGAAACAGAAGGAAAACGGATGAACAAAAAGTCGCTTGTTGAGCTTATGTCAGCACAAGCTGAACTACCGAAAACTCACGTAAACGCTGCATTAAATAGCCTACTTGCAATCATCACAAAACGTCTATCTGAAGGTGACCAAGTCCAACTTCACAATTTGGGGACGTTTACCCTGAGTTATCATCCTGCCAAAGAGGGTCGTAATCCACAGACAGGTGAGAAAATTTTAATAGAGGGTGCAAACAAAGTGTTGTTTAAGCCTGCCAAAGCGCTGAAAGAGGCACTTTCTAATTAAAGAAAGTGCCAAAAAGAGGGGGGACTTATCGATGTGTCGCTGCTTTCATGCTACGGACGAATTGAGTCAACGTAGTGAGCATGTTCGGAAAGTCACTAAGATTTTGTTCGATGATTTTGACGACGGCCGAACCACTGATTGCTCCAGCAGCGCCAGCCTCTAACGCAGCCTTTACATGCTCCGGTGTGGAAATACCAAAGCCAAGAAGTGCAGGCGCCGCTCGATAGCTTAGCAATTTATCAACAATGTCCCCAGCAGGCATTTCAGCAACGGTGTCTGTACCTGTTACGCCAGCACGAGAAAGCAGATAGGTATAACCTCTACCATAGGACGCGCATTGGCGAAGCGTATCATCGTCCGCGTTCGGTGTTGCGATAAAAATAGGGGCTATTTCATTTGCCATAGCCGCCTGTCTAAAACGTTTAGATTCATGCAGAGGCACATCAGCAACGAGCACGGAATCGACACCAACGGCGCGAGCTTGTTCATAAAATGAGTCTATGCCCTTGGCAAAAACCAAATTTGAGTACAGCAGCAAACCAATAGGAATGTTTGCGTTGTACTCTCGTATGGCTTTAATTATGTCAAAACTGTCTTGGGTATTAATATGTGCGTTCAGAGCACGGATATTGGCAGACTGAATTACTGGACCATCTGCGATAGGGTCAGAAAACGGAATACCCAGTTCTAACGCGTCTGCACCGCCATCGATCAAGGCTTTGATTATTTCAATGCTCTGTTCTTTAGAAGGATCACCGAGTGTTACAAACGGTACAAATGCGCCTTCATTTTTCTTATTTAACTGTTCGAACAGTTCGTCATAGCGTCTCATAGTGAACCTCTCTTCGCTAATACTTGGTGAACATGGGTTAGGTCTTTATCGCCTCGTCCACTTAGATTCACAACAAGGATGGTCTCTTCGGTTTGCGCTTCGGCGTATTTTAGCGCGTACGCAAGGGCATGGCTTGATTCAAGCGCTGGGATAATCCCTTCATTTTTTGCTAAGGCTTGGAACGCATCCAGCGCTTCGTCATCTGTGATGCCAACGTATTGCGCACGACCAGTTTCAGCCAAATACGCATGTTGAGGACCTACGGCGGGATAATCAAGTCCAGCAGATACGGAATACGACTCCTCTATCTGGCCGTCTTGGTTTTGCATAATAAACGTGTAAGCTCCGTGCAAAATGCCTTTTGAACCTTTACAGATAGCCGCACCATGTTCCTCGGTATCTAAACCTTTGCCAGCAGGCTCTACGCCAATTAATTTTACACTTGAGTCACCAATGAAATCGGCGAACATCCCGATTGCATTTGAACCGCCGCCCACACAAGCTATTACAGCATCCGGCAAACGGCCTTCTGCATTAAGCACTTGCTCTTTCGCCTCTATTCCAATCATTTTTTGGAATTCACGGACAATTGTTGGGAATGGGTGGGGGCCGGCCGCTGTACCTAGTAGGTAATGTGCAGTCTTATAGTTCGCTGACCAATCACGAAGCGCTTCGTTTACTGCGTCTTTCAGCGTTCCAGAACCCGCGGTAACCGGTATCACTTCTGCGCCCATTAAACGCATACGAAATACGTTGGGTTGTTGGCGTTCGACGTCTTTTGCACCCATATAGATACGGCATTTTAAGCCAAGGAGCGCGCATGCTAATGCTGTCGCTACGCCATGTTGACCAGCACCAGTTTCAGCAATGACTTCATTCTTGCCCATTCTTTTAGTCAACAGTGCTTGCCCTAATACCTGATTTGTTTTGTGCGCGCCACCATGAAGTAAATCTTCACGTTTCAAATAGAGTTTTACTTTCGGATTTTTTACTAAATTACGCGTTAGAGTAAGTGGTGTTGGTCGTCCTGCGTACTCAGTAAGGAGTTGATTAAACTCCGTCAAAAACGCAGGATCGTTTTGCGCTTTTTCAAATTCTGCATCTAGTTGTTTTAATGCTGGCACTAATAATTCTGGGACAAACATGCCACCAAAATCGCCAAAATAACCTTTGTTACTCATGTCCACCTCAATAATTTCTAATTTGCGAAAAAGCATCGTTGATTTTATCTACACACTTTTTGCCAGGAGTAAGTTCGACTCCTGAATTTAAATCAAAACCGAGCGCACCGACTTTGTGTGCGTCTGGAATATTTGCTGCACTGAGTTCCCGCCAGCTAGTATAAATGGGGTTTTAAGGTCTTTGATGAGTTCCCAGTTAAATTGCTTGCCGGTTCCACCGGATTGCCCATTCGCTTTAGTATCAAAAATATGTCTATCGACTAGTTCAAAGAGATCGGGCTGGACATCCGAAACACCCAATGCTTTCCAAATCTGACAATTTACAGGCAAAAGATTTCGAAGCAGCGTGATGTAATCTGCGTCTTCATCGCCATGGAGCTGGACGGCCGCGAGCTTTAATGTATTGGCGTACTCAGCCACTTCTTCCAGAGATGAGTTGACAAACACACCCACATATTTAAGAGGCGCACTGTCGACCACTTCTCTTGCGCAGTCTAAATTGACGTAGCGAGGTGATTTACTATAGAAAATAAGTCCACCAAAAACAGCACCCGCATTATACGCGTTTAAAGCGTCCTGTGATCGAGTGAGTCCACAGACTTTGTTTTCACCCAAAATCAACTGTCTACACGCACTGTCGAGACTTTGTTGTGCCATCAATGAGCTGCCCACTAGAAAACCATCAACAATAGGCGACAGGCGTTTTACATCTTGATGAGTGTAAATCCCTGATTCAGAGATGACCACGGCGCCATTGGTAATTAATGGGCGAAGTCGTTCTGTGGTCTCAAGGCAGGTAGACAAGTCTCTTAGGTTACGGTTATTGATACCAATGAGGTCTGCCCCAAGCGCTTGTGCTCTAGCCGTTTCCTCTTCATTACTCACTTCGGTTAAAATCGACATGTTCAAAGATTTAGCAACATGTGCAAGAGCAGTGTATTGCGCATCGTCGAGCACGGATAACATTAACAGTACGGCATCGCCACCGTAAAAACGTGCTAAATAGATTTGGTACTCGTCGATAAAAAAATCTTTACAGATAAGCGGTTGTGAGACTTTTGAACGTACATACTCTAGGTACTGATAACTACCTTGAAAATATTTTTCATCCGTTAGCACGCTGATACAAGTTGCATAGCGCGAATAGACCGACGTTATCTCGTCTAGGTCGAAGTGTGCGCGGATAAGCCCTTTCGAAGGAGATGCTTTTTTACATTCAAGAATAAATTGGGTGCCTTGTTGAGCAAGTGCAGCAGTAAAATTACGCTTAGTAGGTCGTACTTTGTCTTTAAACTCGCTGAGTGGGAACGCAATCTTGCGCTGTTCAAGCTCTATCTCTTTATCTGCGACAATGCGCTCGAGTACATTAGCCATGACTTACCTCTTTAATTGATTCTAATGTTTTTATCGCTTGACCACTTTCTAACGTTGATAGAACAAAGTCACAGGCGACATTGAGCGAATCAAATCGACCTTGCATGTAGAGAAGGGCGGCTACATTGGCCGCAATTGCTGCATTGTGTGCAGGTAATCCTTGTCCAGAAAGAATGGCGATGCTGGCTTTAGCATTGTAGTCTGGCGTATCCCCAGCAATCGATTCAAGTGAATAGTTTGCAAGTCCAAAGTTTTCTGGTGTGAGTTGATACTCGCGAATCACACCATTCTTTAGTTCAGCTACGATGGTATTGCCATGAAGCGCGATTTCATCCGTTCCAGCGCCATGAACGACCATAGCATGTTTTGTTCCTAACTTTTGCAGGGTTTGAGCCATTGGTAAACATAACTTAGCATCGTACACGCCAAGGAGCTGTATGTCTGGCTGTGCTGGGTTGGCAAGTGGACCTAAAATATTGAAAATGGTGCGCGTTTTTAGCTCTGTTCTTACTGGCATCGCATGTTTTACACCTTGATGATAGAGCGGTGCAAATAAAAACGTAAACCCAGTTTTTGCGTAAACATTCTTCAGCTTGAGCTGGCGACATATCAATATTGATGCCTAATGTTTTAAGCAAGTCAGCTGAACCTGATTTACTCGACACGCTGCGGTTTCCATGTTTGACCATCGGGATCCCGCATGCAGCCGCGACAATCGCGGCGGTAGTGCTGACGTTAATGGTGTTTGAACCATCACCGCCTGTACCGCAACTATCGGCTGTCGCAAGTCCGTTAGAGTTAAAAGGAATAGCGTGTTTACGCATGGAAGCAGCGGCCCCCTGCGATTTCATCGACTGTTTCACCTTTCAACTTTAGTGCGACAAGCGCCGCGGTCAATTCAATATCACTCACGTTGCCTTGCATGATCGCATCGAAAAATGTTTGGCTTTGTTCAAAGTTTAATGACTTCCGTTTTTTCAATAGAATATTGAGTATGTCCATTTAAGCCACTCCTTTTGCTAAAAAGTCTACCTTTGCTTTAGTAATTGTGTCCCCGTTTGGCGTGAGAATGGATTCTGGATGGAATTGAAAACCCGGAGCGTTGTCATTCTCGTGGTAAATTGCCATCGGAATATCTTCATATTTCGCAATGACGTTTAAGCACTCAGGTACTGAGGTCGCCATTAATGAATGATAGCGAGCGGCAGGTATGTTGTTGCCCATCTCCTTCAAACACAGGGTTTGTGCCGAAATATCGATAATCGATGATTTACCATGCACAGTTTGACCTTGCTTGCCCAACATTGCCCCCGTAACTTTGTGTTAGTAACAGTTGCCCAGGACAAATGCCAAGCATTGGAAATTGACCGCGACATTTCTCAATGAGTTCCAGCAGACAACCTGCCTCGGATGGAGCTCCAGGCCCAGGTGAGAGCACGAGAATAACGGGGGCGGTTTCTTCTTTCATTTTATTGAATAAGTAGCTGGCATCGATGTTATTGCGATACACCACAAGG
>NZ_CP072133.1:1885000-2137500 GCF_017638925.1 Pseudoalteromonas xiamenensis
TTTGCCAGCTCAGCTACACGTTCCGCTTGTTGCTTATCAACATGGTAACGTTGCATCAAGCCGTCTAACGTCCTTTTACGAATGTCGTTGTCTTGAAAGTCAGGGATCATGCTGTACAACACACCTTCTCTTAGTGCACCACCAGCCAAACCCATCGTTTGGATTTCTAATGACTCGAACAGCGCTATAAGAATCGCAAGACCTGAAACAAACACCAATCGACGTTCTTCACTCAATCCAGGTAAATCAAGCGCGCCGATACTATCAAACTGCACCGCGGCTGATTGAATGGCCTTTAAGTTTTCGAGTGTCAGTACTTCGGTCTGCCCCTGTGCAGCTTGAATTTCTTGTATTGCCTGAACAGTGCCCGATGCACCAATAGCAAGTTCCCAGCCCAGCTTCTTAAAATCTGACTGGATTGGGGCAATAATTGCCTTAGCTGCGTTTGTCGCATTGTTAAAATTGGACTCGCTTAACTCGCCATTTTGAAAGTAACGCTCTAAAAACGTCACACAGCCCATATTCAGACTTTTATATAGAAGTGCATCAAAGCCTTTACCAATAACGACTTCTGTACTCGCACCACCAATATCGATAACAAGTTGACGACCTTGACATGCCGAGGTATGCGCGACACCTTTATAAATTGTGCAAGCTTCTTCTTCACCACTGATCACATTGACTTGATGGTCTAGAATCAATTCCGCTTTTTTAATGAAAACATCCGCATTGATTGCGAGCCGCATTGTTGCTGTTGCGACAATTCGAATGTTTTCTTTCGGAATATCCTGCAAACGTTCGGCAAACAGAGCTAGGCATTCCCAACCTCGCTCCATCGCTTCTAATGACAAGACATTGTTTTCATCGAGGCCAGCGGCCAATCTCACTTTGCGTTTCACGCGACCAATAGTATGCACACCACCTGCCATGTATTTGGCAATCATCATGTGAAAGCTATTTGAACCTAAGTCGATTACAGCAAATATATTGTTTTGGGGAGTCGCTTGCGCCACTTATTCAAAACCTCTAGTTCCATACTTCAGTTGCGGTCATCACGATGAGCGCGGTTTTTGGTAACTATTTTGGCGACGTCCAGTACGCTGACGTGGTCCTTGTGAATAGTTCCGTTTTCTCTGTAAATCAGGTGTTTTAATATCATCGAGCAACGCTTCTTTGTCGTAGTGCGACAACGGGATGGCGTGATCGATGTATGTTTCAATGTCATGCAGATTGTAAGCGTATTGCTCACACGCAAAACTAATTGCATGCCCAGACGCACCAGCGCGACCTGTACGACCGATACGATGAACGTAATCTTCACAATCGTCAGGTAAGTCAAAATTGAATACATGACTCACTTCAGGAATATGTAAACCACGTGCCGCAACGTCTGTTGCAACTAAAAGGTCTAAATCACCTTTAGCAAATTGTGCCAGAATTGAAATTCGCTTCTTTTGATTCACATCACCAGTTAACAAACCAACTCGATGTCCATCCGCCTTAAGCCAAGCATAAACGTCTTCACAAACCTGTTTTGTATTAGCAAAAACAATCGCTTTTTCAGGCCACTCTTCTTCAATTAGCGTTAACAATAGTTTGGTTTTATCTTCTTGAGAAGGATGGAAAAGTTCTTCTTTTATGCGCTTTGCTGTTTTTACTTCTGGCTCGACTTGAACGTGAATTGGGTTATGCATGTGTTCAAAGGCAAGTTCCTGCACACGGTAAGAAAGTGTTGCAGAAAACAACAGATTCATTCGCTCACTGCGCTCAGGCATGCGGTTAAACAAATAACGAATATCCTTGATGAACCCTAAATCAAACATGCGGTCAGCTTCATCTAGTACGACTACCTCGATTTCATTTAAGCTAAACGCGCCTTGTTTGTAGAAATCGATGAGTCGCCCTGTTGTGCCAATTAAAATATCTACACCATTTTCAAATTGAGCACGTTGTTTTTCGTAATCTTCGCCACCATATACTAAACCAAGTTTAAGGTTGCATTGCGGCGCAATGATTTTTGCATCTTTATGGATCTGAATCGCTAACTCCCGAGTGGGGGCCATGATCAGGGCTCTTGGGTGCTTTCTGGACTTGCCTTCTGTTTGCATAAGACGATGACAAGTGGCTGTTAAAAAAGCCAAAGTCTTGCCCGTCCCAGTTTGAGCTTGACCTGCGATGTCACGCCCTTCACAGACAAAAGGTAAACACTTTGCTTGGATTGGCGTACAATATTCGAAGCCATTCTCAGTTAATCCGGCGACCACTTCCGGTGCTAAAGCAAAGTCAGAAAATTTTTTATTGGTCAAATGTGTCTTAGTCATAGCAATTAAGCATAACGTTTAAACTTGCAATAAGAAATAAGAGTGTTTAAATACGCATTAAATAATTCGCTAAAATTTAACGGAGAGCGTGATGAGCGACAAAATTATTCAACTTACTGATGACGGCTTTGAGGCTGATGTATTAAAAGCTGACAAACCAGTACTTGTTGATTTTTGGGCAGAATGGTGTGGTCCTTGTAAGATGATCGCCCCAATTTTAGACGAAGTCGCTGCTGAATTTGAAGGCCGCGTTACTATCGCTAAGCTAAACATTGACCAAAACGCGGGCACTCCACCTAAGTTTGGTATTCGCGGTATCCCTACATTATTACTGTTTAAAGACGGTGCAGTTGCCGCAACTAAGGTTGGCGCACTTTCAAAAACTCAGTTAGTTGAATTCTTAGAAAACAACATCTAAGCCTCTGAAAGGCCAAGTATCTTTACTTGGCCTTTTTAATCCACCCACTCTTTTTATGTGAATTAACTTGATTAAACACTGGACGATATTAAATCGACCTGCTAACTTATTAGCCCACTAGTCTTTTTCAAACTAATCAAATTTCAACCCCTCTCGGTTCATTCGAGATTAATGACTGAAATAAAGAACCCACCGATATGCATTTAAGCGAATTAAAACACAAGTCAATTAACGAACTTGTTCAGTTGGCTGAGTCTATGGGACTCGAAAACGTTGCACGTCTACGCAAGCAAGATATTATTTTCTCTATTTTAAAAGCACACTCAAAAAGTGGCGAGAATATCTACGGCAACGGCGTTCTAGAAATTTTGCAAGATGGCTTTGGCTTCTTACGCTCTTCTGAAGCCTCTTACTTAGCCGGTCCAGACGACATCTACGTTTCACCAAGCCAAATTCGTCGTTTTAACTTACGCACTGGTGACACCATTTCTGGTCTTATTCGCCCACCAAAAGAAGGTGAGCGTTACTTCGCATTATTGAAAGTAAACGAAGTAAACTATGACAAGCCTGAAAACTCACGCACGAAAATCCTGTTTGAAAACTTAACACCAATCCACGCCAACGAACGTTTGACGATGGAACGTGGTAACGGTAGTACAGAAGATATCACTGCTCGAGTATTGGATTTAGCGTCACCAATCGGTAAAGGTCAGCGTGGTCTTATCGTTGCTCCACCGAAAGCGGGTAAAACGATGTTACTTCAGAACATCGCGCAATCAATCAGCTACAACAACCCTGATGCTCAGCTTATCGTATTGCTAATCGACGAGCGTCCGGAAGAAGTAACTGAGATGCAACGTCTTGTAAAAGGCGAAGTCATCGCTTCAACGTTCGATGAGCCAGCTAGTCGTCACGTACAAGTTGCCGAAATGGTTATCGAGAAAGCGAAACGTCTTGTTGAACATAAGAAAGATGTTGTTATCTTACTTGACTCAATTACACGTTTAGCGCGTGCATACAACACCGTTATTCCTTCATCAGGTAAAGTCCTTACGGGTGGTGTTGATGCAAACGCACTGCACAAGCCAAAACGTTTCTTTGGTGCTGCGCGCAACGTAGAAGAAGGTGGTAGCCTTACTATCATCGCAACGGCTCTTATCGATACTGGCTCTAAGATGGATGAAGTTATCTACGAAGAGTTTAAAGGTACAGGTAACATGGAATTACATCTAAACCGCAAGATCGCGGAAAAACGTGTATTCCCTGCAATTGACTTTAACCGTTCAGGTACGCGTCGTGAAGAACTTCTCACCAAAGCGGACGAGTTACAAAAGATGTGGATTCTACGTAAGATTGTTCATGAAATGACGGAAATCGATGCGATGGAATTCCTCATTGATAAACTAGCAATGAGCAAAACAAACGACGAATTCTTTGAATTAATGCGTCGAAGCAAATAATGTTAAAAAAGCCTGCAAGTTGCAGGCTTTTTTTATTATTGCCCAATTCGCTTTAAAAACTCCGCTCTTTCGGCTTGAGAGGCTTGCTGCCACCAAAACTCCAACATCACCGCTGGTGTTGGTGGTGCTGCAATGGGTGCATTTGGTGCTCGGACGTTGGCAGGTTTTGTCGATGACTCTGGACGAAGTGTAGCAATAGGTGCTATCGGCGCTTCCACTTGCTCCATCACAGGCTCCGCAACCGCGTTAACTTGTGTATCCTCTCCATTATTCTCCGCTCTTAGCGTTATGAGCGGCTGCTTTGCAAAACGTCTAGCCTTCTCAATAGATTCGGCTCGACTAAAGCGAATACGATAGGTTCCTTCTTTAGGAATTTCTAAATCTACCCAAAATGGCGCAGACTCAACCACTTCATGCTCATCGTAGCCCAACTCGTACAAATCTGAATACTTAAGTTTCAGTTTGTAGTGTCCAGGCGTAAGCGACAACGTGCGGATTTTACTGAACCACGAATGCTCAATTGTCTTTTCATCTACCTGTAGAGGATAAAACTCTTCCGGAAAGTTAATGGTTGCCGCGTGAGAAACTGCGCAAAACAACAACCCTGTAACGAATATTATTCTTCTCATTGTTCCCTCCATTTTGGATGAGTGTGGCAGCTCTAAGATTATTTGTCATTACTCTGTGCTCTAATATAATGACTTTACTGTTTACTCCTCAAGGACTACTTATGAGTACCGAAACGATCTTTAGTAAAATCATTGCCCGTGAAATTCCGGCTGACATTGTTTATGAAGATGATCAAAGTTTGGCATTTCGCGACATTAACCCACAAGCACCTTTTCACGTATTGATTATTCCAAAAACCCCGATTGCAACCATCAATGACATTACACCAGAGCACGCTTCTCTTGTCGGTCATTTGTATGTCGTTGCAGCAAAACTTGCTAAAGAATACGGGTTTGCTGAAGACGGTTATCGCGTTGTAATGAATTGCAATGAACACGGCGGGCAAACGGTTTATCATATTCATCTCCATGTCCTTGCGGGCAAAGAAATGGGTTGGCCACCCTATCAAAATAATAAAAAAGTATTACAATAAACTATTCGATGTTAAGGAATGTAAATAATTAATGCATTCCTAGATTTTCATGCATTTTTATTAATTTTCAAAAACTTACTATAACAATGCGTTTTATTCTCATATGGAATAAAACGTTTTTGCTACATCCTATCGCGAAAAACTATAAATCATTGTGAAAATTCTAATACAAAAGGCGTGAATCACATGTTAGGATTAGGGTAATTCTAAACACGAGTATCAACAGCAATGAGCAGTTCTGCCTTTTTGTTACTAGAAAAAAACCCGATCAACACAATAGGTGTCAACGTTTTACAACCTTTGTTGAAAACGCAAGGAATTGATGTCACCGCCGGTACCGACATTTCCCAAGTTCCAGAAGGAACCCGTTTGTTGTTTATTGAAACAGCAACTGACGACGCTTGGGGGAAATTGAAGGAGCACCTTGTAAGCTTGAAAGTAAAGTGTGACATCGTGTTGTTTAACCTAGATGAGAATCCAGAACTCGCAAATCGCGCCCTGCTCAGTGGTATTCGTGGTGTGTTCTACACAACCGACAACGCAGATGTATTAATGAAAGGGATCCGCTTATTGATGGAAAATCAATTGTGGTACCGCCGTGAAATCATGTGCAACGTACTAAACCGTATGCTGCAATTCAATAAAGATGCACTGCATAAGTTAACGGAAGGTGATATTGAACCAATTAAGCTAACCAAGCGTGAGAAAGCTATTATTTCATTAATGAGTAAAGGCGCAAAGAACAAAGAAATCGCCGAATCGCTTAATATCAGTCCTCATACCGTTAAAACACATCTTTACAGTGCGTTTAGAAAAACAAAATGCCGCAACCGTATTGAGCTGCTTTCTTGGGCACAACAAAATATTCCCGACGAGATCCGTTAATTTCGATTGGAGAGTGCGCAGTTACTTTATCGTTTTCTCGGTAAAGTAACTGACGTTATACTCCGCTTTACTCACTTCAAACAACCCTCTATTCTGTAGACGAACGATAAGAATAACTGTCTACTATGTTTGATACCAAAACACTTTACCTTACCTCCGCGGTCATGATGGCCATAATGACGCTCTTGTCGACCATGACATGGCGTGCGAATAAATCCATTCCAGGTACCTTGCTTTATATTTTTTACCCACTTGTTTCCTTTACTGCCATTATCAGCTTCTCGACCCATAGCTATTTTGACAACTGGACAACCATCAGCGTGGCAAATGTATTGCTCTTCTTTGCGTCCGTTGTTCATGTCACCGCCATAAGTCAGTTTCTGGATTTCAAACGCTTCGAACTTAAAGCCTTTTTTCTCACCACCTTGGTTCTGGGCCTTCTCTTGCTATATTTCGCTTGGGTAGCACCGAGTTTGAGAGAACGGATCTTTGTATCCGATCTCCAGCACGTATTTGAATCGGCGTTTTTGCTGTACGTCTTTATTCGCTTCGCACGGCCACTTTACCCCAATGGCAGCATGGTCTATATCCTCATTCTACTGACGTTACTCTGTGTGTTTATTGGCCGAATGCTGTTTATGGGTGACGTTACATCCACAACTCTTTTTAAAGAAAATTGGTTTGCGATTACCGTGTTTTTCAATGGCGTGATCTCCCCCATTTTCTACACCACGGGTATGGCACTTCTGTGCAATGAACGAAGAGAAACACACCTCAATAATTTGGCCGCAAAAGCACAAAAAGATTTAGAGATCCGTGGACTCTTTCTTTCAACCGTCAGCCATGAAATTCGTACACCACTTAATGGCATTCTAGGCAGCGCACAGTTAGTGTTAAATCGCTCGAAAGATGCAACCAACAAAGCCTACTGTGAAGCCATAATTAATTCTGCTGAATCACTCAATTTACTCATCGATAAAGTATTAGATTACGCCAGTCTCGAACAACGTGATGAAGCGCTGTATGAAGAAGATGTAGAAATAAAAAGCTGGCTCAATAACTTATGTTTGCTTTTAAGTCCTCTGGCCGAGCAAAAGAAAGTCGCCTTTGAGTTACTTTATGAACTCCCAGATCAAGCCTGTTATTACTGCGACCAGCAGAAGCTGAGACAAATCATCATCAATCTTGTCGGCAATGCGATTAAATTTACTGATAAGGGCTATGTAAAACTGCGCGTCGAACTCGTGAGCGAACACGACATGACCCATCTTGTTCGATTTAGTGTGATTGATACGGGACCGGGGATTGAGCAGGACGAAATTGAATACCTCACTGAGTTCCTATGTGCAAAGCAATGCCGGTAAGATTAAAGGTGGCACTGGGCTTGGTCTTGCGATCACCGCTCGTCTTTTAGAAAAATTAGGCAGCAAACTCAACATTGCCAGCGAAGTGAACACGGGCAGTGAGTTTAGCTTCGATATTCGCCTTACCTTAGGCGAACTCAGCCTCGTGGAACAACGCCATCAGAGTGCTCAATATCTCACGGGGTTAAATGTCTTGCTGGTTGAGGACTTAGAATTAAATCAAAAAATCGCCATTGAGTTTATGGCCGCGGATGAACACAAAGTGAAACTCGCAACAACCGGCGGACATGCGTTGGAATTATTGCAACAGCACCAATTTGACGTCGTCTTGCTTGATATGAACTTACCTGATTTAACTGGACAGGATGTGCTTCGTCGTCTTAAACAACTCGAACACAAAAACAATCGCACCCCATTTTTAGCCTTTACTGCCAGTCTAAGTCCGGATGAGGTCAAAGAGTACATCGCACTGGGCATCAAGGACATTGTTGGAAAGCCGATTAAACAAGAAAAACTTCGCCAAGCTCTCAGTGATTCTCAAACCGCACAGAAGCCCAGTATATCTGCCGAGCTGCCAGACGTACTGTACGATGACACCGCGGTTGCAAGTTTGAACAGTAGCTTTAATGAAGACGAAGTATCCTCTATCTACAATGAGTTTGTACTCTCTGCTAGAAATAAAATCATAAGAATTCAACAGCTTGCCAAAGACTCTCCCGAGCAGTGTATTAAGCTATTGCATCGCCAAGCGAGTACCGCGCTACAACTAGGGTTTAATCGTTTTGGCACGCTGCTGAAAAAAATCGAAAGGCGCCTACTGGATGGCAAAGAGTGCTCACAAGAACTCGCTCAGTCTCTACCGCTTTGGCAAGAGAGTTTAGAAGCGTACCTGACACATATACGAAAACAGACGCTCGGTTAATCATCGCGTTCTGTCGACAACCAGCACGTTTTTGTTCATGCTGGTTGTCATCTCGGTCCACCCCGAGCAAATTATAATTAAATCTAGGATATCAGCGATGAAACAGCTTAAATCCCCACTTTCGGCCGCCATTGTTGCCGCTATTTTTGGACTCTCGCATGGCGCGTTTGCCAACACATCGACTGCGGCAGATACGCAAGCCGTTGAAAAAGATACGCAAGCCGTTGAAAAAGATACAAAGCATTGGAATGTACTTAATCCTCCGGGTGAACGTAAGACAATAAAATTAGACACCAACGAAACCACTTGGAGTAATTTAGATGTGAGTCCAGATGGCAAGCACGTTGTGTTTGATATGCTCGGTGACCTTTACATCATTCCAATCAGTGGCGGCGAAGCCAAAGCGCTCACAAGCGACATGGCGTGGAACATCCAGCCAAAATTTTCACCAGATGGGAAAAAAATCGCATTCATCTCGGATAGAGATGGTGGTGACAACTTATGGATCATGGACGTTGACGGTAGTAACTTAAAGCAGGTTTCGAAGGAAAAGAACAACATCGTTCATAACCCTGCGTGGTCGCCAGATGGTCAATATCTTGCGGTTAAGCAAGGCCAAGTCTCTGGTCGTACAATCCCTGGTGGTTCGATTCGCATGTACCATATCAGTGGCGGTAAAGGTGTTGTGGTTCGAGAGCGTCTGCATGGCGCAAAATCACAGAAAAACATTGCTGAACCAGCATTTTCTACAGATGGCAACAAAATCTACTATTCGGTAGACGCTACACCTGGCGTACGTTGGGAGTACAATAAAAACTCGCTGACGCCTGTTTTTGAAATTCGCAGTTGGGATCTCACCACCGGTGAAGAAGAAACCGTCATTAGTGGCGCAGGCGGTGCTGTACGCCCAACTCCGAGTCCAGACGGTAAATCGATTGCCTTTGTGAAACGCGAAGACAACGGCAAAGAGTTCATCAGTGCCCTGTACATTAAAAACTTAAAATCGGGTATTGAGCATCGCATTTACTCAGGCCTTGATAGAGATTTACAAGAAACCAATGGCGCGCATGGTAATGCTCCCGCCTTCGCCTACACACCTGACGGCAAAGCGCTCGTTTTTTGGGCGAAAGGTCACTTCCACAAAGTGGACATCGACTCCAAGCAAGTGTCTTCAATTGCTGCGCATGTCGTGGCAGAAAAACAAATTACGCCAGCACTTCGTTTCGCAGTTGATGTCGCGCCTGATACGTTCAAGGTAAAACTCGCGCGCTGGTCTCAGGTGTCTCCAGATGGCGACACCGCGCTGTTTCAAGCGTTGGGCTACCTTTACACGAAAGATGTGAAATCCGGCAAAGTACAACGTGTGACAAGCCAAAACGACCATTTTGAGTTTTACCCAAGTTTCTCGAGAGACGGGAAATACATTGTCTACACGACTTGGGATGACAAAGCACTAGGCAGCGTCAGAGTCGTGTCAGCACGTGGTGGAAAAGGCAAGGTAATCACGCAAGACCCTGGACACTACATTACGCCGAGTTTTTCACCCGATGGTAAAAACGTCGTGTATAAGAAGGTGACAGGTGGCTTCTTACTCAATGGTGACTGGTCAATGGAACCCGGTATTTATGTTGCCGACTCAAAGGGTAAGAAAAACAAGCGTATAATTAAAGCTGGTGACAACCCGCATTTTGGCAAAGACAGTGACCGCATTTTCTTCTCCGTACAAAATGGCGATACAGGGCTAGAGCTTAAGTCGGTAAATCTGACCGGTGCTGAGGAACGTAGCCATTTCAAAGGCGATTATATTTTCGATTATCGTGTATCACCTAACGGAAACTATGTGGCGTTTATTGAAAACTTCAATACGTTCGTCGCTCCGTTTACCCACACGGGCAAAACACTCTCGATTAATAAAGGCACAACAGACTTCCCTGTTCAGCAGGTATCGAAATATTCAGGTGACTTCTTGAATTGGACGGCGGACAGCAAAGCCGTAACGTGGGCATTTGGTCCTACACTTTACCAACGTGCATTAACCGATACATTCGAGTTCTTAAGTGATAAAGAATTGGACAAAGAACTCACGGCTGACGGAATCGACCTGAGTTTTGAGCAAAAAGCGGATAAACCAAGCGGTGTGCTGGCGCTCGTCGGTGGTAAAATCGTCACCATGCGAGATTCAGAAACTCAGCAAGAAATTATTGAGAACGGTGTTGTACTCATTAAAGATAACCGCATTGCCGCTGTCGGCACACAAGACGAAGTTAGCATCCCCAATGGCGCAGAAACTATCGATATTACAGGTAAAACGGTTGTCCCTGGATTAATTGACGTGCATGCTCATGGCAGCTATGGCAGCAACCAATTACAGCCAGAGCAAAACTGGAACCAATTTTCGAATCTAAGTTTCGGTGTAACAACGATTCACGATCCGTCTAATGATTCAAATGAAGTATTCTCGATGTCGGAATTGGCAAGAGCCGGTTTAACCGTAGCTCCTCGCATTTACTCTGTGGGTCGTATTCTTTATGCGGGTGAAGCGCCTGGTTATAAAACCCCTATCGACAACTTAGCCGACGCTGAATTCCACGTTAAACGCCTTAAAGATGCTGGTGCCATTTCAGTGAAGAGTTATAACCATCCGCGCCGAGAAACGCGTCAACAAGTTCTTGAAGCGGCTCGAAATATGGAAATCATGGTAGTCCCAGAAGGGGGAGCAAAGTTTCAGCACAATATGAACATGATCGTCGACGGCCATACCGGTGTTGAGCACGCTTTACCTATTCCACACATTTATTCTGACGTGAAGCAAATGTGGGGGCAAACCGACGTTGGATTCACACCAACGTTTGTTGTCGCATACGGCGGTATTAAAGGCGAAGATTATTGGTATGAGCACACGAATGTCTGGGAAAATAAACGGCTAATGAGTTTTGTACCAGAGTACGTTGTAAAACCAATGTCTATTCGTCCAACAAAAGCACCCGAAAGACACTACAATCATTTCAATGTAGCACAAACGGCCAAGCAACTGCGTGACGAGGGCGTAACCGTTCATATCGGTGCGCATGGTCAGCGTGAAGGTCTCGCTGCACATTGGGAACTGTGGTCTATGGTGCAAGGTGGCTTCAGTAATTGGCAAGCACTGCGCGACGGTACTATTGACGGTGCACGTTACTTAGGCATGGATAAAGATTTAGGTACTATCGAAACGGGCAAACTCGCAGACCTTGCAATCATTGATGGGGATGTGCTGAACAATATTCGCGACTCTGAAAAAGTAGCTTATACCGTAATAAATGGTCGTATTTATGATGCCGCATCAATGAATGAAGTCGGTAGTCATGCGAAAAAACGTCAACCTTTCTTCTTCGAGGGTAAGAACCAAACTCAAATGCATCCGGCAACAGCTGCTTACATGGAAGAAAAAGCACACAAGTATCACTGGAAACATTAATCACAGACTAATCTTAGGGTTACAGATATTCTGTAACCCTATCACCTCTTTTTCCTTTACCTTATCACAATTTTGTACATTTTTTGACCTCGATTTTCCCAAAATCTAAACTACACTTTTTCTGATCATTAACCCGAATTTTGCCTAAACATCCTCCTTAAATTGAATCGTTAAAGGGCTGTTTGTCTAACATTTGGGTCACTCATCACATATAAAAGGAAGTTATGATGGATTCTACTCGCCAATCAGGGTTATTCGGACAAGCTAACCTAGCTAAAAAATTAATCGTCGCCTTTTTGCTCGTTTCTCTTATTCCTATGGCAATCGTGATCGCTATTGCGCTTTATGGTTCATCGCATGCGATGAAGCAACAGGTCTACGACCAATTAGACGCTGTGGGACAGATCAAGCGCAGTGCCGTTGAAAGACATTTCACCGCAATTAAACAAAAAGTGCATGCACTGGTCGCAAACCCCTACGTAGCCTCAGCAGCACAGGACTTTGAATCTGCGTTTAAAGACATTGAAGCTGTGCAGTCTAAAGACGATTTGGAACGATTTTATCATGACAGTTTCCTCCCTCGATATCGCCAAGAAAACCCCAAAGCCAAACCGTTGAATATCGACATCGGTACCATGTCTCCAAAAGCAATCGCATTGCAAACTCGCTATATTGTGGATAATCCACATCCGATTGGCGAAAAACATCAATTGCTAGAAAGCCCGTTGGGTGACAGTTACGATTTTGTGCATTTCGCCTATCACGACTATTTCAAAGAAATCGCTAAAACCTATCATTTCTATGATATTTTTATTGTTGATAATGCATCGTCTAATGTCATCTACACGGTGTACAAAGAAGTTGACTTTGGCACTTCATTAGCAACAGGTCCTTTCGCAAATAGCCCACTTGCAAAAGCGTTTGAAGAGGGCAAAAAGTTAACGAATTACAATCAAGCCTATTTTGTCGATTACGAACGCTATGAAGCCTCGTATAACACCCCTGCAAGCTTTGTAGCTGCGCCAATTATCGTGAATGGTCAGGTAACTGCAACGCTTATCGTACAACTCTCTATTGATGCGTTGAATACCATTATGAAACAACGTGAAGGGTTGGGCGAAACGGGTGAAACATATTTAGTCGGTGCGGATGGACTCATGCGCTCGGACTCTTACCTCGACCCGCTTAATCACTCCGTCATAAACTCATTTAAACACCCAGAGTTGGGCACCATCAGCACCACGTCGTTCCAATTAAGCCAAAAAGGAGAAAGTGGTAATCGTATCATTGCTGATTACAACGGCAACCCCGTGTTGTCTGCATTTCGCCCGATCGATGTAATGGGCGTTCGATGGTCACTGATTGCTGAAATGGATGAAGCGGAAGCATTTGCAGCGGTAGACAAATTAACTTATCAATTGCTGAGTGTCCTCGTTGCATCCATTTGTTTGATCACCTTCATCGCCTATTGGTTTGCGAAACGACTCGCTGCCCCAGTCAATGAATTAGTTAACACCATGAAACAAGTTGAAGCGCAGGGGGATTTTTCTATCAGAACGAAAATCCTCTCTCAAGATGAGATTGGTTCGTCTGCGATTGCCTTTAACGGCTTACTTGATGCACTACAGAGTTCTATCTCTGAAACCAACCGAGTAATGAATTACATGGCAAAAGGAGAGTTTTCGCATCGAATAAATGTCTCATGTAAAGGTGAACTTGATACCTTGAAAAACGCCACCAACCACTGCGCACAATCTTTAGAGCAAGCCATGGAAGAAATTAACGGTGTCATGCAATCCATGACCAAAGGCGAGTTTGATCAGCCGATCACATTAGCTTTAGAGGGTGACTTGGCCACATTGAAAGCGAACATCAATCACACTCTCTCAACGTTAGACTCGACTATTGGGGCGATTGTTGATGTCATGGCAGACATAGAAAATGGCCAATTCGACAGACGTGTTGATATTGAAGCGGCGGGTCGATTTGCCCAACTGAAATCGTCTGTTAATAACTCGGTCGCCAGTTTAAGCATGGCGGTCAGCGAAATAGCACGCGTCATGAGTGCGATTAGAGAAGGTAACTTCAATGAACAAGTTGAACTGGAGTTAAATGGCCAGCTGGAATTACTAAAACAAGACATCAATCAAAGTGTATCAGGCCTTGCTAACATCCTTTCTAACATCAGTGAAGTTATGTCCTGCGTGAGCAACGGCGACTTTAAACATAGCGTGAATTGCGATGCGAAAGGTGAACTTGCAACTCTTAAAACCGACATCAATACATCGATTTCAGAGCTAGATAAAGCATTGAGTGAAGTCTCTTACGTGATGATGGCAATCAGTCACGGGCGCTTCGACCGGGATATTCAGCTCCCCATGAAAGGTCAGCTAAATGTACTCAAGCAAGACATTAACCGCTCTGTTGGTTCATTAGATACTGTAATTGCTGAGCTGGCCAACGTCATGGCAGCCATGCGTCAAGGCAATTTCAATGTCCAAATTGAAACGGATTTGCAGGGTCAACTTGCCACGATGAAAAGTGATGTGAATGCCGCAACCAAAGACATTTCCTCTGCCATTTCCGAAGTACAACATGTGCTGTCCGCTGTTGCCGCTGGAGATTTGACCCTTAATGTTGAAGGACAATACCTTGGTGTGTTTGCGACACTGCAGAATGACATGAACCGCACGATAGCCAAGTTAACCGAAATTATTGGTGAAATTCAAACTGCGTCAGAAATCGTGTCACAAAGTGCCGAAGAAATTGCGCAAAGTAATACAGAAATAAGCCAACGAACGGAAGAACAAGCAGCCAATTTAGAAGAAGCCAGTGCCAGTACAGGCAACATGCTTGATGAAATAACCGAAGTGGCCAACCAATCCAGTGGCGCGGTGAAACTGTCTGAAAATGCGAGAGAAATTGCAGAAGAAGGCGGGCTTTTATCCAGCGAAACCGTCAACGCTATCAATGAAGTCAACAGTGCCTCAAAAGACATTAATGAAATCGTATCCGTCATTGATGCACTGGCATTTCAAACTAACCTACTTGCGTTAAATGCAGCGGTGGAAGCTGCGCGTGCCGGTGAACATGGTCGGGGATTTGCTGTTGTTGCAAATGAAGTTCGAGAACTGGCAAGTCGGTCAGCTGCCTCAGCGAAACAAATCAAAAATATTATCGCGAACAGTAACCAAAAAGTGGCTTTAGGCACTGACAGAGCAAATCAGTCGGGTGACAAGCTCAACCAAATTGTCTCCGCGGTAAGCATGGTCAACCAAAGTATTTTCAAAATAAGTGAAAGCACACAAACTCAGCAACAGTCCATCAAAGAAGTGGATTTAGTGGTTCAACGACTGTCCGCCATCGTGCAAGAAAGCTCTGCTGTAACAGAAGAAACAATGGCTGCGGCAAGACAAATGTCAGAGCAAGCCGCTGAAATGAAAAAACAAGTGGCTTATTTCAAACTGGGTGGTACTCCAGAGGACATGTATGAACCTACGGCGAATATTGAATTGCTACTCCACAACTACAATGCCTAAGAACGGGCATTGATTAACATGTACGTAGCCATTCAGTTTGGATGGCTACGCTCAACCAAGCACGTAAATTGGATCACAGCTTATCATTTGCTATTCAATGGGGATGAGATAAACGAGAAGTCTTGATTGCATTAATCAACTTCCTCAGGGTCGGCCTTTTCTAAAACGCTAATTTGTTTGTTCAATGTTGGTTTCAAAATACGGAGAATTAACGACTCGATGTGTTTTGGATTATCCCTATGTCCGTTAAGTCCAACATCATAGGCTGAAATATATTTCACCAAGTTCAAAAAACAAAAAAGGCCGCCTAAGCGACCTTTTCCATCAAGTTAGATTATGACTAATCTATTACTCGATGATTGTAGCTACAACACCAGCACCTACTGTACGGCCACCTTCACGGATCGCGAAACGTAGACCTTCGTCCATCGCGATTGGGCAGATTAGCTCAACAGTCATCTTGATGTTGTCACCAGGCATTACCATTTCTACGCCTTCTGGTAGCTCGATGTTACCAGTTACGTCAGTTGTACGGAAGTAGAACTGTGGACGGTAGCCTTTGAAGAATGGAGTATGACGACCACCTTCTTCCTTCGAAAGTACGTATACTTCTGAAGTGAATTTCGTGTGTGGCTTGATTGAACCAGGCTTACATAGTACTTGACCACGCTCAACCTCGTCACGCTTAGTACCACGTAGAAGTGCACCAACGTTCTCACCCGCACGACCTTCGTCTAGAAGCTTACGGAACATCTCAACACCTGTACAAGTTGTCTTCGTAGTCTCTTTGATACCTACGATTTCAACTTCTTCGTTGATGCGGATGATACCAGCTTCAACACGGCCTGTTACTACTGTACCACGACCTTGGATTGAGAATACGTCTTCGATAGGCATGATGAATGGCTTATCGATTGCACGCTCTGGCTCTGGGATGTATGAATCAAGTGCTTCTGCAAGCTCAATGATTTTCGCTTCCCAAGCAGCATCGCCTTGAAGTGCTTGAAGTGCTGAACCTTTGATTAGTGGAAGGTCATCACCTGGGAAATCGTACTCAGAAAGAAGTTCACGAACTTCCATCTCTACTAGCTCTAGAAGCTCTTCGTCGTCAACCATGTCACATTTGTTCATGAATACGATGATGTATGGTACACCAACTTGACGAGAAAGTAGGATGTGCTCACGCGTTTGTGGCATTGGGCCGTCAGTCGCAGCTACTACTAGGATAGCGCCGTCCATCTGTGCAGCACCAGTGATCATGTTCTTAACGTAGTCAGCGTGTCCTGGACAGTCAACGTGCGCATAGTGGCGCGCTGGTGTGTCGTATTCTACGTGTGAAGTATTGATTGTGATACCACGCTCACGCTCTTCTGGTGCGTTGTCGATTGACGCGAAGTCTTTCGCCTGACCACCGTAAGTTTTTGCTAGAACAGTAGAGATTGCTGCAGTTAGAGTTGTTTTACCGTGGTCAACGTGGCCGATTGTACCTACGTTTACGTGCGGTTTCGAACGTTCAAACTTTTCTTTTGCCATGACGGAACCTATCAGTTTTGTAGATCTAGATTACATATAAAAATAATCCACTTAGAGTGGACTACGATTATTCTAAAACGTTAGTATTAACTTTTTATGAGACAATTAAAAGGAAGTTTTTTGGAAGATTCTTGATCTGGTGCTGATACCCAGAGTTGAACTGGGGACCTCACCCTTACCAAGGGTGCGCTCTACCGACTGAGCTATATCAGCACACCAGAAACTGGAGCGGGCAGCGGGAATCGAACCCGCATCATCAGCTTGGAAGGCTGAGGTAATAGCCATTATACGATGCCCGCTTTAGGAACCTGTTAAACTACCTCTAACCGTCGTAATAAAGTGGTGGAGGGGGACGGATTCGAACCATCGAAGGCAGTGCCGTCAGATTTACAGTCTGATCCCTTTGGCCGCTCGGGAACCCCTCCACGAAAAAGTCTTTTAGGAAGCAAAATGGTGCCGACTATCCGAGTCGAACGGATGACCTACTGATTACAAGTCAGTTGCTCTACCAACTGAGCTAAGTCGGCACTGCTTCACTACGGGGCAGGATAATAGAGCAACGATTTAAGTGATGCAACAAGAATCTGAAAAAAAATCGTAAATTTCGCGTCAAGCGCTCAATATTAGAACAAATCGCCCTAAAAACAATCATTATCCTTGATTTTGATGCCAGTATTTCAGTCCGAGTAAAACCAAATCTTTTACAAATATGGAGTCTTCAATGTGTTTTTGTAACAACGCACCATAACCTCCGGTAAAAACAACCTGACATCCCTCTTTTTGGAAGTACTGTGATTTGGCCAGTGCAACACAGCCCAATGTACTCACAAGACTGCCATTTTTAACCGCATTCGGCGTATTCACGCCAAACTCCGTCGCAAATGGGCTTAATGGATCGCTAAAGACCTTTTGGGTATGACGAGTTAAGCTGTCACTCATCATATCTAGCCCTGGAATAATCCAGCCACCAAGATGCTGTCCAGCGGCAGTGAGCTCCATCAACTGTTGTAGCCGTGCCTGAATCAACAATAATGATATTTTCACTTGGGTATAAGTAGTGACACGCTATGACAGCAAGCCAGCGATCAATACCTAAGTTTTGATACAGCGCATAACCACATTTAAGTTGCTTAAGTGTTGGCGTCACTTTGGCTTCTACAACGCCGACGTTGTGAATATTTGCTGCGTTAATCAGATCTGAGAGGAGTTCACGTTTGCCAACTTGCCCAACAACAACCGCATTTATTTGCGCCCATGGAATCGTCGATAAAGACACTGACTCAACCATATCGCCTTTATCCAACGCCATTTTCAGTGCTGTGTTACCTACATCTACATAAAGATTCATGCTTTAACTCGCTTAACGCTCAAACGAATTGATTGGCCGTAGCGATAACTCGCCACCGTAATACGCTTTCACCTCGCCATTTTGGCGTAACATCACTGCGCCTTGCTCATCTATCCCTTCACAGATTCCTTGCCACGTTTGTTGCCCAGTACTGAGCGAGACAGGTTGCCCTGCGTAAACGTTCAGTTGGTTCCACTGTGCCACCATCGACTTAATTCCTTGGCTACGATATTGATTAAGTCGCGCCGTAATACAATCAATTAACGTTGCCGCAAGCTGATTCTTATTAATACTACCCACTTTTGAGGATAAATCTTGCCATGGCTGATCAATAGCAGCGGCTACGGACTCTGGCATAACCAAATTTATTCCAACACCAATCACTAAATGGCATGGACCTTCAACCTGACCATCCACTTCGACCAAAATGCCAGCCAATTTCTTTTTATCGAGGTACACGTCATTCGGCCACTTAAGTTGCACTGACACGCCATACAATTTATTCAGCGCATCATGCACCGCAAGACCGATCACAATAGACACACCCATGGCGGCTTGAATGCCATCATCCAAACGCCAGTAATAACTCAAATACAGATTAGCCCCAAATGGCGACTGCCATACCTTACCTCGACGCCCTCGTCCCGCTTGCTGCATTTCAGCAAGAAGTGCATGTCCTTGCACTGGATATTGCCCTTGCTGTATACGTCGCATTAATTCGGTGTTGGTGGAATCGATGACCGGTACAACTTCTATACTTGAATGGGTGTGCTGCTTTTTCTCAAGTTCTTGAGTAATTTGAAGTGGATTCAATAGCGGTAAGCTGTGATTGAGGCAATACCCTTTGCCACTCACGGTAAAAATATCAATACCCATTTCTTGCAGTGACGCAATATGTTTAGCGATGGCTGTGCGACTAATACCAAGTTGTTCACCGAGCGCTTGCCCTGACACAAATCCGCCCTGATTCAGCGCTTCTAATACCCGCAATTTATTGCCTTCGAGTCCTTTTAGCATGCTTTACTCCACACTCAAAGCCACTTCACCTGTCGCGGCGATTAGTCGTACCTCGTGAACTAAGTTCACACCAAATTTCGCGCTAACTTTACGCTGGATCACATCAATCATAGCCTTTAGCGCATCCCCATTCGCATGTTCTTGGTTGACTAGGACCAACGCTTGCTTTTCGTACACTTGCACACCGTTTAATGAAAAACCTTTGAGACCCGCCTGCTCGATTAACCACCCCGCCGCTAACTTTATTTGTCCAGAATCAGCAGGATAACTGGGCATATCCGGAAAACGACGTTGCAGTGCTGCCGCTATCGTTTCACTTACGACCGGATTCTTAAAAAAGCTGCCGGCATTGGGCTGTATTTTAGGGTCGGGTAATTTGCTCTGTCGAATAGCAATGACCGTTTCAAAGAGGTGCTTTACACCTACGTTATTTGGCGACAACGCGGCGAGCGGACCGTAACTTAAATTGGGCCGCCAGTGATTGGGTAACGCAAGGCCCACTTCTGTAATGATGAAACGCTCTTTTAATTCATGTTTAAATATGGAATCTCGATACCCAAACTGGCACTGAGATTTCGATAACTTACGCATTTCTAGCGTTTTCAAATCGTAGCCTTGAACGTATTCGACAAATTGAGCCAGTTCCACACCGTAAGCACCAATATTTTGTACAGGTGCAGCCCCAACCGTTCCCGGAATCAATGCTAAGTTTTCAAGACCTCCAATGTCCATGTCGACCAATTTTTCTACAAGCAGATGCCAGTTTTCACCCGCAGCCACTCGAATGAAGGTGTCATTTTGGCGAGGCTCTATGTGGACCCCTTTGGTTTTCATGACAATGACGCTGCCCGCAAAATTTTCGATAAAAATGGTGTTACTCCCTTCCCCTAAGACACAAAAAGGCTCTTTAATATCGAGGGTGCGTAACTCATCTAAATGGGTTATTTCAATTAGACGTTGACAGGATGCTGGCAGCGCAAAGGTATGATACGAGGTTAAACTAGGCACAAGTGACTTTTCCGATTCACAATTGAGCTTAGTTTACCTTATCACCATGTTTAACGCATCAGGATGTCATCTTCGTCGCTGACATGCTATAAATTCACAGTCTTAACTAAAACGAGAATACATAATGAAACTGTCTACGCTCACGCTTAGCCTAGCGCTTGCTGGTGTTGGTCTAAGTGCTAACGCATTCGCCAAAGTCGCGGATCAGCATACTTATGCAAACCTAGATGAAGTTGTTTCTACTCATCTGTACCTTGACCTCAACGTTGACTTTCCAGACAAAGAGCTAGAAGGTTTCGTTGAGCACACGTTAGAGTGGAAAAACGCAAAGGCAAGAACATTAGTGCTCGATACACGTGATTTGTCCATTCATCGTGTCATTTATGAAGGTAAAGATGGCACATGGCATCCAGCCAAATTTACGTTAGCACAGCGTGATGACGTAAAAGGTTCAAAACTTACCATCCAGTTTAAAGAACAAGCTAAAAAAGTACGCGTGTACTATAACAGCCAACCTAAAGCGTCAGGTCTGCAATGGCTAACACCTGAACAAACCGCAAGCAAAACACATCCATTTATGTACAGCCAGTCGCAAGCGATCCATGCACGTAGCTGGATCCCTGTGCAAGACAGTCCTGCGATGCGTGTTACGTATAAAGCGCGTATCCACACGCCGGAAGACGTGCGAGCAGTAATGAGCGCAGACAACACGGGTGCGATTATCAAAGATGGTGACTATTTCTTTGATATGCCACAAGCTATCCCACCTTACTTAATTGCGATTGGTGCTGGTAACTTAGATTACAAAGAAATGTCACACCAAACGGCGATTTTTGCTGAGCCTCAAATTCTCGATGCCTCAGTATGGGAGTTTGCGGATACTCAAGCCATGATCGACCGCACAAGCAAAATGTATGGCCAATATGCGTGGGGTCGTTACGATTTATTAATGTTGCCGCCAAGTTTCCCGTTCGGCGGCATGGAAAACCCACGCTTGTCATTCATTACACCGACCGTTGTTGCAGGCGATCGCAGTTTAGTTAACCTCATTGCTCACGAACTTGCGCATTCGTGGTCTGGTAACTTAGTGACGAACGCAACATGGGAAGATTTGTGGCTAAACGAAGGTTTCACGTCGTACGTTGAAAACCGTATTATGGAAGAAGTGTACGGTCGCGAACGAGCGGTGATGGAACAAGCACTTGATACAGCAGGCTTAAAAGAATTGCTGACGCAAATCGCGGCGCCAGATACACGATTGAACTTAGAGTTGCATGGTCGCGACCCTGACGATGCTTTTAGCTCAGTACCTTACACTAAAGGGCAACTCTTCTTAATCTACTTAGAAGAGAAATTTGGCCGCGATAAGTTTGACCCATTTGTCAAAGGTTACTTCAAAGCGTTCTCCTTTAAGTCAGTAACCACAGCCGATTTTGAAGGGTATTTATCAGAAAATCTGATTAACAAATATCCGGGTATTGTGAGTAAAGAAAAAGTCCATGAATGGATCCACGAGCCAGGTTTACCTGCAGATGCGCCAAACCCAACATCGGATGTATTTGACAAAGTGGATGCCGAATCTAAAGCTTGGCTAGCTGGTGACAAAGCAGTAAATGATTTACCTGCGAAACAATGGATAGTGCACGAGTGGTTGCATTTCATCAATAATCTGCCTCGTGATTTAAGCAAAGAAAAAATGGCTGAACTAGACGGCGCCTTCAATCTAACGAACTCCAGCAATGCTGAAATTGCGTTTGCTTGGTTTATGTTAGGTGTAGGCAACGGCTATGATGCTATTTATCCAGCATTAGACAAGCACTTAACGCACATTGGTCGCCGTAAGTTAATCGTACCTTTATACAAATCATTGATTAAAAATGGTAAGAAAGACTGGGCGAAAAAGGTGTACCTAAACGCGCGTCCAGGTTACCACCCGCTGGCGCAAGGAACACTGGATGATATGTTTAATCAATAACATAGATTAGAAAAGAGGCTTCGGCCTCTTTTTTTTATCGCTCGCATATTCCAATCATCTAGGCTATAAATAAATGAGTTATTTTATGGAGAATCTACATGAGTTTGGCGAGACCGGTGTGGTTAGGGGTCATTTTCCAGTGGCTGATATTGGGCGCGGGCTATTTGTGGTTTCAAGAACAAACCTCCGTGTGGATAGTGCTCATTATCGCCACACCGATAGCTGCAGCGTTTTTGGTACAGTACTTTATACAACGTACGGTGCGCTCTAAAAGCTTGCTGAACGACCTTATTAATGCCTTATCGTCTCCAGAAGGTATCGATCTGACTTTCCGTTTCGACGAAACAGACAAGAACCTACCTCCAGCGTGTTTTGCTATTAATGCCAGCCTGTCGACCCTAGAGCATATTATTGGCGAAGTACACAATTCCTCTTGCCGCCTGACTCCTATGGCTGACGACTTACGTGACACCTACGCTTCAATGACACAAAAAGCCACCATCCAACATTCGCATGGTCAGGATTTAGCAAACTGTATTGGTCGCATGCTCTCTGCATCCCGCGAATTGGACAATAATTTGCAGCAAATACATGAGTCCGTGCTGTCTGCAACGTCAGCGGTCCAACAAACGCGATCGGACACAACCAAGAGTCAAGCCAGCTTGGTTGAACTTGCCAAGAACATCGAAAAAACCAGTGAACAAATCATTACATTGAAAAAGGACAGCGACGACATAACATCGGTTATCGACGTGATCAATGCTATCGCTGAACAAACAAACTTGCTGGCACTCAACGCCGCGATTGAAGCTGCTCGCGCTGGGGAACAAGGTCGTGGTTTTGCAGTCGTTGCGGATGAGGTTAGAAACCTAGCGGCACGCACCAGTAAATCCACACAGGAAGTGCGTGTCATGGTTAATAAAATTCAAGCGGGTACGGATGCCGCGAACCAATCAATGCAGGCGGCGTTGGAAGATACCAATCGCACCGTACAGTTGTCTGAGGCGTCGACTAAAGAAGTCGATCACATTGAAGCGGCCATGGTTGATATCAGCAATATGTCGAGAATCATTCATGATCAGGTCAATGAACAACAACAAGTTTCTGACGAGGCGCAAGTCAGTATTGATGCAATGGTTGAACTCAATACCGATGCGCTTTCTACCTCCCGAATTCAAGTTGTGTCGAATCTAGACTTGCTGGCACTTGCACAAAGTATTCAAGAGAAACTATCACTCTTCAAGGTGACCTTTCCCGCACCGGACAAAAATCCAAGACAATTGAAACAGCGTGAAAGTCACCATAAAGCGGGAGATAGTCAGGCAGCCCCTCAGGTCATACCCTCATCAGGAGACATCGAGCTGTTTTGATGACTGACTTAGTTCGTCACATAAAATAAGGTAATAATCTTGAAAATGTGCGTGGTCATTTGTTGCAATAGCACGCTCAAATTGCGCCGTCGTTGAAGCAATTTCGGCAAATCCAAACGTCATTGCAGCACCCTGCAGTTTGTGACAAAGCGTTCGGATACCTTCCCAGTCATCCGCTTCGAATAAAGTGATGAGATGTGTTCTGTCCTCATCCAGGCCATTGATGAAACTGATCTTCAAATCACTTAAATCAACTTCAAATAATTTTTCCGCTTGCTTATCACTGTTATCAAGCACCTGCGCCAAAACGTTGTACATCATGCGGCTATCAAATGGTTTCGCCAAATGGCCTGTAAAGCCTTCTTCTAAATAACGATCTACTTCGTGTGACAATACATTCGCCGTCAAGGCAAAAATCGGCCCTACATAGCCGCTTTTGCGGAGCAGATGCATGGCGCTTAAACCATCAAGTTCAGGCATTTGAATATCCAAAAGTAATACATCTGGATATTCGCGCAGTGCTAATTCAACCGCTTCTTTACCATTCTCAGCAGCAATCACCGTTAAACCAAATTGCGTTAAGAACCGTACCGCAAGCGCTCTATTTTCAGGGTGATCTTCAGCGACTAAAACCGTTCCGGCTAACTTATTTTGTCTTGTTGAGGTATTCGACAATGAGGAAGGCAAAGACACAATATCGTTGTCTAAGGAAGAACTTCGACAAAGCGGCATGCTAAGTACAAATTGACTACCTACACCATAGGTACTTGAAGCACGAATGTCCCCGCCCATCATTTCGGTGAGCTGTCGCGAAAGGCTTAGACCCAAGCCACTGCCACCAAAACGACGCGTAATACTATCATCGCCTTGTTTAAAACTATCAAAAATGACCTCTAGCTGCTCAGGCTTCATTCCTATTCCTGAATCTTCAACTGCAAAGTACAGTCGTGAATCGGACATCGAAATGGATAATTTTACCCACCCTTTTTCCGTAAACTTCAAGGCATTCCCAAGCAAATTAACCAAGACTTGCTTAAGACGTACATAGTCCTCGCGGATCCAAAAAGGCTGTGACAGCGAATGTTCGAAATCCAGCTCTAGGCCCTTCGTTTGTGCAGTCACGTCAAACAACGCGCGTAAGTCTTCTAACAACACCACCAAGTCAAAGTCTGATTTTTGAATGTGCAGCTGGTCTGCTTCAATCCGACTCAAATCCAAGATGTCATTGATCAATTCGTGCAAATGAGCACCTTGGTTTTGAATAACCGCCACACTGCCCCCGATCTCAGGGTGATTCGCTGCAATGTCTTGTAATATTTGAGCATGCCCGAGAATGGCGGTAAGCGGTGTGCGAATTTCATGGCTCATATTGGCTAGGAACTGACTTTTTACACTGTCGGAGCGACGTAAATCTCGAGCTACGCTTTGCAATACTTCCGTTTGGGTTTGCACTTCTTTTTCTAATTTTAGCTTTGCGGTACGCTCAAGATTGCGAATGTACCATGCGACAAAAGCGGTCAGTAACAGCACCATAGATAAACCCGCGATAGCAAATGTCTGACGACTCTTCGTCATTTCAAGTAACTGCAACGTTTGCTGTTGTTTTAGTTCAATGACTTCTTGGGATAACTGCTGGGCTGCGAAGTTACCTTCAAAATCTTCAAGCTGCTGCAACAACGCTTTATTTTGCAAATGACGATGGCTCGCAAGAAACTCTTCTAGTTCTACAATCGCTTTTTTGTAATCACCTGTTGCCGCGGCGTAGAGACTCGCGAGTGCTTGCCCATCCGCTTTTTTAAGTGGGTCTTCCAATTTCGACGACAGCATGTCTATTTGGTTAATGGTATCGTGGACCTTAGCTAAATCTCCTTTTTGTAACTGCCACTTTGCAAATGGCACCAAAACAGCAAGAAGCGCTGCATCATTGTTGGCTTTCTCAGCGTAATATTGTCCACGAAGCACCTCTTTTCCTGCTCGCTCAAAATCATGCCCTCGAATACTTTGGTTACCAAGATTTCCATAGTGAATTGCAAGATTTCGCTCATCATCTACTTGCATGTAATAGTCGATAGCCTGCTGAAAATAGTTTCTTGCACTTTGTAGCTCACCGATTTCAGACATCACGACGCCTAAATTGGCTTTGGCAAGTGCTTGCCCAGCAGAATAGTCGAGTTGCTCGTACATCGAAGCGGCTTGTTCCAACATTTTTGCCGCAGTATCAAAACGAGATTGGCGAGTATAGGCACTCGACAAGTTAAGCAACATATCCGCTTTATCTTGGTCGGTACCGAATTGTTGGTAGAGTTTTTGTGCAGCAAGATAGTGTTTCAATGACAAAGAGGTCTGATTCACATCGCTGTAAACCAGCCCTAAATTGCTCTCAATACTTGCGATTTCTAACGGTTTGTTACGCAGCTTTGCCGTTTCCAGCGCCTGTTTATATTGTGCTGTTGCGGTTTTATAATCGCCAAGGTAATACGCGCTAACGCCCAGCATTTTCTGGGCAAAAAAGCGATATTCATCGTTTGGGGATGTGGTGAGTTTGAGCAAACGGACTAGATATGGATTGCTTTGTGTAAATTCGCCTGCTTTTAGCGATGTAATGGCGATGTGTTTGAGAATGGCTTTGGTTGTTTCAACATTTGGAGCTTGCTCAAGCAGAATCGACTCCCCATCATGTTGGGTTTGAGGCCATTCAGACTGCGCAAAAAAAGCGTCCAGCTTCGTTGATAGCAAATCACTTTCGCCTGCACTGAGACCAAAATTGAGCAGGAGCAACATCAGAGTCACTTTGATTTTTAGCGCAATTGTTCTTTTTTTTATTGTGCCGTTCATTCTGAGTCCGTTCCGCATTGCGTATGAGTACGAGTGTGCTAAGGTCAACATACATCAACTCCTGAATCGGAACAATGTATAACCCCCTGTGCGAGCCAATTTTTGACCTACTTTTAGAGCAAAAAACCTTCAAAATTCATTCATTGTACGACGCTCTGCAGAATCGTGGCGTAGTCGCAACCCAAGATGATAATCCACAGCGCGATCTATTCAAGAAAAACTTCTTAATAATGAATGCTCTATTTCAACTTCGAGCTCAATTACAACAAGAAGGGTGGTCGCTGCTGATAAGCACCTTGAACATTGAATTACTGCCATCGTCTGAGTTAACACTCAGCGCTGCAGATCCGCTCGAGGCATACTATACTGACTGGACTAACTTCGACACGTCGGAGGCCGAAATCAATGCCTTGTTTGAGCAATTTTGGCAAAATATGGCGTTTCAACAGCAAAAACTCCGCACCGAAATTTCCCTAGATACCATACATTCCAGTTGGTCACTCCCCACCCCCTTAACGCATCGAGCACTACAAAAAAGATGGCGAGCGCTTGCATTGGAGTTTCATCCAGATAGAGCCTCGGGCGATGTGGGTATATTTCAACGTCTTGAACATGAATATCAACAACTAAAAGCCTTTGTCGCAAATTTAGACAACTAAACGGTTTTTAATTTATTTCATTGCATGCATTTGCCACAATGGCTGCTTGTGAACAGTCTAACAATACTTGGGAATTATGAAGCAGCTACTCTCTCTCTTTACCGTTACGTGTGCCTTACTGTGCACCAGCGCAAGTGCTCAAGAATTTACTAACGAGCAACTAAATCAAGTTAATACTCTCAGAACAAATGCAATGCAAAGCGATTTAAGCTGGCAGATTTTAAGCTCCTTAACCACGGAAATAGGCCCTCGCCTACCAGGCACCGAAAATGACAAACTAGCCGTCGCGTGGGCACAGAAGCAATTCAAAAGTCTGGGCTTTGACAAAGTTTGGGTTGAACCAGCCACATTTCCAAATTGGCGTCGCTATCACGAGTCAGCAAGTATTACACTACCAAGCCATCAACCACTTCATATCACCGCTTTAGGCAACAGTGTCAGTACGCCAAAAGCTGGACTAAAAGGCGAGGTCATCCTGTTTGAAACATTTGAAGAGTTAGTGGCAGCACCTGAAAATAGCCTCAACGGTAAAATTGCGTTTATTAATTATCGTATGAATCGTGACATTGATGGGAACGGCTACGGCCCTGCAGTAAAGGCTCGTAATAAAGGTGCGGTGGAAGCCGCTAAGAAAGGCGCGGTGGGATACATCATGCGCTCCGTAAGTACCGGTCACCATCGCTTCGCTCATACTGGTGGCAGTCATTACGACGAAAGAGTCACCAAGATCCCAACTGCAGCGGTTGCCAATCCCGATGCCGATCAACTTGAGCGTTTGATTTCAATGGGTCATACCGTCAACATTGACATGAACATACAAACCGAAGATTTAGGTGAAGGCACAAGCTACAACGTTATTGGTGAAATTACGGGCAGCGAAACACCAGAGCAATATGTCTTAATCGGTGGTCATTTGGATTCATGGGATTTGGGCACAGGCGCTTTAGATGACGGTGCTGGCGTTGCACTAACCATGGCCGCGGCCAAACTCATTAAAGATGTAAAACGCCCAAAGCGTAGCGTGCGCGTTGTGCTGTTTGCCGCTGAAGAGTTAGGGTTATGGGGCGCAAAGGCCTATTTTAAGGCGAATGAAAAATCGCTCACCAACATTGTCGCGGCTGCTGAATCGGATTTTGGCGCAGGCCAAGTTTACTCGTTTGAATCCAATGTACACGCTCAGTCACTACCGATTGTCCGTGCGATTGCACAAGAACTCGCGCCGCTTAACATCACCTACATTGGGAAAAATGAGGCACATGGTGGGCCAGACTTAATTCCTTTCAAACAAGCAGGTTCCGCTCCCGTATTTGGACTTGATCAAAATGGTACGGACTACTTTGATTACCACCACACCGCGGATGATACTTTAGACAAAGTTGACCCAGAGAAACTACGCCAAAACACAGCAGCCTACGCAATTTTTGCTTTTATGGCAGCAGATGCTAAAAACACGATCAAAGCAAAATAGTCACTTCCTTGACTAGAAAAGAGGTGAGTCTACGACTGACCTCTTTTCTAACTTTGTGCTTCACCCAACATGGTACGTCTGGTTTGCAACAAACGATTCATTGCTTCCACATTGAGCGGTTTGCTGTGCCAATAGCCTTGTGTCAAATCACACTCAAGTGATTGTAGATATTCAAACTGAGCCTGCGTTTCAACCCCTTCAGCAATGACTTTTAGGTTTAAATTCGCTGCCATTGAAATAATTGCACTCACTAAGGCGCAATCTTCAGGATCGTCCGGAATATCGCGAACAAACTCGCGATCAATTTTTAACTTGGTAAGCGGGAAGCGTTTCAAGTAACTCAAAGAAGAATAACCAGTGCCGAAATCATCTATTGCCAATTCCACACCCATTTCCCTCAGCGCCATTAACTGATGTAACGTATGATGCGTATTGTCGGCCAAGACTGTTTCCGTGATTTCCAGAGTCAAACAGTGTGCGGGTAGGTCCGTATCACGCAGTACTTTTGCCACTAAAGACGCAATGTCTTGTCGCTTAAACTGCGTACTGGAAACGTTGACTGTAATAAAAAAGTCCGCGTTTTCTTTTTCACGCCAACTTTTTGCTTGCGCACAAGCTTGATACAACACCCATTCGCCAATCGCGACGATAAGCCCTAACTCTTCGCTCACGGGAACAAATGTGGCGGGTGATACATGACCTAACTGAGGTGAGTACCACCGCAATAGGGCTTCTGCCCCTTTTAATTTCCCTTGGCCATCGACAATCGGCTGATAATTAATTGAAAGTTCTTTATTAATGAGCGCTTTATATAATGCGCCTTCCAATCGGCTTCGCGCTTTTGCGTGTTCATGCATCGCTGATGTGTAAAACTGAAAGCAATTTCGGCCATGTTCTTTGGCTTTATACATCGCACTATCTGCATTACGCAGTAACACTTTTCGATCTGTGCCATCATCAGGAAACAACGTAATGCCCATACTGCCCGACACAAACGCTTCGTGGCTTTCCAAACTGTATGGACTGCTCAACGCTTTAAGTACCTTACTTGCAATCTTTTCAATATCAGCTATCGAATTCACGTCCGGTAACAACAAAGCAAACTCATCCCCACCCAAGCGAGCAACCGTATCTGAGACTCCGGGTACAAGCTTTTATGCGATTCGCCGCTTCAATCAGTAAGAGATCGCCAATATGATGACCGAGCGTGTCGTTAACCGCTTTGAAACGGTCTAAATCAATAAAGCAAATCGCGAGACGCATTCCTTCGCGCTGTGCGCGCAAAATTTCTTGGTCAAATTTATTGTGATAGTGGTGGCGATTAGCGAGACCCGTCAGATTGTCGAAGTTCGCCTGCTGCCACATCAGTTGTTCATTTTTCTTGCGAGAGGTGATGTCGTTAAAAAGCGCAACGTACATCTCAATCTCTCCGCTATCCGAAAAGACGGCAGACACCGTTAACCAACTTGGGTAGATATCACCATTCTTGCGACGATTCCAAATTTCGCCTTCCCAGTGTCCTTGTTTATTTAGCGTGTCGTAAAGTTGAGTGAAATAGGCTGTGTCATGGCGACCTGAACTGAAAATGTCAGGTGTTTGACCCATGACTTCATGTTGCTCGAAACCCGTTATTTCCGTAAATGCTCGATTGACAAGTTGGATGCGATTTTGTCTATCAGACACCAACACACCTTCATTGGTCGTCGCAAACACGGTACTGGCTAAACGCAGTTCTCGCTCGGCTTCTAGGCGTGCTTGAATATTGCGAATGATGTACAAAAACCCTTGTTGTTTACCATGTCTATCATTTACCGCTTCACAGCGAATTTCAGCAGGAAACGGCTTATCTACCAACCTCACCATCAGTTCTGCAACTTGATTATCGCCAAGCGACATACCTTCAGGACAATCGACAAAATCACACAAAACCTTACCAACCCAATTTTCAGGGAATGCCTGATGGACTCGTTGATTACCTGACAAAATAACGTGATGTTCATCCGTAAAAACTAAGTAATCGTCAAACGCGTTGAAGATAGCCCGAAGTGTCGAACTGTCGTGTTCCGCTTTTCGTTTTGCCTCTCTGAGTCGAAACGCCATAAATATGACGATGACTAATGCGCCAATCATCATTACCAGAACAACGTACATCAACACCCATTTTACGGCGTCGGCTTCTTCGATAGCTTGAGTTTGCATTGCAACTTGCTGTTCCAAGTTTTCCTGATAATGCCAAAGCTCCTGCTGCAAATTGCGCTGGGCACTTATGTCTTGGATAACGGACAACAACAACGTTTGTCCATGCACTGTAAAAGGACTTGAAAACACCTGTACAGTGCGGATCTCACCACTTTTCAATTGATGTTGGAAAATAAAATAATTTCGCCCTTCTGACACCGCCGCTTTTCGCTCCGCCGCCACCTGTTCAGGTGTCAGTTGATTGATTTGTTGAATTTTAAGTGAAGTCAGAGTAGGTAAATCATATCCATAGAATATCGCGACGGCGTCGTTTGCTTCTACAATTCGCCCTGTCGAAGGCTCAATAATGAGCATGACTGCACTGTGATTTGAAAACGCTTGTTCAGGAATTGGCATCGCCCACGACGATACACAAACCAAGAGCATCAGGATGCTCGCGATGATTTTATTCAAGCCTCAACCCTACCACTGGCTAAAAACAGACTCTTCAGAAAAATGGTTAACACCATAAAGGCTACAATCCTATCAATTCACACTAATTGCATATTGCGCAATATCAAACAATACCGATTGTCTTGCCAAACTGAGCAACGGTCAGAACCTAACATGAATAGAGCATAAATGTGATTGGTATCAAGGCACAATGGTTTTATTCAGACGTGTTACAAAGTGTAGCAAGCTATTAGATTCTCGCCATCAACTCCATGGATAGGACTACCGTCTTTGTCAGGAGTTGCTACAATAGCACGCAAGAAAAGAGAAGTGCTGCTTATGAAATATAAAGACTTACGTGATTTTATTGCTTTACTCGAAGACAAAGGTGAGCTTGTTCGAGTGACTCAGCCTGTATCGACCTATTTGGAAATGACCGAAATTGCTGACCGTACGCTACGCGCCGGCGGCCCTGCGATTTTGTTTGAAAACCCCGTAGGCCACTCAGTCCCCGTTCTCGCGAATCTATTTGGCACCCCAAAACGTGTTGCGATGGGTATGGGACAAGAGGATGTCAGCGAACTACGCGAAGTTGGTAAGCTCTTAGCCTTTTTAAAAGAACCAGAACCACCAAAAGGCATCAAAGAAGCACTCGGTCAGTTACCTGTCTTTAAACAGGTGCTCAACATGCCAACCAAAGAACTCAAAAAGGCACCATGTCAGGACGTTGTGCTAGAAGGCGATGACGTCGATCTGTACACGTTACCGATCCAACATTGTTGGCCTGGCGATGCGGCACCACTGATCACGTGGGGTTTGACCATTACTCGAGGGCCAAACAAGAAGCGACAAAATCTTGGAATATACCGCCAGCAACTCATTGGTAAGAACAAAATCATTATGCGCTGGTTATCTCACCGTGGCGGTGCACTCGATTTTCTCGAGTGGTGCGAAAAACACCCTGGTGAACCTTATCCGGTTTCTGTAGCCTTGGGCGCGGATCCTGCCACTATTTTAGGGGCCGTCACACCGGTTCCTGACACCCTAAGCGAATACGCGTTTGCGGGACTATTGCGTGGCAGCAAAACCGAAGTCGTTAAATCCATTTCAAATGATCTGCAAGTCCCTGCAAGTGCCGAATTCGTGCTTGAAGGGTACATCATGCCTGGCGAAATGGCGCCAGAGGGGCCGTATGGCGACCACACTGGCTACTACAACGAAGTCGATGATTTCCCTGTGATGACAGTAACGCACATCACGCATCGTAAAGACCCGATTTATCATAGCACCTACACAGGTCGTCCACCCGATGAGCCAGCTATTTTGGGCGTGGCATTGAATGAAGTCTTCGTACCAATACTGCAAAAACAGTTCCCAGAGATCGTTGATTTTTATCTCCCGCCTGAAGGTTGTTCATACCGTATGGCTGTGGTCACGATGAAAAAGCAGTATCCAGGGCATGCGAAGCGCGTAATGATGGGTGTTTGGTCTTTCCTACGCCAATTCATGTACACGAAATTTGTGATTGTATGTGATGACGATGTTAATGCAAGAGATTGGAATGACGTCATCTGGGCAATCACCACTCGAATGGATCCTGCACGTGATACAACATTGATTGAAAACACACCGATAGACTACCTTGATTTTGCCTCGCCAGTATCTGGACTTGGCTCAAAAATGGGCATGGATGCAACCAACAAATGGCCAGGTGAAACGGACCGAGAATGGGGTACGCCTATCGTGATGGATGAGCAAGTCAAACAGCGCGTTGATGAGATTTGGGATAGTCTCGGTATTTTGCCCAAATAGCGCAAATTATGATACAGTGCGCGGCATTCGCGTCCAATGTGCAACTTTAATAGGTAAAGCATGCAAACACTACAAGCAGCGGTCACTCGCATTGCACCGCTCACAGAATTTGTATTTCAGGTTGAGCTTACACCGGAACAACCCGTTTCTTTTTTAGCCGGACAATATTTGCAAGTTGTCTTAGCTGAAAAAGACAAACGCGCGTTCTCAATTGCCAGCAAACCGTCGCAAACCAACCTCATTGAGTTGCATATCGGCGCAGGGGCTGTTGATTCTTACGCGATGCAAGCCTTGGCATTTTTGAAAACGGCTCATGAAGCAAATCAAACGGTTACGATTGAAGTCGGTTTAGGCAATGCACATTTACGCGAAACACCAAGCATGCCAACTATTTTGCTCGCCGGTGGGACTGGATTTTCTTACGTTAAGTCAATTGCAGACCATTTAGCTGAAATTAACTACGATCAACCCGTCTTTTTCTATTGGGGTGTTAAAGTAGAATCGGCGCTTTATGCAAAAGAGGAAATGGAAGCTTGGGCAAAGCGTCGTCCCAATTTCCAATTTATTCCAGTGGTAGAAACACCGGAAGGTGAATGGCAAGGCCATACAGGCTACGTGCATCACGCGGTTATGGCGGACATCGTCTCTCTTGAACCTTATCAAGTGTATATGGCGGGCCGTTTCGACATGATAGGTATTGTTCGCGATGACTTTCTAACGAAAGGGGCTATTCGTGAAAATTTATTTGCTGATGCGTTCGCATTCATCAAGTAATTGATTTCTTATCAATCGATTACTAACCACAGTGATCGATTGATAAAACCCATCATATCAATTCAAATAATCCATTTTATTAATAATTTAGTTCTTCCCATACTGTAAACATCAAAAACGATATCCTGCCTATCAAGGAGTCTACTATGCGTACAGTTAAACAAATCATGACCACGCAATTTCCGCACGTCTTTGCCTCGATGGAGCTTACCCAAGCACTGGATGCGATGAACAGCTACGGTGTGTTTGGCACCCCAGTGATTGACCAAGAGGGTTACTTAATTGGTTTTATCTCGGAACAACAAATGCTCAAGCCGTTGCTGGACAACAGCTATTTTTGCAACGGACAGCTTGCGGTAGGGGATTTAATGTCAACTGAGCCGTTGTCAGTATCGCCTGAGATGAATGTTGTCGACTTAGCTCAATTAATGGATGGAAATAAACCCAAAATTTACCCTGTTGTTGAGCATGGTAAAGTGATTGGTTTGGTGACACGTGGACGCGTGATCCAGGCTTTAAAGCAAGATTATTTGAGCTGCTCGTGTCATTAAGCAGCTCTAGAGCATAAAATTATCGACGGGCAGACGCCAAGGTAAGTAACGCTTGTTTCTCATCCGCGCTCAAGAAGGCAATCTCCAGTGCGTTTCGCTGCGCTTTATCGCAATCACTGGCGGATAGTCCGGCTAAAGCGGCGACATTTTCAAACTCGTGTCGAAGCTCTATGCCTTCAACCGCTGGGTCATCAGTGTTAATACAAGCAAGAATGTCGTGATCGAGGAAACGTTTTAGCGGGTGGCTGTCTAACGTTTTAACGGTACTTGTTTGAATGTTACTCGTGAGGCATGACTCAATACCGATACGTTTGTCACGCAAGAAATCCATGAGTTTCGGATCGTGGATAGCGTTTACACCATGCCCAATGCGCGTCGCGCCAAGTTGCTCTATCGCCTGCCAAATACTCTCAGCGCCTTTTGCTTCGCCCGCATGAACCGTCACGCCTAGGTAGGCGTCACGCACTCGCTTGAAATGTGGTTCAAACCATTCTCCTGGAAAGCCGATTTCGTCGCCAGCCAAATCCACCGCGACCATGTCTTCTTTGTGCGCAAGGATAGCATCCAATTCTGCAATGCACTTCTCTACGCCAAAGGTACGCGACATGATGCCAATAAGATTTACTTTCACCCCTAAAGCGCGAGATGCCGATTTAATGCCATCAACCACGGCTTCAACAACCCCTTGCGGATGCAGATTGTGGTTCATCGCCATGTAGTACGGACTAAAGCGTAGCTCGGTGTAGTCAATTCCTTGTGCTTTCGCGTCTTCCACATTTTCAATCGCGATGCGGCGGCAAGCATCATAATCCCCGAGTACTTTGACACCCCAATCAAGTTTTGCAAGAAAGGACATCAGATCGGGGGCGTTGTCCATCACTTGAACATGCGGGCGTAATCCCTCTACATCCGACGCCGGTAACGCCAAATTAAACTGACGCCCTAGTTCCAAAATGGTCGTCGCGCGCACGTTGCCATCCAAGTGGCGATGAAGGTCGAGTAACGGGAGGTTTGGATTTATCATAAGGCACTCAGTTTTTTGGTAAAATTTCGCGGATCATACGCACCTCGCGAAAGATTTCAAGGACATCTGTCCATTGTTGACTGTGATAGTCATAAGTGCAAGCGGATCAGTCAAATCGTTATTAAACGAAAAAACGGTGTCTGAACACCGTTTTTTACTTTTGTTAAGCTTGGCAGGATAGCCCGCTACTGGTCGATAAAACACGCCTTTTGATACTGTCCATCTTCAATATAAGCGCGTTTTTGCATTGCTTTCCAATGTGCAGGTACTTTATCAGCTAGTTGGTCAAATACCTTTGCAGCCAACTGCGCGTCTTTGCCAGCAAGCGCTAAACTGGCCAAAGAAAGCAACAAATAGACATTGTCCGATTGCGCTTTCAACGCGTGTTGCACTGCCTGTTGGAGCGCTAACGAGTCCCTCGCCACGCAAATGCAGCAGCACACTCGCCAGTTGCTCGAACTGGCCTTTTTTAACCCACTTCTGTAACCGAGCTTCTTCTTTGCTAAGTTCACCCTTTGCTAATTGTGATTGTACCCAAACCTCTTCAACGTGCTGTTGCACTGACTTCGGTAGCACGTTCCAAAGTAACTCTCGTTCATGGGCTGATACAGAGGAAAACCATTTTGCGACTTTCCGTCGCCACAACTCCACGTCCATAGAGGCACGTTTACTTAGCTTGACCAAAACGGGTTTGAGGTCACTGAACGCACGTTGAGCAATCAGCGCTTCACCGTATTGCATCAATGTGTGCGTTGATGCCTGTTTGTCTTTTGCGAGTTTAGCCAACACAGCGGTATTGTCGTCATTCGGTTCAAGGCTCGCTTTTAACGAGACCGTGTGCTCGTTGGTCGGTAACGCCTCTAACTGAGCACGAGCTTGTACCCATTGCTCTTTTTCCATTGATGCTTTAACGAGTGCCGCTTGTTTTAGCGTTTGCCACTCTTCAGAGACCGGTGCCTTACGCCAATGACGTTCAAGCGATTCCCAATCACCTTGCAACATCGCCCACAATCCTTGTTCCAATACTTGCTGTTGACGACGATGACGACGCCAAGACCAATGACGAGAAGGCGAAACGACTAATCGCCAAAGCCAACCAGCCACTCGTGCAAACACGTACAAGGAGACCATAGAAAGTAGCGCCATAAAACCAAACGAAACCAGCGTCCCTTCTATTGTTGTTTGATTAAAAGAGATAAGCACATACCCTTTTTCATCCATCAACCAGTGTGATCCTGCGAGGACCAATGCGAGAACAAGGAAATAAACCAGAACTCGGATCATTGTATTAACCCCTCAATAACCTCTGGCGTGGCCAATTTAATCTGAGTGTCTGTCGTGATAGAAATGCCAGCCAATCGCTCTAATTCCACCTTCATCCCCTTAACAACAGCGGCATTGGTGTCGAAGTGTGTATTAAGGTGCTCAATCGCGACATGCAATGCGCTTTGGTAAACGGCTGTTTGCTGCTTCATAAGTGCCGTTTGCGCTTGCGTTAAATAAGCCTCAAAAGCAGCTCGTAACAACCTTTGCTCACTGGCTGATAAAAGCGGCTCTGCGGTAATGGTTTCACGTTTGCGAATACGAATGAAATCTTCGGCGAACTTATCCCATGAGCGTTTCAAGTTTGCTTGCCAATCGTTCACATTTTCACTCAATGTCACCTGTTCAACGGCATTTTCTTCCGGCAGTTTAAGCGTGAGTAGAGGTAATTCAGGCGCTTGTTGCACTAGCCCCATCAAGGTCACATAGGCAGTTTCGAGTGGTGGATTTTCTTGGCCTCGGATAGTCACTAAATCTTGTGCTATCGCTGCTGAAATCACGTGTGGATCCACAAAATGTACGGCGAGTTTATCTAAACGTGAAAGGAGTATTTCACTGGTTTGCCAATCGTGTTCTACCACTGCTTTAAAGCGTAACAAATGGACCAAATAAGCCGCTTCGCTTTTTGCGAATTGTTGTTGAGGCAGTGAGGCCACTTCTTTGACTTGTGCCAATGTGTCGCTCATCAACGTTTGTTGAGCACTCAACGTGCGACTTAACTGTTCATCAAACCCTGACATTGTTTGGTTTAATTTGGCCAACTGAGCTTTATGCGTTACAACCTGCTGTTGTAAAACGGCATTTTCCTGCTGCAATGCATTAGTTCGTTCATTCATCGCACTCAATTGTTGCTCACCATACCAAACCGCTGCAGCACATGCACCGCCTAACATCATCGCGAGCGTTAATGCCAGAATTCCGACTTTGCTTACTGGAATGCGCGTTTTCGCTTCCGTTGCCGCTGAAGACATTGTGTGTTGAGGTTGTTCGCTCATAGTGGATTCCTGAGTGTGCTCCGGCTCAACATGAACCGAGGTAAATTCCTTTGCTGTCTGCGTTGTGTCTTTCTGGATTGGAGACAACGTACTCGCAGATGAGGAGTCTGGACGAATCCGCTCTGACTCCTTTTCCTCCAGAGCGCTAGTCAACTCTTGCTGAGTAGCAAGCGCTTGGCGAGCAGACAAAATGGCTTTAAAAACGACTTCGTCTTGTGCTCCATCTGTTACGATTACATCCCCTTGTACACCGTAGGTCTGCTGAAGGTGTAGCGCAATACGCTGACTTACAACAAAAAACGTACGGCCTTTCAACCAGCTAATTGCGCTTTCATGGGTACTGTTGAAAATCGCATCCGCGGCAGCATTACTGGTGATCACTATACCGTCTATTTCGTCGCGCTTCCAGAGGTCCAACCACTCATCCGATTGAAGCTCGGCCGGTTTGCGCTCATAGACTGCAAGCTGATTAAGTAACGCACCTCGTGATTTGAGCGATTTAGCAAGGTCTGGTCGTCCACCTAGACCTTTAACGATCACAATTTGCTTTCCTGAAACGTCAGCTAGCACATTTAGTGCGAGCATCCCTTCGGTGTCCTGTTGTTTTGGCACGAATGCTTGCATGCCAAACGTAGTTTTAAGCACGCTTGCTGTGCTGGTCCCAACGGCAACATATTGGGTGGACGCAGGCAGGGTGTCGCGCAACATTGCCAACCCTTTTACTGCATCTTGGGAGATGAAAATAACAACATCCGCTTCATCAATGACGGCTAATTGAGCTGGCGCTACATCAAGATAATCCAGTGCCAAGACAGGGGTATGGCTCACTTTAAATCCTGCTGCTTCCAAATTGAGAAGCAGTTCGTTGCCCTTGTCAATTGGCCGAGTGATGAGCAGATGCTTCATAATGCGTTATTTTCCGTAGACGTCTGCAAGTATTTTATCTGCTCCCATCCCAAGCAGAGTTTCAGCAAGTTGCACGCCCAATGATTCTGCGTCGCTCTGTGCCCCTTTGATTTGAGCAGTCAGCATTTGGCTACCATCTACCGCACCGACCAAACCACGAAGCCATACTTGATCATTTTCAAGCAAGGCATATGCACCAATTGGCACCTGACAGCCCCCTTCAAGACGACGATTCATCGCACGTTCTGCATTCACGCGAACGCGGGTTTCTGTGTGCTCTAATGGCGCAAGTAACGCTTTTGTACGCTCATCGTCGATTCGACATTCGATACCCACCGCACCTTGTCCATTTGCGGGTAATGACACTTCGGGTTCAATAAAAGCGCGAATGCGCTCTGGCATTTCCAATCGGATTAGACCCGCTGCAGCTAAAATAATGGCGTCGTATTCACCTGCATCCAATTTTGCCAAACGCGTGTTCACATTGCCGCGCAGGTCACGGATTTCTAAATCTGGGCGAAGCGCACGAATTTGGCATTGGCGGCGCAAACTTGACGTGCCAACAACCGCACCTTGTGGCAGCTCAGCAAGTGCACTGTAGGTATTTGATACAAACGCATCACGCGGATCTTCACGCTCACAAATAGTGTGTAGTGCTAAGCCTTCAGGGAATTCAACTGGCACGTCTTTCATTGAATGTACCGCGATATCGGCACGTCCATCTAACATAGCTTGTTCTAATTCTTTAACAAACAGGCCCTTACCACCAATTTTTGCCAGTGGCGTATCGAGAATCACATCGCCTTGAGTGGTCATCGGTACAAGCTCAACGACAAGTCCAGGGTGGAACTTTTCTAATTGTGCTTTTACAAACTCAGCTTGCCACAGTGCCAAAGCACTTTTGCGAGTTGCAATACGAAGTGGTGCGTTATGTTCTGTCATGCTTTACCTTTATCTTCAAATACCGCTATTAAGGTTGTGCGGCATGGATACGAAATTGTTTCTGTGCGATTAATTCGCCCGTTTCTTTGACGACATCAATCCGCCAGTCGCCTAATTGCTCAGGCAATACGTGTTTCAGTGAATAAGTACGAAAACGCGTCGCGGAAATAGACAATGGAATGTCCGCCATAATCACATCTTGAAAATACCAAACGTGGTGAATGGTTGTGCCTTGCAACGCTTTCACTTCTGTAAAAAAATAGAGTTTGTCTGAAAACTGGCTGTTCGATACATCCGTTTTAAGGACATCCACGGGTTCACGGTCAATAACACCGGTGGTAAGCACTGCACGTGACACCTTAGACGTGTCAATTTGCGCGCCTACAGCTAACGTGGCCACTGTCGCATCCGAAGAAAACTGTGCCGGATCGTTCACGTCAGTTGGCGAATCGGCTGATTCAATTTGGTTCGACGGTGTTTCATTACCATTGTCTATTGATACCAGAGAGGGTGCGGCAGGTTCTTCCCCCAATTCGTCTTGCAATACGTCGCTGGGTTCGCTCGTCGATGTATCTTCATCAAACACCGCTTTGTCGATGGTAACCACTTCCGTATTCGCCGTGTCATCTTCATCCGCTACGCTTACATTATCCAATTCGGCATCTTGTTCCAAGCTGTCCGACGCTTGCGCCAAATCCAATGCGGAATGTTGTGTTTCCACCCTGTTTTCCGGTGTTAATTCATCGGCATTAACCGATAGCAACAGCGCGTAACCACCGGCACCGATGAGCAATCCAAATGACAACAAAGCGGCCCAAATACGTCGCCAATGCCATTCATAACTCACCGCTTCTACAGGTGGCTGGCTGGCGGCGACGTTTGTTTTTGTTCGAATGACCAACTTTTGTGTCATGCTGGTTTCCTCTAATTAGCCTAGGGTTGCGATGAGCCAGTTACGGATATCGGCGAGTTCATCGTAACAAACTTCATGCGCCATCGCATAGGTCGTCCACGACGGTGCGTAACCATTTGTGGTCAATGTGTCGCGTGCTAACTCACCGGCAAATAATGGCACAACATTGTCTTTTTGACCGTGGGCCATAAAAATATTTAGCGACGCTTGCTGCTTTTCTTCATGCAGTTTGGCAGGTACACACATGTAGGTCGACAGTGCCATCACCCCCGCCAAGGCATAAGGTAAACGAGGTGCGAGATGGAGTGTCACAACACCACCTTGCGAAAAGCCCGCTAAGATGATGCGATCCGGCGCAATACCTGATGCTATTTCTTGCTCGATTAACGCTTGAACTTGTTCTGCCGATTCTCGCACACCTTGTTCATCTGCTCTTTTATCTAGATCAAGAGACTTAATGTCATACCAAGACGCCATGCGCATACCACCGTTGATGGTCATTGGTCTTTCTGGCGCATGGGGAAAAATAAACCGAACACCGAGCGAATCAGGAAGTTGCAATGCATTTGCAACGGGCAAAAAGCCATGACCAGAATCACCGAGGCCATGCAGCCAAATCACCGTAGCACGATGTTCGCCTTTCGCAGACGCTTCGACAAATGGCAGCATTTAGTTCGCAGTCCAGACAATGGCATCACCCGCTTGACGAGTCGCCGCGTCTGAAATGAACTGCCAGAATTCAGCACCAGAGCGGTTATCAATCCACTTATCACCGTGTAATTCAAAATGATGACCATTAAATTTCGTGGCAACCCATACTTGGTGTAAAGGAGGTTGTTTGTTGATCACAATTTTACTTTTGTCTGGGAAAATAACTTCGAGCAAGCCACTGTTTGTTTCATAATCCAGATCCACTTCACAGTCTTCAATTTGCTCTTCAAGCGCGAGTAGCATTGCATCAACCAATTCATGGTATTCGTGGTCAGTCATGATAGCGTTCCTTTGGGCTTTGGATTTTTACCAGTTTAACAGGAATAAAATTCACCTGTGAATAGCTGCTTTTTTCAGTAATTCTGTTACCCTGCGATTATAAGGGCATAGACTTTATTTATCTAATGAAAGCGAAGAAACTCACTGTATTTTGGGCTGCAATTTTGGCCGTTGGCACTCTTGTACTCACCGGCTGTGGTCAAAGCGGTGCTTTGTATTTACCAGAAAAAGCACCAACCACCAATGCTGATCCCTCAGCGCCTTCCTCTGAACAATCAAAGCAGAAGGACAGTTAAATGGACTATTTTCACTATCAAAATGATTCGCTGTTTGCTGAGGAAGTCTCGGTCAGCGAACTCGCGGCTCACTATGGCACCCCTTGCTACGTGTATTCTCGTCGTACATTAGAAAGACACTACCATGCCTTCACTGATGCAGCACAAGGCCATCCTCATTTGGTGTGTTATGCTGTTAAAGCCAATTCCAATATCGCTGTTTTGAATGTACTCGCACGATTAGGCGCGGGCTTTGATATTGTCTCCAAAGGGGAGCTAGCTCGGGTTTTAGCTGCCGGCGGTGACGCAAGCAAAGTCGTGTTTTCGGGCGTAGCAAAAACGGCTGATGAAATCGTGTTTGCACTTAAACAAGGCATCAAATGCTTCAACGTTGAATCGCAAGCTGAGCTTGAGCGTATTAGCTACGTCGCGACCTCGCTAGGTCTCGTTGCACCGATTTCCATTCGTGTGAACCCAGACATCGACGCTAAAACGCACCCTTACATTTCGACGGGTTTGAAAGAAAATAAGTTTGGGATAGACATCAAGCAGGCTTTTAATGTCTATCAACTCGCTTACGCGTTACCGGGTTTGGACGTTGTTGGGATCGATTTCCATATCGGCTCACAACTCACCGAGATAGAACCTTTTTTGGCGGCAACAGACAAAGTGCTTGCGCTCATTGATACGCTTGCCACAGCCGGGATCACCTTAAAGCACATTGATATTGGTGGTGGCCTTGGCGTCCCGTACAACCATGAAAAGCCACCACACCCTAGCGCGTACGCAGCGGAAATTAAAGCACGCCTAGAAAAATACCCCCATCTTCAACTTATCTTTGAACCAGGACGAGCCATTGCCGCCAATTCGGGGATTTTACTAACCAAAGTTGAATTCATAAAACAAACCGCAGACAAACATTTCGCTATTGTTGATGCGGGCATGAACGACATGCTTCGTCCCTCACTGTACAGTGCTTGGCAAGCGATTGTTCCTGCCGAAATCCGCCAAGATGTGGAAGAACGGGAGTATGATGTAGTTGGACCTGTATGCGAAACAGGCGATTTTATTGGCAAAAACCGACGTCTTGCGATTGCCCCCGGTGACTTACTCGTACAACGCAGTGCTGGCGCTTATGGGTTTAGCATGAGTTCAAACTATAACTCACGTCCACGCGCAGCTGAAGTGATGGTCGACGGTCAGAACCATTACCTAGTGCGTGAGCGTGAAAAGATTGAATCTCTTTGGCAAGGTGAACATTTACTGCCTTAAAAAAACGGCTGCAGCATCGCACAGGTTATGGCATGCTGTAGCCAGAAGTTGTGATTGTAACGGATCCTATGTTAATTAATTTTTCTAAAATGCATGGTTTGGGTAACGACTTTATGGTCGTCGACAATGTCACCCAAAATGTATTTTTATCGCGTGACCAGATTAAGCGTTTGGCAGATCGCAATTTCGGAGTAGGGTTTGACCAACTGTTGTTTGTTGAACCTCCTTACTCACCTGAAATCGATTTCCACTACCGAATTTTCAATGCCGATGGCAACGAAGTTGAGCAATGCGGCAATGGTGCGCGTTGTTTTGCACGCTTTGTGCGTATGAAAGGCCTGACGAACAAACACAAAGTGTCTGTCTCCACAAAAGGCGGCAACATCACCCTATTTACCGAAAAAGATGGCCAAGTTACGGTGAATATGGGGCATCCTCAATTCGACCCACAACACATTCCGATGAAAGCGGGCAAACGTGAGAACACCTACATTTTCAGGCTGCCAGAACAAACCGTTTTCCTCAGTTCAGTCTCCATGGGTAATCCACATGCAGTATTGATTGTGGATGACGTAGAAAACGCGCCTGTACACGAACTTGGCCCAACGCTTGAATTGCACGAACGTTTTCCTGCCCGTGCAAACGTAGGTTTTATGCAAGTTATTAACGCTGAACACATTCGACTACGTGTGTGGGAGCGCGGCGCGGGCGAGACGCTTGCGTGTGGAACGGGGGCTTGTGCGGCTGCGGTCGTCGGCATGCTGCAAGGAAAATTAGAAAGTACTGTGCGTGTTGATTTACCTGGTGGCAGCTTACAGATCCGCTGGCAAGGTGAAGGGCATCCGGTAAAAATGACTGGTCCCGCGGAACACGTTTACGATGGACAAGTTGCAGTATGAGTGAGCAGCCCTTAGATAAAAAAGTGGTGACCGAACTACAAGAACATCAAGTGGCAGCTTACCTGAGCCGTCACCCTGACTTCTTTCGTCATCACCCCTATTTATTGCTCGAGTCTCGAATTACACAGCGATGCGACAGGACTGCCCAATTTAGCACTGCAGCAGCAACGATTGCTCCGAGAGCAAACAACGGAACTCAAGACGCAAATCGCTCAACTTATCCGTTATGCCAAAGACAATGAGCGAGTCTTTAAGCTGTTTAGCGAATGTCAGCGTGAATTGTGGCAATGCCAATCGTTTGCGCAGCTCAGCCAACTGGTGCAGACAAAGCTCTCTGAAGTGCCAACCATTTGCGGCTGTGAGTTGCTCGAGTTTGAACTTCGTTTTACTGCCTTAGTGGCGAATCGCTTAAATCGCCGTGGCAATTATTTAGGTCGATTAAGCAAAGATGAGCAATCTTTGTTTTTCAATAAAGGTGACGCTCAGTCTGTCGCGCTTTATTTACTCGGTGATCTCAAAGCCCCTAAAGCCATTTTAGCGTTAGCCAGCAACGATCCGGATCATTTTGCGCCCGACAATGACAATTTGCTCATTAACGAGTTTTTACGCTCTCTCGAACAGCGTCTAACTGAGCTTGCATGAACCACACTGTCGAACTTACAGAACAATGGACTGCACCAATCGCAGCATTTATCCAATATGTTCAATACGAACGTCAGTACTCGAACCACACCCTCACGCAATATCAACTCCAACTAAACCAAGCTGCAGCCTATTTTCATACGTTGTGCTCAGGGTGGCATAGCGTAACGCCGGAATTAGTGCGTCGATACAGCATGTCTTTGCGTGCGAAACAGTTAAATCCTCGCTCGATTAACGTCAAACTGAGTTGTATTCGCTCGTTGTATAAGTTTTTACAACGTCGCCAAGACGACATCAGTAACCCAGCTCAAGGGCTGAAGGTACCTAAATTCCAAAAACCGTTGCCAAAGAACTTAGACGTTGATCAAATGGCGCAACTCCTCGAAATTCAAGAAGAGGACGAGTTAGCTCTTCGCGATAAAGCGATGATGGAGCTAATGTATTCTAGCGGTCTGCGGATAAGTGAGCTGGTCAATGTGAATGTTCATGATATTCGTGACGGGGAAATTCGCGTTGTAGGTAAAGGCAGCAAAGAGCGAGTTGTACCTGTTGGCCGAAAAGCCCTTGAAGCAATTCAAGCTTGGATGCCGATTCGAGAGCACTTTATTCAACCTGGCGAATTGGCGCTGTTTGTCAGTAAACGAAAAACGCGTATTTCCGTTCGTCACGTCCGTGCCCGCATGAAAACATGGGGGATCCGCCAAGGGATCAGCACCCCTATCCATCCCCATAAACTTCGCCACTCATTTGCAAGTCATGTCTTGGAATCAAGCGGGGATTTACGGGCAGTTCAAGAAATGCTTGGCCACAGCAGTTTATCTGCGACCCAAGTGTATACTCACGTTGATTTTCAGCACTTAGCTAAAGTGTATGACAAAGCCCACCCGCGGGCGAAAAAACAAAAAAACGAGTCTTAAACAAGACTATCTAGTTTGCGTATGCTCAGCTTGAAGTTTAGACCGCGAACCCTTAGGCTATGCTTAGCGTGCCGTTTATTTTCCGTTTCTCATTTAGAGTTCAAGCCATTGAATTCTTAAATTTTCTTTGGGTATTCTTATGCGATTTAACCGCGCCATCGGCGAAATAAAAGCGCTCAGCTTTGACCTTGATGACACCTTGTACGACAACCGCCCTATTATCAAAGCGGCTATTCGGGCCATGCTCGATTACGTCGAACAGTTTCCTGAATGGCAGGAGCAAGGTGAACATTTTTGGCGTGATTGCCGCCGCGCGCTGCTTGATAAAGATGAATCGTTAGAAGGCGATGTCACCCGTTGGCGTCACGTCGCACTGCACTACGCCTTCACCGAATTGGGGTTTCCCGAAGAAGATGCCGTACGCCATGCTACGGGTGCTTTCAACGCGTTTATGAGCGCGCGTTGCAATATCACGGTCAGTGAGGATGTACTGATTTTACTTAACAAACTACGCCAGAAATATCCTCTTGTTGCTATCACCAATGGTAACGTCGACGTCGAACAATTTAATCTAAAAGGTTATTTCGATTTTGTTCTGCAAGCCGGACGTGACGGTACTGCAAAACCGGCCAACGCGATGTATTTGACGGCCTGTGCGCGTTTAAACATCGAGCCAAGTGAGTTACTGCATATTGGTGACAGTTTAGATAGTGACGTGCAAGGTGCGAGACAAGCCGGTTGTGCCAGCATATGGTTGGAAAATCAATTTGCTCCTTACTCCTTTAAAGGACTGGCGGATCTTGAAATACAAGATATCCGTCAATTAGCCTTGTTCCTTTAACACGACGTCATCATCGTAACGGAAGCACCTCAATGAGGTTTCCGTTACGCAATTCCATTATTGGCTTATTAATGTCGCGGCAACTAACTTATCATCTGCTATCTCGAAATGACCAAACCAGCGAGATGATTCAAACTTTGCAATGTCATTGACCACATCAAGCTGCTGCAATTCAGGTAGCGATGCTAAATCACTCTGATAATGCCATTGTTTAAAGCGCCAAGGTTTTTGCTTCTCAAGTAGTGTTTCAAAGGCAGCCAACTCGACATTGTGATTTGGCAGCGGCTCTATCAGTTGCACGCGGCTATACTGTTTTTCATTCCAAAGTTCCACAATCTGATTGCATCCCGTTAGATAGTTTGTCTTTGATTTTTGGTCTACAAAGCGGATGGTGTGGTAATTAATGACGTCCACTTCTTTGTTTTCCATCGGCAGACAACTCAGCGGCTCAGGCAAGGCATTCGTGAACACATCCCCAACAGCAATACCTGCTATTTTCTCCAAATACTCATGATTGGATTTTTTATATCGCACTAAGTCTAAACGCATGCCCGCTTCCATCGCCAGTTTCTTAATCCCTTGTAATAATGGTTCAGATAGGGATACCGTTTGATTTTGAAGCTTTAGATCAACTTGATTTTGCTGTTCAAAGAACTCGACTTCATTACTCAGCGTCAACGGTAGAAGATGGTGAGCATATTGATAACCGACCAATTGTTCATTTTCAAAAAACAATGCGAGCTTTCTACCCACCATTGCTATCGTTTTATCTTTGGTCAGGGGCCAATATACGCTGGGGCGACCCACCTGCGTCATAAAATCGCTAAACGAGCTACCCAATTTAAGGCCTAAAATTGAATTCTCTGTCATCACGGCCAGTTCAGATGCAATGGTATTTAGTTTCAGTTTCGCATGTTGATTAGACACAACATTGGATGATTGAGGTTTACTCGCCGCCGCCAAATCGTAGTTCAGTTTAATGCTTGGTACACCCAGCGACACAACGGTCAAAATAGCTAAGTTGTTTCTATCCACTTTGAGTTCCATCTGAACAGGATTCGACGGGCATAAATTCCGCACCAAATTCATAACGATTCACGTATTTACCATAAAACGCTTCGGTCATTGGTTGTCGGTACATGTGCATCTTTTTTATCACGACGTTTGCGTGTTCTGGGTAGCTTTTCTCTAGTTCATCGAGCACAAGTAGCTTTACATGGTCTAAATTTTTATTATTTTCATACTTGTTTTGGGGATAGTAGCGCAGCCTTTTGTGTTTAGTGATTCGAATGATTGGCTGTTCAAGTTCGGTACATTCACTTCCTTTAGCCCAGACCTCCGCGGAGTTTGCATTTGGAATGGAAAAGCACCACCACACCATTGCAACGATAAAAAATGTGTATTTCATCAACAGTCCTTTGTTCGTTTACATTTGTACCGATAAGTAAAATAGACCAACATCGACAAACGGTCAATTTTTGACAACCTCTGTCCGTAACTAAAAGTAAACTGGCAAGATCACAGCGCAGCAGGCGTGAAGTTCTGTTCAACAAATCACAATGAAGAACCTCATGCTTCTTGAGCATGCAAGTTTGAAGAGTGCGAAGCCTCAATGCGAGATGGTCGCTGCAGAGCGCTTTTTATGTCGGCACTCAAGGTGCATACCGTATATTTCAACACCTTGAAGTAGCGCGTTTAGATTTTGGGTAGCCTCACTAAATCAATATAAATGATTTTGCCCAAATGACACTTCCAGCACATTTTGCTCTTTCCGTACGGGTTGCCCTATCATTTCGTCATAAGCGCTTTCATGCCTAAGCACCATCGTTAAATAATTTAGCCCATCAAATCGCTTTTGAACTTCAAGGGGATTCAATGCGTTTAGAAATTCTCCGTTGGCTTCTTTAACAAAATATTCAACGTGATTGATCAACACACTGACTTGATATAGGGCCAAGTCACGAGAATGCACGACGACCTTTTGTAAAGGTTGATGATAAACTAATTCGGAAAATTCGATTCCAGCCATGAGGGTTTCTCCTGTACTTTTGATGGTAATACGTACAGCGCACGCAGATCGTTCATGTTAAAATACACCTTGTTACCTTCGTGTTTTTCGTTGACTTGATGAGAGCTCCTTTTGACTGAACCCATGCGTCTTGCCAAATATTTAAGCCATTGCGGCATTTGCTCTCGAAAGCAAGCTTCTCGTTTGATTGATGCAGGGGTTGTCGAGGTCAATGGGCGTCCGGCAAACCACATTGATCATGTTCTGCCCAGTGATGTCATCTTTGTGAATGGCGAGCTGGTTACGGGGATCTGCGAAAAACAATTGTTTGCCTTCCATAAACCCATTGGGATGGATTGCAAAATCAATGCGAGTGACCCGACAAGTATTATTCACGCTTTGCCAAGTGAAACACGTCTGTATCCGATTGGCCGCTTGGATAAAGACAGTCGAGGCCTCATTTTGATCACCAACGATGGTGATTTATGCCATCGCTTGAATCATCCGGAACATCATGTCGAAAAGGAATACCACGTTACCGTCGACAAACCGTTAGACATGGATTTCTGCCACAAAATGGCGACAGGCATTCCTATTGGTGACCAAATGACATGGCCCTGTGAGGTCTCGCTACTTAGTGAAACCCAGTTTCGCATTGTGCTCAAACAAGGGTTGAATCGGCAAATTCGCAAAATGGCCAAGTACTGTGGTTACCGTGTGATTGATCTGCAACGCGTGCGCATTGACAGCCTAATGCTTGAGCCTTTGGCCTTACCTGAAGGTGCGATTCAGCCACTAAATATTCATCTTTTTGATAATGAAAGACGAGTCGACTGATCGCCATTTCAACCAATGAACAAGATCACCAAATAACCGTTATAACAACATAACTTCACGAATTAATTTACAAACTCACTTGCACAATTCGATTACGTGTGTAATTCTCAATTCAGATTACATTTGTAGGCGAAAAACATGATCGAACTTTCTAAAGCCGAATTTGCGGTTATGGATGCTCTTTGGCAGGGATTTCCTGCAAAAGCAGCGGACATCATAGACCGTTTAAGCAACCAAACCGAGTGGCACGAAAAGACCATCAAAACGTTATTAGGTCGACTTGTCAAAAAAGAAGCCATCACCTTTGATAAAGACGGCAGAGAATACGTATACATGCCACTCATCGCGAAAGACGAATATACCCTGAAAGTCAGCAAAAGCTTTTTAGAGCATTTCTTCAATGGTCGTTTGACGGCACTCATCAGTGGTTTTGCAAAACAAAAAGATCTCAGCGCCGAAGACATCAATGAGTCTCAAAAAAATCATTCAGGATTGGGAAAAAGAGCGAGGCGAATAAAATGCTAACTTGGCTTTTATCACAGCAGCTATGGCTCTGCATCGTGTTGGTGGTGTTGAGTGTATGTGAGCGTTATCTGCTGCCTTACCTCGGTGCACGGTTTATCTTACGGTTGTGGTGGGCATTGCCATTGGGATTGCTTTATGACTATATTCCGAATGATATGAAACCCACGTTAGCGACCGATTTGGGGCATTTCAGCGTTACTGCAGAGGCGCTACCGAGCACCGCTTGGAGTTTTAGTTTCGATGTAATTTATCTGATTGTCAGCGTATTGTTGTTAGGTCTTTGTTTTGCACAACACTATGGTTTTACAAAACAACTTCATCCTTACAAAGACAGCGACAATCGCCTGCGTTCTACGGAGGTTTCAGCCCCGCTCATTATGGGCTTTCTTCCTGCCACTCTTGTATTACCCGCTGATTTTGAAAAACAATTTACGCCTACTCAACAAACCATGATACTCGCGCATGAAAACACGCATTTACGCCGCTATGACAATCAGTTCAGCGCGTTATTTTTATGTTTAGCGTGCCTTAATTGGTTTAACCCGCTTGTTTGGGTTGGGTTTGCCAGTTTCAGACGCATTCAGGAGTTGGCGTGTGATGAAGTCGTACTCGCCAATCAACCCACCTCGGTTCGCCTCGATTATGGGAGAGCATTGATGCATAGCTTAACTCTCTCACAACGTATTCCGAAGGTGTTTAGCCAATACGGAGATAAAGAAATGATGCAACAACGACTTAATAACCTGCGAGATACACGCCGTGTCAACAACGTACTTCAAGCCGTGCTTGCTGCGGGTTTGTTAGCCTCACTCAGTGTTTATGCTGGCAATAGTGATTCAAATTCAACGACAAAAATGGAAAGCAGCAAACACCTTGTTCAACCTGTGATGCGCATCGAGCCGCGATACCCAAAAGCAGCGGTTGATCAAAAAATTGAAGGCTATGTACAACTGCAATTTAAAATCGATGAGAAGGGTCGTACTCATAGTATTCAAGTCTTGCACGGCGAACCACAAGGTCTGTTCGATGCAGCCAGCTTAGACGCGTTACAACAATGGACTTATACCAACAATCCGAATCCAAATGAGTTATTTACCGTACAACTAGATTATTTGCTAGGCCATGACTCTGTGTCAAAAAATAAGCAGGAAGAAATGGAGCAGATCACCGTAGGTCAATGAGGTTCGTCCGTTTTAGAAACTCAGAAAAACAAAAGCCGTTGACCCTTTAAGCGTCAACGGCTAATTCATTTCGTAGCATCAAAGTCATTGTAGGCCAAACTCTCACGATTAGCACTGCGACAGATTGTCGCAGTACTCTGTCCTCTCACATCAATACCACGCTATCACTTTGAATTATTCTCAAGATTGCACAAAAGCGCTCGTCTTCACGTAACCTAAACGTTATGGTGAATATCACCTTCTGCGATATTTTGACATCATGACTTGGGTTTTCTTTACATTCCTCGCCGCGTTTTCACAAGCGTGGCGTAATGCATTACAAAGCAAGCTGAGCAAACACACGTCCGTTGCAGGCGTCACGTTAGCTCGTTTTTTGTTTGCAGGTCCACTCGCCGTCGCGTATTTGATTTTGCTATATCACGTAGACAAAGCGCCAATACTCGAACCAAACTCACGTTTTATGACCTACGTCTTGAGCGCCAGCATCATGCAAATCATCGCCACAGGACTTATGGTGGTTTTGTTCAAACAGAATAATTACGCCATTGGTGCCGGCCTTGCCAAAAGTGAAGCCATTGTCGCAGCAATACTCGGTTTACTGTTTTTTGGTTCAAGTCTTTCGATGCTCGGTTGGCTAGGGGTCGCTATCGGAGCGGCTGCTGTTTTAATGCTGAGTGGATTTACCTTTAAAACATGGAATGCAAAGACCGCCATCATCGGCCTCGCGTGTGGAACAGCGTTTGCGCTCACGTCACTGTGGGTACGTGAAGCGAGTATAGCGACTGGATTGCCGTTTCCTCACAGTGCAGCTTGGGTGCTCGTGACCGTTATTGGGTTGCAAACCCTTTTTCTCAGTGTTTATCTCTCGTGTTTCGAAAAACAGACTTGGCAGCAACTTTGGGCACACCAGAAGTTAACGATGCTCATCAGTTTTGCGAGCTGTATAGGGTCTATTGGGTTGTTTAGCGCCATGAGCTTAGAACACGTCGCTTACGTTAAAACTCTCGGTCAAATTGAAGTTTTTTTCATGCTGATGATAAGCGCTTGGTGGCTTAAAGAGCTCCACCAAACGCCAAGATTCTCTCGGTCTTGTACTTATCGCCACCGCCGCTATTTTAGTTATGCTTACCTGAGGTTTCCTCGTCTTGTCGCAATCCAGTCGTTACAGACTAAGACCGACAACGACGAGCAAACAGCCAAGCGCTAAACCCCAAACTATCGAGCGCAGTGTGGAAACGTCTAACCAATAAAGCACGCAGTACAACACGCGCAGCACGATAAAGCCGATGAACAACCCTTGTATCGTGCCACCGGTATTTTGAGTGGCTACGGCAACTGCAAATGCGATTGCAAACATGATTGCAGCTTCGAATGTATTCTGATGTGCAGCCAATGCTCTCGCCCCCAACCCCGTTAACGAGGCCTGTTGCTGTCTTGGCATATGATTGTCATAACCACCCGCTTTTTGCTGATAAATTGCGACCGGAATTTTTGCTAAATACGGTAGTAACATCATTGCTAACGCACAATAAATTAATGTCGTCATGGATTCTCCTTTCTCTTGAAAATGAATTCAGTCCACAATGTCACAGCAATAAGCGCTTTGGCAACAGTGAACGGCGCTTCATAGCTCCTATTGTTTATACTGTACAGCGTACAAGTCCAATCGACGGTCTTTTAAATTTCGAACCGTTCCTTCACTGTGTAAGAGCTTTAGCTTGTCTAAGTCCAAATCACTGAACAGCAGCATTTCCGTATTCGGTGTGGCTTCATTCAACGCCGCATCATGTGGAAACGCAAAATCCGAAGGCGTCAGCACGGCCGATTGTGCGTATTGCACATCTAGACTTTCGACAACCGGTAAATTGCCGACACTGCCTGCGATAACCACATAGCATTCGTTCTCAACGGCACGCGCTTGAGCGCAATGGCGTACTCGCAGGTAGCTGTTTTTCGTATCTGTCCAAAATGGAACAAATAATATTTCCAAGCCTTTCTCAGCCATGATCCGCGATAGTTCAGGAAATTCAACATCGTAGCAAATCTGAATGCCCACTCGCCCTGCGTCGGTTTCAAACACCTCAATTTTATCCCCGCCTTGAATCACCCAGTCATACGATTCATGCGGTGTGATGTGAATTTTACGTTGTTCGTTAATTCGTCCGTCACGATGACATAAATAACTTACGTTGTAGAGCGCACTGCCTTCTAACAGGGGCATCGAACCGGTGACAATATTAGCATTGTATTCAATGGCTAAACGCGACATTTCATCTCGAAACTGTTCTGTGTACTCAGCTAAATAACGAATCGCTTCGGTCTGATTACGATGTTCCGTTAACCCCATCAATGGCGCATTGAAGAATTCAGGAAAGAGAATAAAGTCACTCTGGTAATCCGACACCGTATCCACAAAATACTCAACCTGCTGCATCATTTCGGCCACGGAATTGACGCTTCGCATCTGCCACTGTACTGCACCTACGCGTACAATGGATTTCCGGCTATCAATAACCGTTTGCGTATTCTCGAATAGGATATTGTTCCATTCTAATAAGGTGGCATATCCATCTGAATTCGCATCTTCAGGCAAATATTGCTTTAGTAGACGCTTAACTTGGAAATCGTTCGCGAGTTGGAAACTCAAAATGGGATCGTAAATCTCTTTTTTATCGACGCGTTCGATGTACTCCATCGGGGCCATTTTATCACTGTATTCACGATAGCGAGGGATCCGTCCACCAGCTAGAATGGCGCGTAAATTGTACTGTCTGCAGAGTTCTTTGCGTGCATCATACAGACGTCGTCCAAGTCGCATACCTCGATGACTTCGAGCTATTACGACGTCCAATCCATAAAGCGCATCGCCTTTTTGGTCGCTGAATATACGATTTTGAGCGTCAACAATGTCTTCATAGGTATGAGGGTCGGCAAATCGTTTGTAATCCACTTGCACGCTGAGTGCGAGTCCGACTAAAACCTCGTTATCCAGTATGCCGATTTGCCCCTCGGGAAATTGTTCAATTAATCGATAGATGGTGTGTGATGGCCAAGCGCCACCTAAATCTGGGTAGGCTTCATCCATAAGCCCCTTAATTTTTGGGTAATCTTCTTGTTTCAAATTGCAAAGTGTTAATCGTGCTTTTTCGTGTGGCATGCTTCCTCCGCGAATGGTACGTCTAACAATTGGGCCTGTGTCTCATGTAAGTTAAGGTCCCATTTCCATTATTTAAAACACGCTTCATTACACAAGCTTCGGTAAAATAATCGCGTTACTCGTGCTTTGGGCAGCCATGAACTGTATTCCAGTCCTAACCCATCGAGCGGGTCTGACGCTATCACTGCGGATTCACTTTTGTGTATCGCGATAGCATTTAAAACCCGTTTTTTTGCTCGCTCAATCAGCGCAATATACTGCTCTAAGTCAACTTTCTTTCCAAGCGCTCCATGGCCGGGGATCAGTGTCGTTGAGGGACCGATACGTTGATGCACGGTGTACAAAGCAGCTAACAAGCCGTCTACAGAGCCTCCCGAATCCACATCGACAAACGGCAAACTTCCGGTATTGAAATACAAGTCTCCCATGTGAACGGCATTGGCCACCGTGAAGAATACCACTGCGTCTCCATCGGTGTGCGCATGTTCAAAATGCTGAATAACGGCGTGTTCATTATTAAAATGCAGGGTTAAATCTGAACCGAAGGTTAAACGCGGTAAAACATTGCTCCCCGCGCCATGCGCACTTTCGAGTCTCTCTCGGACGTGATGGTGCGCGATTATGTGGCTGCCATCCGTCGCAAATGGCGCGTTTCCACCAGTGTGATCACCATGGAAATGGGTATTGATCACAAATTCAGGTAACCCTGATTGAATGGTATTAATTTGGCGTTTGATGTCCTCGCTCAACGCCGCAAATTGGTCATCGACGATGTAAACCCCTTCATCTCCGACGTGCACCGCAATGTTCCCGCCACGGCCGAATAACACATGTAGGTGTGACGTTATTGTCTCGATTCGCCATACCACTTTTTCAGCAAAAGCAGGCGGTGAGATTAACGTGAGAACAAGCAAACACCTGACTATTTGTTCCATTTCCTTCTCCCAAATGCATGATGTGCGCGTTAACATTCTACGAGGAAAACAACCCAATAGTTTAAAAAAGTGGCCTCAGCCACTTTTTCATTTTTATTGTTGCGTGGTTTGAATTGTCAATCGATGCTCTAATTCCCCAGGTAACAGCGGCAATGTACCCCCTGTCGCGTACTCTTCAAAACCTGCACGGTAATATGGTGACAGTGGGTGACCACTTTGCCCACCAGCCATGGTCATCGTGGCATTGTCGAGGTGTCCTGGTTGAGCAATAAAACGTTGTGATGCACCGAAATGCGGCATCTGTACCGCGGGCATAAACGTGTCGCCAAATGCCGGCATTTTTGGCATGTCGAGTAGCTTTGATAATAGTGGGATTTGTCGACTAAATGGATGCTGGACATGCAGCGCGTTCACTTCCCCCAAGACCATCCTGCCATAGAAACACCGTGTTTGGCAGTCAGGTCCGCTTTGGCTTGAAGGTAACTATCCAACAACAAGGCATCCCAACTTTCATATTGACCAAGCCATGACTTTGGCTGCGCTTCAATCAGTTTCCAAATCGCAGGTTCTAAATTTCGCTTGATGGGTTTAAGTGAGCCGCCTTGTTGCCGTAATGCAGATTCAATACTGGCAAACGCGACATCCAGCACTTTGCCTCGATAAGCTTCCACAAGTGTATAGCCTACTGAATCTGCACAGGCACACCGTTGCCAATTCTGTAAAAAGCGCAGGTCATCTTGGTAGGTATCAACGCCATTTGGACTCGATTGCAGCGTAGACATCAGCAATTCATGCCAAGGCGTTAAAAAACGTGCTTCATTGTCATGCTGCAGGGCATTGAAATCATCTTCAGCGAACTGGTTAGATTCAAAAAGGCGGTCACGTATTTGCATGGCCCGCGCGCCCAGCGCATAACCACCATCCCCAAAACGAAGATTATCCGACACGCCAACAACACGCGAATTCCCCGTCCATAATCGGTTGCTCTGTGGGTTTAATACAGATGGCCTATCCGTTTCATTTTGCAGCCATGTCGGTGTGTAGTCTTGTTCTTGTACTGCGATGTCGCTCGGTTCTGCGCGTTTAGGAACTGCCCCCATATTTGTCCAACCAGCATTACCTGCACGGTCAACAACCATTAGATTTTGCACTGGAATGCCGATGCTTGGCGCTAACTCGATTGCTTGTTGAGCAGATTGTGCGGTTTCCAATTTCAAAAGGTTTAGGTTTACTGCATAGAGCTGATGGCCGACCCAAGATAGGGCATAACGCTTTCCATTAAAGGTTTCAACAGGGCCAAATTCACTCATTTCAAGTGGATAAAGGGAGACTTGCCCGTTTGGTAACGCGATTTCTTCTTTGATGATTTGCGTTTTCGTCTCAGCATCGAGTTCTATCCAATCAGCCGTGTCGAGATACCCATTGGTGAATCCCCAAGCGATTGCGTCATTTGTCCCAACCACAATTGCAGGCGCACCCGGCAATGAAACCCCAGTAACCTGTACCGCTTCACCATCCTGTTGATAATTCAATTGCGCGCGATACCAAATAGACGGAACATTTAAGCTTAAATGCATGTCGTCAGATAACATCGCCGCACCCGTTTTAGTTAACGCGCCAGTAACCGCCCAGTTGTTACTGCCTATGTCTAATGGGGTATCGATATGGTGCATCGCGGTGAGCGTTCGTGATTTTAATTTCGGCACAGGTTGGTCAGATAACGCGAGCTTACTGCCATCTAAAGCAGCTTGGTAGCGGCTTGGCTGCGTTAAGAATGCGCGCATTTCAGAGCCGAATTGGGTATCAAGTTCGATTAATGTTCGGTCCCGTTGAAACGTGCCTTCTTGCAAATCGAGATACATCGCAAAAATAACCAGCAAACTGTCTTCTGGTTGCCACGCTTTTATCGGTGCACCAGTTAGTAAGTATTCAAAACTTGAATAGCCCGTTTGTGCGCGACCTTCGTTTGCCCCTCTTGCGTATGCCGCCAGAACGGCTTGGTCGTCCACTGGTAAGCTGCGCAAGATGAGACTCGCTTCGCTTTCTAAGTTGATGAAAACGCATGCGCTTATCTAAGTTTACCGCCGCTTCACCAAACAACTCGCTGAGTTCGCCCGCCGCATTTCTGCGCAACAAGTCCATTTGAAAGAACCTATCTTGCCCATGCGCATACCCCAAACCATAAGCTGCATCTTGACGCGTCTTTGCCGTAACTACGGCTTGTCCTTGCACATCTCGTCCAATTTCCACGTCGTGTTCAATTGCATCGCTACGCCCAGTTCCATCAAGCATCGGTAAGCTGAGGGTCAGCACTCCATAGCACACTGCGGTGATCAACAAACCCAATGCAATGACAAGCATGACCAGCCGTTTTAACCAATTCAACATAGTTATAATTCCTATCCATGACGAAGATGATGTTTATTTTACGCGCAACAATGCCAATTAATATGACAATAAGCCGTGCTCATCTCACCTTACAGAGTGAAAATCAATTGAACAAGCTTGTTCCCAAACTGTTCGCTTTTAAGCGTAGTACAACGTACGTATATCCATCTTCTCAATATCAAATTGACCGATAACTCCATGACGGAAATATAAAAAGCATCCAAGATTAGCATGCTGATTTACTGGAAATGGCTTTCGCTTACGGTGCGGGTGAACTATAGTAAAACCATTATAGGGAATCATTATTGTTGCATGCATTTCACGTCGCCCATTTCGCCAAGGAAAGCACGTTCGCTTAGGGTCGGATTTTGGACGCTATTGGTTGTTATTGCGGTTATTGGCGTACTCGTTGACCGAGTCAACATCAACCGTCTCAAAGAAATAGCGCGAACCGATGCTTACGAAGAGGTCAATCTCTACCGTGCTAAGTTAGAGAGCCAAATTAACAGTAATCTGCAAATGGTCAGAGGCCTCGCTGTTGCTGTATCGGAAAAAGACAATCTGAATCAGGCCAATTTCACTAAAATCGCGGCTCCTCTTTTTGATCACAGCCAAATTTTACGGAACATCGGTGCTGCGCCTGACATGGTCATCACGTGGATGTATCCCCTAAAAGGAAATGAAAAAGCAATTGGACTTGATTACAACAAAGTGCCGGTACAGCGAGAGGCCGCCCTTCAAGCCAAGAACTCCAAATCCATCGTCCTTGCGGGTCCTCTAAAACTTGTCCAAGGCGGCGAGGCGCTCATTGCTAGAGTCCCAGTGTTTGAGACCGAATCTAATCAGTTTTGGGGATTGTTATCTGTCGTTATCGACATCGAAAAACTCTACAACGCCGTTGACCTTCAAACACTGCAGGACCGATTTAACGTTGGCTTACGCAAAATAGACAACGTCAATAACGACGACAAAGGCTTTTTCCTCGGGTCGACAAATTTGCTTAACAAAGATGCCCTTGTCTTGAAAATTAATCTACCAAATCAACAAGACTGGGAACTCTACGCTTACCCAAAAACCGGCTGGCAGGCGGATAGCGCGTCGCTGTGGCCATTCCGCTTAACGCTCCTGACGTTCTTATGTTTATTTACCGCCGCGTTTGTATTTCTCAATCGCATTATTAAGCAGATCCAAGACAATGAACAACACCTCAATACCATGAGCCACCTCGCAGAGGTAGGCGCATGGTCCGTTGATATGCGCACGCAGGAAGTTTTTTGTTCTGAAGTCACCAAAGCCATTTTTGAAACACCATCAAACTTTCAACCTGGGTGGCTTAACAGTGTCGATTTTTTTGAACAAGGGTTGCATCGCCGCCGCATTCAAGAGTTTATGGACCGCGCCATCAAGCTTGCACAGCCGTTCGAAGATGAGTTCCTAATTACAACAGACAAAGGGAATATGCGTTGGATCTCGATAAAAGCTTTTCCTCGCGTAGAGAAAGGACGTACTGTCGAAGTTGTTGGTTCTTTGCAAAATATCGATGCGCGCAAAAAAATCGAATTAGAACATGACAAGATTGCTCGCCATAACGAATTACTCGCACGAATTACAACGCATGAAGCGCTGCTTGGCAACCAGCTCGATCTCGCCCATCAACTCATTACTGATGCCGTGTGCAGTGGCTTAGCTGCTGCGCGCTCAACGGTCTGGTTATTTGATGAAAACAAACAACATTTGATCCCCACTGCCTTTAGCCATACCAAAGCGAAGGCGTGGGAGCAGTTTCCCCCATGGCGTGCCAATGCGCTTAAAAAATTGTTTGAAACGATAGAAAAAGAAGAACTGATCGCGCTTCCTGATGCCCGTAAAAATGCCATTTCTGAACCGCTGGTAGAACACTATCTTAACCCCTTTGAGATCCAATCACTGTATATCAGCCCCATCGTTCATCATGGCAAAGCCGTTGGGATTTTAAACGTCGAGTACAATGTACCAAACCCGAATTGGACGCCAAGTGATACCCGATTCATAAAGGCATTGGCGGTTGTACTTGGGAGTTTATATGCGAATAAAGAAACGCTGAAATCGAAACAATTGGCGCTCGTTCAAAAGGAACTCGCCGAACAATCCGCAAAAATGAAAGCGGAATTTTTAGCGAGCATGAGCCATGAGATCCGCACGCCAATGAATGGCATTTTGGGGATGATGACCGTATTACAACAAACCGAACTGACCTCGTCACAACGCCATCAAATTCATCTAGCTCAAAGTTCGGCTGAATCTCTGTTGACGATTATTAATGATATTCTCGACTTTTCTAAAATCGAAGCCGGTAAAGTAGAAATAGATCATGTGGACGTGGATCTCGTTTCGCTGCTCAGTGAAACAATTGAATCTTTTGCGTTAAAAGCCGAAGAAAAACAAACCTTATTGGAGTTCGATTGCCGCAACTTGCAAATCGCCCAAGCGAAAACCGACCCGCATCGATTACGCCAAGTCCTCAATAACTTGTTAAGTAATGCCGTCAAATTTACGGAACAAGGGAAGATAATTCTTACGTGTTACAGCGAACAAAATGCCGATGAAACACGTTTATGGTGCAGTGTAGAAGACACCGGAATTGGTATTGCCAAAGAAAAGCTAGCCACTATTTTTGATTCGTTCACCCAAGCCGATAGCTCGACTACTCGAAAATACGGGGGGACGGGACTTGGGCTTTCAATCGCCAGTCAATTGTGTGAGCTGCTTGGCGGATCGCTCAGTGCTTACAGCAAACTAAACATTGGTAGCACGTTCACGTTTTACATCGTGCTAAAAGAGCCTGTCGCGATAGAGCCTATCGACAATGATGCGCTTGAACTCGTGTTGCTTGTTCCTGATCATGTTGCCACAACGTCTATGCGCCACGTGCTTGCTCCTTGGCACATTAAAACGACCCTTTATCATGACATGACCCACCTACTACAGCATTTACAAGCCAATCCAACGTCTCAATCATTGCTAATCCTCGACCCCGTTATGTTAATCGAGTCACAAGACACCGCATCGCTGAAACACACCATAACCTCCCGTCAGTTAGCGTTTGCAAAAATATCGACCTCGGAACATAGCCAAGCGTTACTCTGGCAAGATCTAAAACCTGCCTTAGACATGCTTTATCCACTCACACCAGCAAACGCGCTGATGTTGTACTACGGAGAACCTGAGTTACAAACTCAGTCGGACAGCGTGCTGCACGGACACGTGCTGCTCGTCGAAGACAACAAGGTCAATCAAATCGTTGCCACCAGTTTACTGACCAAAATGGGCCTAACGGTCAGTGTGGTAGAACACGGTGTGGCAGCACTACAAATATTGGCGGCGGACCATTCATTTGATTTGGTGTTAATGGATTGCCAAATGCCCGAGATGGATGGCTACGAAGCAACTTCTCGGATTCGCCGCGGTGAAGCGGGAGAACATGCAAAATCTATTGCAATCATCGCCTTGACGGCGAATGCTATGGTGGGCGATAAAGAAAAATGTTTGGCTGCTGGCATGGATGCGTATTTAAGTAAACCACTGCAGTTTGATTCCCTGAAAGCCGCTATCGCCCAATGGATTCGCCAAGCATCGCCCGTTAGCCCAACTAGAATAACAACCAATTCATAGAGGTATTTTGAATATGGAACTCAATCAACTCGAACAGCGCATTCTTGGATGTCTAATTGAAAAGTCCATCACCACACCAGACATTTATCCACTTTCGCTAAATGCGCTTACCACCGCTTGCAATCAAAAAACCAATCGCGAACCAGTGCTCAGTGTTAGTGAACAAGCGGTGTTAGACACACTGGACGGATTAATCGACCAACGTTTAGTCGTCGTAGAGTCCGTTGGAAGCCGCGTCCAAAAATATCGTCAGCGTCTATGCCAAGGTGAGTTCGCGAAATTAACACTGACAACTCAGCAAGTCGCCATTCTTTGCTTATTATTCCTTCGCGGTGCACAAACGCCAGGTGAGCTGCGTACTCGCAGTACGCGTCTAGCCGAATTTAAAGATGTACAGCAGGTAGAGAACGAGTTGAACAATTTAATTTCGGCGGGACACGTGCAGTTATTAGATAAAGCCCCCGGGCAACGTGAAGCGCGCTATGCGCACACATTAAGCAGTGATGTTTACATTGGCAACAGTGAAATGCCCTCTGCTGGACACACGGAAATTTCGAGTACGCACGAGATTGAAGCGTTACTGCGTGAAATTGAGGAAGTTAAAGCCGAATTGCGACAAATTAAGCAGCATTTGGGTCTTTAATTTCATCGTTAATATCCACATAATAATAAAAAACATTATGGCAAAGAGGAGCCACCATGCGTGCTGCTATTTTGGCTGAAATGAAAGTTCAGCCTGAGATCAACGTTGCATTCGAGGTCGAAAGACGCGTTCATTTTATCAAGCAACGACTCACTTCATCGGGTTGCAGAACCTTAGTGCTTGGGATCAGCGGTGGTGTCGATTCATCAACGTGTGGTCGTCTTTGCCAACTAGCCGTCAATGAACTGAATGCCGCACAAGCTGAGGTGCAATATCAATTCATCGCGATGCGTTTGCCGTACGGCGTGCAAGCGGATGAAGACGAGGCACAACTTGCGGTCGACTTTATCCAACCAAGTCAACGCCTAACCGTCAACATCAAGCCTGCTGCCGATGCCATGCATGAACAAGCGCTTGCCGCGATGGCCGGTGGACAACTCTCGTTGCCTGCTGAACACCTAGTGGATTTCATTAAAGGCAATGTAAAAGCGCGTCAACGCATGGTCGCGCAATACGAAATTGCGGGCCTGACGCAAGGCCTCGTGGTTGGAACAGATCACAGTGCTGAAAACATCACCGGTTTTTACACGAAATTTGGTGACGGTGCATGTGACTTAGCGCCACTCTTTGGTCTATCTAAGCGTCAAGTTCGCGCACTGGCTGCACATCTTGGTGCGCCAACAAGCTTAGTGCACAAAACGCCTACCGCTGATTTAGAAGACAATCGACCTGGGCTTGCTGATGAGGATGCACTGGGTCTAAGCTATGACCAAATTGATGATTTCCTTGAGGGCAAAGACGTGCCAGATTACGTAACCGAGAAGTTGGTTGCGATTTACCTACGCACGCAGCACAAACGTCAACCAATTCCAACGATCTACGACGAGCAATAGCGCTGTCGTCTACGTTGAATGAAACAAAAAGCACCTAAAGGTGCTTTTTGTTTTTTACAGCACAGTGGTTTTGCCGCATGGGATTAGAATGATCGATATAACTCATAGCTGGTAAAACCCACTTCAAGTGAGATGAGCACGAGCAGAAAACTCACTAAGCTAGCTACTTTTAGCTTTGCGCATACGTAGGCACCCAATGGAGCGCCAATCACCACGATGGGAATTGCAGCATACAGATAGGCGCTAATTTCCGCGGTAATTGTTTTTAAATACAAGGCATTGAGAACACTCCCCACTATCGAAGTAAATGCCATGATGACCACCGATGTGGCTGTCGCCCGTTTAACGTCAGCTTGATAGGCTAAGACCAACAGGGCGAAGATCGCTATGTCAGCGCCTGAGCCGACTAAACCACTGGCAATTCCACCAAACCCCGCGACCAACATAAATCGAAGCGGTTTTGGGTCAATTCGAACGTGATCGGGGAGATGATGGGCTTTTCGCCACCAGCGATAGATAAGCGTAATCGCAAAGCAGAGCAGTAATACACTAAAAATACTTTTGGTCAGCAATCTCGGTGCATGAGGCGCGATAAATAACAAACTCCCGATCACCCCAAGTGCCGCCATTGGTAATGCCATTAACACCACATTACCGTACACGGGGATCCGCCGACATAAAATCGTGATGGTCGCTGCAGTCATTCCAAAACTTTGAATAGCCAAAGAAAAAACTTTGGCCGTAGCTGGGTCGATGTGAAGCAACTTGGTCATAACGGGGAACGCAACCGCGCCTCCACCCAGTGCCGTACCACCGGCAACAAAGGAGCCGAATGCCATCGTCAGCGCCATTTGCCATTCATGGGCAATACTTAATAGCGCACTTTGCAACCCTTGGTGAAAAACCAGCGTGCTATAAACCGCAACAATCAACCAAAACGGCAACCAACTCACTGAAAAAATAGGATGAACTACGTAGCGTTTCACACTAACCTCGGTAGTAACAACACTGGAAAATAGAGAAGTGATCGCTCGCTCAATTCTCATCGTAAAGGCTGAAACATGTTAGCGGTTTGCGTTATAGTTAGCCAAGCACTTTATTAGGATGGAAAATCAATACCCATGAGTTCACCTGTTTTGATCACAGGGGGCGCACAGCGAATTGGACTTGCGCTTGCCCAACACCTCATTGCTGAACATGTTCCGGTCATCGTCACCTATCGTACTCGACACGAGGCCATTGATACTCTTGAAGCTGCCGGCGCTATTTGTTTACCAGCGGATATTCGTACTGATGAAGACATCGCGCAATTGGTTAGTCGCGTTCAACAACATTGCACCTCGCTTCGAGCGATTGTCCACAATGCATCCAGTTGGGATTGCGAAGAACTCAATGCAGACTGGGCCACACTGTTTGACAACATGATGCGTATTCACGCTAAATTACCTTATTTACTGAATTTAGGGCTTGTAGATTACCTAGAAGCCCATGACGGCATCGCGGACATCATTCACATTACCGACTATGTCGTTGAGAAAGGTAGCCCAAAACACATCGCCTATGCAGCTAGCAAGGCTGCTCTGGATAACATGACGCGCTCTTTCAGTGCGCGCTTTGCGCCAAAAATAAAAGTGAATGCCATCGCGCCTTCTCTGATCATTTTTAACGAACACGACACACCGGATTACAAAGCAAAAACATTGAAGAAATCCTTGATGGGCATTGAACCGGGATGCCAAGAAGTCATCAATAGCATAGAGCTAATTCTGAATAGCCGTTACATCACTGGGCGCAGTATCCCCGTAGATGGTGGACGACACTTAAAATAAGTAAGAGACGAACAAATGCATAATGAACTAAAAGACAGTTATAAAGCCATTATCGAAGCCGTGGGTGAAGATCCAAATCGTGAAGGCTTGTTAGATACACCAAAACGCGCAGCAAAAGCCATGGAATATTTGACCAAAGGCTACCGCCAAACATTGGAAGAAATAACCAACAACGCGGTTTTCACCAGTGATGCCGATGACATGGTGGTGATCCAAGATATCGAGCTGTATTCGATGTGCGAACACCATTTACTGCCTTTCGTTGGCCGTTGCCATATCGCGTATATCCCGAATGGCAAAGTGCTTGGCTTGTCCAAATTTGCTCGCATCGTTGACATGTTTGCTCGGCGCTTCCAAATTCAAGAGCAGCTAACTCACCAAATCGCTAAGGCTGTCGAAGAAGTCACCGGCGCAAAAGGTGTCGGTGTTATCATTGAGGCAAAACACATGTGTATGATGATGCGAGGCGTAGAGAAACAGAATTCGCAAATGCGTACTTCAGTCATGCTCGGTAACTTCAGAAATGACCCAAAAACACGTAATGAGTTTTTGTTGCTCGTTAAACGCTAAGGAATGCGGATGCAAAACGCCATTATTAACATCACAAACTTGCGATTGAGAACGTATATTGGGTTTAACCCTGACGAACGTGAAAAGAAGCAAGATGTGGTGATCAACATCGAAATTCATTATCCAGCGGATTATGAATGCGTCAGTGCTGATGAAGTATCTCACGCGCTCAATTACAAAACGGTGACCAAAGCCGTCATTGCGCTCGTCGAAGACGGTCATTTCCTACTATTGGAAAAGTTAGTTGCAGATATTTTGGCGAAGTGCAATGTACACCCAAGTGTGACTTATGCGCGAGTACGTGTCGATAAGCCGCATGCATTGCGTTTTGCCGACTCAGTGTCCCTGACGTTAGATTGGACACGTAAGGTATAATGTTACGTCGCTACGTGAAGTGCAAACCACAGCACCAGCGCGTAGCGGATCCCTTTACCGACGGTCACTAACACAATGAACCACCAAAACGGCAAACGCATCACACCAGCAAACAAGGTGAGTGGGTCTCCGATTATCGGCAACCACGCAAAGAGCAAAGACCACTTTCCAAAGCGCTGAAACTGTTGCTCTGCTTTCACCAATTGAGTTTCACTCACCGGAAACCATTTTGCATGTTTAAAGCGCTGTACCTGTGCACCTAAGACGTAGTTCACGGCACTTCCCAACACATTCCCAAGCGTGGCTGACAACCACAATAAACCGCCCAAATACCCTTGATTCACAAGCACACCAAAGAGTATTTCAGAAGACCCCGGCAGTAACGTTGCGGACAGTAATGCGCTTAAAAATAACGAAAAATAACTCATCTTGAACGGTTGCTTTCACGCACTAAATGCGCCTTAATGGAACTCAAAAGGAGGAACTATGTTATCACGAATTCTAACCATCGGCTTGCTAGGCCTGATGTTTTGCACCACGGCCTGCAGCAGCACAGCGCCTCACCCAAAAGGTTATGAAACCTATGTTGCAAAAGGCGATAAATTCAAAGATATGACGCTTACCTCCATTCAAGGTGACACGGTATCGTTTGACCAAAATAAGAAAAAACTCATCGTGTTGTTTGCAACGTGGTGTTCTGATTCCAAGCGCACATTACGCGAACTAAAAGCTTCGCCACTAATAAGTGACCCAACACTCGAGATTATTGCGATAGGCCGAGAAGAATCAACGGCGAGCCTCTCTGAATTTAAAGACAGTTTTGGTGTACCATTCACGCTCGTTGCCGATCCAGACAAAGCGATTTATTCCCATTACGCCAATAAGGGGATACCTCGACTCATTCTACTCGATGAGCAGAATCGCGTAATTGACACATGGATAGGCGAAACTCCAGATACGGTCTCTCAAATTAAGTGGTAATCATGGAAAACAGCGCGCTTCAAATTCTCACCATGGCAAAAGTCATCCAAACGGCGGTTGCACCTGTATTTCTTATCACTGGAATCGCGGCGACACTTGGTGTACTTTCTAACCGCTTAGCCCGTATTGTGGACCGTGCTCGCTTACTGGATAAACGAATTAAACGTCTGCAAGATGAAGCGGAAATGCAAGAGTTGCAGCGCGAAATGCGTGCGCTCTTAAAACGGTCTCGTTTTATTCACGTCGCATTTAGCGCCAGTGTTTTAAGTGCCTTGCTGGTGTGCTCGGTGGTAATGATGCTGTTTATCTCTCATCTTCATACGATGGATTTGGGGATCACCATTGCCAGCTGTTTTATTGCCGCCATGGCACTGCTTATTGCGGCATTTTTTGCCCTGCTAGGGGAAATTTTCCTTGCCACTCGTAGTATGAGGCGAGGCATGATATTTGCCGATTTTACGCAAGATTAAATTGTAATTTTTTAGAATACTAACTGAAGGATCTCATAATGAAAAAAGTGCTTATCGCAGCCGTTCTTACGGTTTTATCTACCGGAGCTGCCTCTGCCAACTCACTGTTTGAAAAACCAGAAGATGCGATTGATTACCGTAAAGCCTCATTTCAATTACTACGTTACCAAATCGGTGACATGGGCGACATGTTAAAAGGCAAAGTCCCTTTTGATGCTGAACGTTTTAAAGCGCGTGCACATAACGCTGCTCGTCTATCAACAATGCCTTGGGAAGCGTTTGCTGAAGGCACGGACAAAGGTGATACCGATGCATTGCCTGCGGTATGGAGCGACCGTGCGACGTTTGATGAGAAAGCAGCTGATTTTGCACAGTACGCGCAAGCGCTTGCTGACGCAGCAGACACTGGCGATCAGGGTGCTATCAAGAAAGCTTTCGGCAACTGGGCAAAAGGTTGCAAAGATTGTCATAAGAGTTTTAAAGAATAATCAACAATTGTAAAAAGGGGTGAATTCCCCTTTTTATTTTTCTAATGCATATTAATTACTCATATTCTCCGCATTCTTAAAATATTTTTTACCAATATCCGTAATAAAGTTGGTTAAATTTTTACCTACATATAGCTTTCCTATGTAACTTTTTTGTAATATCCCCGCCGTACACTATCGACCCATTTTTGGGTAAAAAAACACGGGAAAATAAAAAAATGTTAAAAACAACACTTAAGCCTTTGGCTTGGAGTATGGCGCTTGCTACGCTTCCTGCCTCTGCAAACTTACTCATTTCCGAGTACGTTGAAGGCTCATCAAATAACAAAGCGATTGAGATCTACAACAACGGCACTGACGCGGTTGATTTGACTCAATACCAACTGCAATTTTTCTTCAATGGTAATACGGCAGCAGGTAATACGATTGCACTGGAAGGCCAACTTGCGGCAAACCAAACTTATGTAATTGTGGACAATGACTCTGCACCTGCGCTATTAGAAAAAGCACAACTGATCAATTCAGGTTCTTGGTTTAACGGTGATGACGCAGTTGCGATTATGCAAGGTGATACGGTTATCGATAGCCTTGGCAAACGTGGCGAAGATCCAGGTAGCTACTGGATGGTTAATGGCGTAAAAACGCAAAACCAAACATTACGCCGTAATAAAGCCTCTGCGCCTCGTACAGATCTTGATGGCACGTTTGACCCAAGTGCTGATTGGACGCAATTCGACATCGATGATTTCTCAAACATTGGTCAACACGAAGGCTCTACAACGACTGAACCACCTGTTGAGCCACCAGTAGAACCACCTGTTGAACCGCTAGTATGTGGTGCAGAAGCGACAGCTATTCACACTATCCAAGGTGCGGGTACAGCAAGTCCATTGAAAGACCAAATCGTCATTGTTGAAGCCGTAGTAACGTCTGACCTACAAAGCGATGACCAATTGAAAGGCTTCTTCATGCAACACCCTCAGTCAGAGCAAGATGGTGATGCACTAACATCTGAAGGTATTTTCGTTTACTACAATGGTACTGACGTAAACGTAGGTGACCGTGTACGCGTACGTGCGAAAGTACAAGAATATTACGATGCAACTCAATTAGGTGACATCGAAGCACTAGAAGTATGCGGCACAGGTTCTGTTGCACCAACACTCCTTACTCTTCCGAACGACAACTTAGAGCCGTTTGAAGGTATGTTAGTGACTATCAATCAATCACTGAAAGTCGTTGATACGTACGGTCTAGCGCGTTACGGTGAAGTGGCACTTGCAACCGAGCGTTTATATCAAAGCACACAAGTTGCTCTGCCAGGTGATGCAGCTCGCGCTATTGAAGCTGCCAACGCAACAAAAGAAATTTTGCTTGATGATGGTTCAACAAAACAAAATTTAGAGCCAATTCGCTACCCAGCGCCTGGCCTAGATGCGTACAACACACTTCGCCTGGGCGACACTGCGGATAACCTAGAAGGTGTGATCACGTACAGCTTCAGCAAATACCGTCTACACCCAACTGTTGAACCTATTTTCACGAACACCAACCCACGTACTGAAGCACCTGTTGTTGAAACTCGTGGTGATTTACGTATCGCCTCATTCAACGTCTTGAACTACTTCAATGGTGATGGTCAAGGCGCTGGCTTCCCAACAAGCCGAGGCGCATCAAGCGAAGAAGAATTTGCACGTCAAAAAGCGAAGATTGTTTCTGCAATTCTTGCATTAGACGCGGATGTCATCGGCCTACTTGAAATTGAAAACGATGGTTTCTCTGATCTTAGCGCGATTGCAGACCTAGTTACTGCTCTGAATGCACAAAGCACTGACACCTACCAGTTTGTTAATTTCAATGCAGAAAAAATTGGTGGCGATGCAATTACCTCTGCCCTAATCTATCGCGCCAACAAAGTGGCTGAAGTTGGTACTCCTGCATTTACCGAAATGGTGCCGTTCGATTACGGTAACCGCCCACCAGTCGTACAAACGTTCAAAGTAACGAACACAGAAGAAGTCTTCACCATGGCTGTTGCGCACCTTCGTTCAAAAGGCAGCTGTACAAAAGCGACTGATGGCGATAAAGACACAGGTGACGGTCAAGGTTGTTGGAGCGTAACACGCACGACAGCGGCAAACACGCTTGCAGATTGGTTAGCGACAAACCCAACGGGTGTCGAAGACACAGATACAATTGTGGTTGGTGACTTGAACTCTTACGCAATGGAAGATCCACTTCGTGCATTTGCGGATAAAGGCTTAAAGTCAGTAGTCGAACAACTTGATGGTAATACACAAGGTTACTCATACAACTACGCGGCACGTATTGGTAGCCTTGACCATGCACTGGCGTCTGATTCAATGATGGAAAAAGTCGTTGCAGCAACACACTGGTCAATCAACGCGGACGAACCCGTTGCTCTTGATTACAACACAGAATATAAATCAGACGCATTGAAAGCGAGCCTCTATGCAGACAACGCTTACCGTGCATCAGATCACGACCCTGTTGTTGTAGAACTGAACACCACGCCACCTGCGCCAGAGCCAGAAGTATGGAGCGGTGAGTTTACAAATGTAGGTGGTTGGTTCTGGCCAAAGAACTTCAAAATCGACGTTCCAGAAGGCTACCAAAATCTGAAGATTGAAGTCACTGGTGGTTGGGGTGATGCTAACTTAAAAGTAAAACAAGGTAGCGCACCAAGCTTATTCCGTTACGACTGTCTATCGGCTAAATTCGGTAACGTAGACGTGTGTGAATTTGCTGAACCAAAAGCAGGTAAATGGTTTATCCAAGTATCAGGTTACTTACCATTCGGTAACGTAACAGTGAAATACAGTGCGGTAAAACCATAATTAATACCATTAGGTATGACATGTAGGCGGTGTTTACACCGCCTTTTCTTTACGCGCCAGACGAACTAAAGTCCCAAGGGTTCGAACTGCATTCTCCACTTCAGCCGTCCACGGAATGCCAAAGCTTAAGCGCACACAGTTCTGGTATTTTTGCCCAGCGCTAAAGAGACTGCCCGGCGTCAAACTGATGCCATTCTCAAGCGCTAAGTGAAACAAGCGAGTGCCATCGTAGTGCTTTCCTAAGTCGAGCCAAAACACACAACCGCCTTGCGGATCGCTAATTAACACGTCGGCCGGAAAGGTTTCGATAAGGACCTGTCGCATTTTGTTTTTATTAGTCAATAAACGTTGCCGTAGCAATTTGAGATGACGATCAAACTCACCACTGGCAAGATAGTCGGCCAACACCCATTGATTCATGAGCGAAGACGAACAACTCAAAGCACGCTTAATACGTCGCGCCTTTTCTGCATGGAGTCCTGCAATCAACCACCCGATCCGGTAGCTTGGTGCGGCTGTTTTGGAAAACGATGCACACGTCAACACACGTTCTGGTTTGGCGTATTTCATCGCGGGTAGACCACGCTCCGAGCCAAAATGCAGCTCACCATAAACATCATCTTCTATCAGCGTCACTTGAAAACGGTCCAGCAAGTGCACGAGTTGTTCCCGCTTATTTTCCGGCATACAACTCCCTAATGGATTATTTATGCTCGTCGAAAATAAGCAGGCCTTAATAGGATGTTTTTCAAGGGCTTGCTCCAAATCGGACAACCATACCCCTTCTTCAGGGCAAAGCGGAATTTCAATCGCTTTGAGTTCCCAAGTTTTCAACCAGCTCAACGATGCCAAAATAGCAAGGTGATTCAATCGCCACTACGTCTCCAGGGTTGGTGACGCACTGCAAAGCGATGGCAAGCGCCTCTTGTGCGCCATTGGTGATCACCATTTCATTTTGCTCAACCAGCAAACCCATGTCTAAGTAGCGATGCACGATTTGCTTTTTGAGCGCAGCCAGTCCATCCATCGCACCATAGTTGATGGCACGTTGCCCTGCTTGCTGCATCGCTTTGCGCATAAGTTTTGCCAACATTTTATCGGTACTGGCCACGGCAACCGGATTCGCTATCCCAAATGGGATCATGTCTGGAGCATGAATGGCTTGATAGACTTGTTCTATAAGACCTTGCTTGTTGACTTGTAGAGGTTTATTGACCAGTTTGGCTTTTTTAGGCTGTACGGCATTTCTGGATTTTGCCACAAGGAAATACCCCGATTTTTCACGGGCCACTATCTTTCCTTGAGACTCTAAGGCTTGATAAGCCTGTTTTACCGTAGGAATACTGACACTCAAATTATTCGCTAAGATACGCGACGATGGGAGTTTATCGCCTGGTTGCAGCGTTCCTTGTTCAGACATCGTTTGAATTAAGTTGATGACTTGTTGGTATAAATACCCTTTCTCTTCCCGTCCAATCGCCAAACTCATCTCGACCTCTCAATCTGTATAGGTTGAAAATCCATAATTCTGTATATGGTATATACAGATTATTTACTTAAACTAACCAATAACCAGACCAGAAGCAAATAGTAAGTTTATACTTACCAACTCAACCGAGAAGACATCATGAAAAATGCAGTACTTTATCTCACCACCGTATTAATTTGGGGTTCCACATGGCTCGCCATTGAATTTCAGTTAGGTGAAGTTAACGAAGTGGTGAGCTTATTCTATCGATTTTCAATTGCTGCGGCCTGCATGTGGGCGTTTGTTGTTGTGAAAAAATTACCAATGCGTTTTAGTTTGGTCGACCATAGTTATTTCATGCTGTTGGCATTGGGCAACTTCGGTTTGAACTATCTCTTTCTGTATTGGGACTCAAGGCTACTTGACGTCCGCTATGGCATCCATTGCGTTCTCACTGTTGTTGGTGTTTAACATTCTCAATACCAAACTGTTCTTCAAAAAGCCTATTGCAAAACGAATCTATTTTGGTGCGGGTATTGGTGTGCTCGGCATTGTGAGCTTGTTCTGGCATGATCTGAAAACGTTCGATTTAGAAAACGGTGCACTGATCGGTCTTATACTCGCGCTAGTCGGCACGGTATGCGCTTCGTTGGGTAACATGGTCAGCGTACGCAATTCCAACGCGCAAATAGGCGTGTTGCAAGGCAATGCTTGGGGCATGCTGTATAGCGGTGTAATGCTTGGTTTGTACGTCCTCATCAGCGGAGAGTCGTTCGTCGTGCACGCGCAAAGTAGCTACTGGCTATCGCTTGGTTACTTAGCCGTATTTGGTACGGTCATCGCGTTTGCATGCTATTTCCATCTCCTCAAAGGCATTGGTCCTGAAAAAGCCAGTTACGTCATTGTTCTGTTTCCATTCGTTGCGGTGACATTAAGCACATTATTTGAAGGCTTCGAATGGCAAAGTCATACGTTTCTTGGATTTACGTTGGTATTACTTGGTAATGCACTCGTCCTGACCCCCATTGAACGCATCAAAGCGCATTTCCGCCCCCTTTCCCCAGTAGCAAGGTAAACCTTGCTCAAAAAGGTGCAAAGGATTGCACCTTTTCACGTTCACAAACTCAAAGGGATATAACGGCTATAGCACCGCTAACTGAAGTTTTTCAGGGAGACATTCAAACGTTGCAGGCGTCATCCCAACCAACTCACCATCAGCCTCAATGGGTAACCCGACTGTGCGCACGGTAATCGACTCGCTGTTCCACGATTCCACAAATGGGAGCGATGTGTGGAACTGCAGCAGCATGCCGACAAACGACGCCACACGTTGCCAACCTTTGCACCCTTTAAACAACAGCAGCTCAAACTGTCCATCTTGATTATCGTTGTTCGGAGCAGGGCGCAGACCCGCTGCAAAATATCGCCCATTTGCCACCACTAGCATCATGGTTGGCACAGCATTACGACCATCCAGTTCAAGTGACACGCCTGCGAAGCAGAAAAGCTGGCTTAAGCCGGCAGTAACATAACTTAGGGGATGACGCTTGTTTTTAACGCTAAGGGCTTCGACCACCGCAGCATTAAAGCCAACGCCACCAATGTTATGAAAATAGCATCCGCCAACTTTTCCAAGATCCATCCTCTGTGTCTTGTCGCTGAACACCGTGTCGCGCCACTGCGCCTCTGAAAATGGAAACTGCCTAGCGAAATCATTTCCCGTGCCTGCGGGGAGTAAAGCGAGGCGACAGGGCATGTCTACTGTCGCATTCACCACCAAATGCAATGTCCCATCACCGCCTATCACAATAACTTGGGTCACGGTGTTAGCTAGTAAGCGAATGGTTTGACAATCCGTTTCAAATTCCCCCGTTGTGCCATACCACAGCCAAGTGATTTGGTGTTTTTGTTCTTGTCTTTTTAACCACTGGAGGTGCTTTTGTGCTTGGCGGCCACTGCTGGGCTTATACACCACTAAAAATTCTGCCATTATACAAATACAACTAATATGAATAATTAATCAAAAAACCTGCATACCGAAATAAAAAACAACAAAAACCTCTATAAATAAAGGCGAAACACTGAATCAATCTTGCATATTTTTTGATATTTCATTCTGAATGAAAGATTGATCGGATAAATTTAACTAATCCGATAGGGCCAATATTTATCGTTTTATTTTTCGACAATCTGCATGCAAAATAAGCACCGTACTCAACCACACTTTGCAGGAGAAGACAATGCTTAATGGCGCAGGTGCATGTTGCAACCCAAGCACACACCTTTACACAGCAACAACAGTAAAACCATCTTTTACTTGGTCAACACTGTTCAACCAAGTTGGCAAAATGCTCGCTTTGGCAAACGCTGTACACACTAAGTAATCTTGCAATCGGATGTCGTTCCCAACCAGACGACATCCTTGCAATCTTTTCTACCTGCCTCAATTTCTTCTAAATACACCCCAAAATCTAAAAATTTTCTTAAACCTTTCAATATTCGTCTAATTTTTAGGCAAACAGTTCAATAAACTGTTTACATAGCGAATTTCGCTCAGTATTATTCTGCTCCATGGAGAGATGGCTGAGTGGTTGAAAGCACCGGTCTTGAAAACCGGCATACGTTAATAGCGTATCTAGGGTTCAAATCCCTATCTCTCCGCCACTTTTAAAGTTTTGTTGCGGTGAGATGGCCGAGAGGCTGAAGGCGCTCCCCTGCTAAGGGAGTATAGGGTTTGTAGCCCTATCGAGGGTTCGAATCCCTCTTTCACCGCCATTTCTTGTAAAAAAACCGCTTAATTAAGCGGTTTTTTTATGTCTGAAATTTGCCTATTTAACAACTTCAGGTACACGCTGACCGTATTTCCACGCGACTAGTCTCATCCTTTCTCAGTAAAAGGAACATTGCTTTACTATTCTACTAAGCTCTTGTAATACTTTAATTAGCCTTATATCGATTTGCCTAGCTGCGCCATGTAACGCAGCCATCAAGAAGGTATGCTATGACACACGGATTGAGCTTTGAAGAACTCGCGAAGTTTTATGATCTCTCTTCAGATTTATTTTGCATTGCCAGCATTGATGGAAAAACCATCAGTGTAAACAAAGCCTTTGTGAAAATGCTTGGGTTCGAGAAAGCCTTTTTCTATCAAACGTCCTTGCTTACCCTGATCCATCCCGATGACGTGAGTGCCACACAGCAGACACTTCGCTCATTGCTCAACAGCAAAAGCATTGTTCGGATCAACAATCGTTTTCGCACCAATGCAGGGCAATATTTGTTGCTGGCATGGCGCATTGTATATGACCCATCGAGCCAACGTATTTACGCAACCGCGCGCGATCTTACCGACGAATTTAACGCCAAAAACCAACACTACCAGCTGCAAAACGCGTTGCTAGAACAAACAATCATTTCACAAACTGACCGCATGGGCATCATTACAGATGTCAATGAGAAGTTCTGTCACATTAGCGGCTATGCTTATGACGAATTGGTGGGTCAATCGCATCGCATTATTAACTCAGGTATGCATTCAAAACATTTTTTCAAATTAATGTGGCAAACCATTTCGAAAGGTGAAATTTGGGAAGGTACGATTACCAATCGAAAGAAAGACGGAAACTTGTATTACGTGCGCAGCATTATTGTGCCAATGAAAAATCACAACAAAGAGATCACCCACTATGTGTCCATCCGCCAAGACATTACCGATAGCATCGTAAACCAAGTTGAACTGACCAAAACACTGAAAATACTGAACGAAACCAGTGCAATTGCCAAAGTCGGTGGTTGGGAGTTAAAAGTGGCAACGGGAGAACTCTTTTGGACTGAAGAGACCTTCAAAATTCTCGAAGTAGAACAACGCGATGGTTACTCTCCAACGCTGCCCGAAGGCATTCAGCTTTATGTCGCGCAACACCAACCCATTATCGAAAACGCCGTTTATCAAGCGATGCACCATGGCATTCCCTACGAATTGGAATTGCTGGCTCGGACCGCCAAAGGCAATGAGCGCTGGGTGTTCACCAATGGCAAAGCGAATTACATTGACGGTTCGATTTACTCGATTTCAGGCACTATACAAGATATTCATGATAAGAAACTCGCCGAACAAAACCTCGCGATTGAAAAGCAACGCTCTATTCAAAATTCTAAATTAGCGTCGTTAGGCGAGCTTGCTGCGAGCATCGCCCACGAAATCAACAACCCACTTGGGATCATTTCAGGTAGCGCTCAACTCCTTGAGTTAGAAAGGGTAAATCAACAACCTGATGCAGTTTTGCAAAAAGCCGCAACCATTTTGAAATCCACACAACGCATAGAACACATAACGCAAAGCTTAAAGCGATTTGCCCGCACCAGTTTTGATGACATGAATAGCCAAACCTATGTGGAGAAACTCTTGCAAGAGGCGCTCTCTCTGACTAAACCTAATATTAGGCGGCATCTAGTCAACTTAGAGGTCTCTGGTTCCTCTCAGCACTTAATTCGCTGCAATGAAATTGAGATTGAACAGGTGTTTATCAATCTAATCAATAACGCTGTAGATGCGGTCAAGGCACAGGAGACTCGTTGGATCCAAATAAGGGTTAGCGATGAGCACCAACACGTCGCGGTGGAAGTGGTGGATTCTGGCCACGGTATTGAAAGCAGTGCGCGTGATAAACTCTTTCAACCCTTTTTTACCACAAAGCCTAAAGGTGAAGGGACTGGTCTTGGTTTATCAATTTGCCGTGAAATTTGCGAACGACACAATGCTCAGCTATACCTCAACGAACATAGTAAACATACGTGTTTTGCGTCGCGATTTAGGGCGTTGTCTGATAGTGAAGAGTGATGACATTACGACTGGTGTATATCGACGACGAAGTCGAATTAGGTGAGTTAATGCAGGAGTTCATGCACGACCAAGATGTGGCGTTACGCTGTTTTGACAAGGAACAGGACGCCATCGAGTTCTGCCGTGAAAACACGCCTGATTTGGTGTTAATCGACTACCGACTTCGCCACATGACCGGTGTGGACGTTGCACGCCAACTGCCACCAAACATACCGAAAATTTTAGTAACGGGCGAACTTGAACTTCCTAAATGCGATGAGTTCCAACAAGTGATTAGTAAACCTTTTGATTTCAAGGTGATTATTAAACTAATTACCGAAGCCGTATCAGCGCAACAACTCGCTGAATAATTGAAAGTGACAAAAATGAATCACCCTAAAACGAAAATTCTGATTATTGATGATGACTTGGACTATTGTGCGTTAATTACAGAGACGCTAATAGACCAATATCAATGCTATTTTGCCCATGACGGTCAAAGTGCTTTAGACCAATTCACAGCCGTGCAACCGTCGCTCGTTATGTTAGATCTTGGGTTGCCCGACATGCCAGGTCTTGCACTGTGTGAAAAGCTAGCGAGCGCCGCAAACGGTAACCCGTATGCGTTATTCGTCGTGTCTGGTGACAGTTCAATCGACACGAAATTGAAGGCCTTTGCAATGGGCGCAGATGATTTCATCGGTAAACCGTTTGAAATAAAAGAGCCTCATCTCGCGTATTGAGCGCGATTTGAAACTACTCAAAGAACGCCATGCCTTGCAACAGAGCCACCAAGAGGCCTATCAGCTAGTAGAAGTCACCATGAAACAGGCATCGCAGTACAGCTATGTCATGAGCTTTTTCAAAAACCTCAATGCGTGTACAAACGTTGAGGGGGTTATCCAGACCTTTTTTGATGCAATGCGCTTTTTTAGATTGCGGGCTAGTATTTCCGTTCGTAAGCCAACTCCGATGATGCTGGATTTCAACGGGGCACAGCTTAGCCCCATTGAAGCTAACGTTTACGAAACGATTGCCAATAAAGGTCGACTGTTTGAGTTTGGGCAGCGTTTGATGGTCAATGGCAAGCATGTATCGTTTTTAGTTAAAAACATGCCCGCTGATGATGCGGTTAAAGGTGAGGTCAGAGATTACACGGCAGCCATCGTCGAAGGCTTAGAAGCCAAGTTGGAAGACTTGTCCTTACGCAGTGGCATGGCGCAAGCCATCGCTGATTTAAAGCAAACAGTTGCAGACATTAGCAGTGCGATAAACGAACACAACACGATTGTAAATTCCGTTCTTTCAGACATGCTGACGAAGATTTCATCCAGCTATCACTTACTCGAACTCACGGAAATACAAGAAGACTTCTTCACTAAACTGGTTGAAGAAGGCGTTGTTAATTTAAGCCAGTCAGAAGGCGCGCTGTTCAATACTCAAGTCGATTTACAGAGATTAATCAAACAACTAGAGGCATTGAAACTCGTTTAATCTGTGAAACCCTTGTCGCCTAGACTCAAGTTCAAGCTCAAAGGTGAGCTTGAACCACCTCAACAAACCGATTAAGGTCATCTTGTGTGTTGTACAAATGGGGTGAAATACGTAATCCATGCAGGCGACAATCTACCGCAATTTGCTGTTCTTTCAGAGCCGCTAAAATTCGTTCATTATGAGCACCAAATGACACAATCGCCGTACCTGAAGCACGTTCAATTTTACATTCTGACACCATATACCCTTCAAGCGCGGTGTGTAGCTGAGAGAGTAAAGCCCAGTTATGCTCTCGCACTTGCGCAATGCCCAGTTCGGTAAAATAGTGAATGCTGTGCGCGGCACCGATAAAGGACTCGACTGACGGCGTTCCCCCCCAAAAGCGTAATGCGGTTTGGTGGAATTCAAAATGATGAATGTCGAATTCAAATGGATTAGCGTGCGAAAACCACCCGACATCTTTTGGTTTTAACTCACTCAACAACGCCTCACTGACCCATAAATAAGCCGCACCAGGCCCACCGCACAGCCATTTGACTGACGACCCCAACATCACATCAATTTGTAGCGCATTGAGATCGACGGGCAAAATCCCGGCTGATTGGGCGACGTCTAGAATGACTTTTATACCGCGCTCTTTTGCTTTTGAGGCGATGAAGGAAATGGGCGCTTGCTGGCCAGTATTTGAATAAACGTGACTGACAAAAACAAAGTCGATATCTGGGGTTAAGTGCATTTGCCAAACATCAGGATCACTCATGTCTGCGTCCGCGCCAATAAAGTGAAGCTCGATGTCGTTACGCGCACACTGTGCAACAAACCCCATACTTGGAAAGTCATTTTCACTCATCAACAATCGAATGGGTGTCGTGGATGAAGGCAAACTTTGTAATAGCTTCGTTAAACCACTGGATACATTGGTTTGAGGACAAAACTGCGTAGCTGGCGCATTGAATAGCCTCCCTAGTGCAGCAGTAAATTGCTCAATCCCCTGTAACCAATGCCCCCAAGGCTCCACTAAGCCCTGTTCCCACGGCTCAAAATAGTGCGCTCGTATATGCGCTTGTAAGGACTTTAAAGGTCGCCCAACGGAATGACTAAGCAAATAGGTCCCGTTTTTTGGCAAATGAAACGCATCACCTTTGTTTATCATTGTGAAGCACCTCCTTTTACTCGTTGGCGGAGTATTTGCAGATCTTGATAACGAGTATAGATGTCTTCACGATTCGCCGCGGCGCGTTTGTCTCGTAATGTTTCTAATTGCTTAAGCAATACCGGCAACGGTGGTCCACTGGCGGTGACTTTGTCCATATGTTGCTGCGCCAAACGCTGTGAAGGATGAGCGATGTACTTACTGACTAATTGATTGTGATGTTGGATGGCCGTATCCCCGTGCAATTTACACACTTGCATAAACAAGGTGGCCGTTTCCTCAAACCAACTGCCGGTATGGCCATTTTCCGCTTCAGTAAGCAGTGCATCGAACAAATTGGGCAAACGCATGCATTCTCGAAGTGTCGCTTGATCTTCCGGCATCATATATAAAAATTTATCAACGAGCATTTGACCATAATGCACATCGTTGGCTTGGCATAAACCCAGCATCAGGTCTATCACGTTAATGCCTGCAAAATCGCCTGCATTTGCACCTCGGTAGATCTCTTTGCCAACTCGATAAGGCTTGTAATATGGACGAACTTGGTAAAAAAACGCGTCCGTATCCAATTCCGTATAGAGTATTTGATTTGATTCAATAACATCGAGCAGTGCGCGTTTGACTTCTGTCAGCAAAATCGGCGTCATTGGGTGTGAAATACCGAGGGAATGGATTTTTATCAACGATTCCGCCGCTCTTTTATACGCCAAAATGCCACGCGTGTTGTAATCAATAAACAACTTCTCCGCGTGAAGATTGGTGAAGCGTTTATATACTCCATTCACCGCTTTGTTGTGAGTGGTTAAATGTGCGGTTGCGAAACGTGGTGTAACCCCTATGGATGCGCCTATGTGCATGGCAAGCGCTGAGGCTTCTTGCAAAGGCGAAATAACCTCGCGACTCGGTTCGGTAATTTCATGGCGACGGCAGGCCGCCATAAACAATCCAACATTCCCAAGTAAATCAAAGGCATTTTCGAAACCTTCATCGGTGTTGCCTTCGGCAAGCAATTTGATGATAAACGCATTACCTTGCGTGGTAAGCGTTTGCTTAATGTCTTCACCTACCGCGACGACGTTCGCCTTGTCATCTTGCTGCCAATACAACGCTTCAAGTTGATCATTCAACTGTACAAAGTCATGTCGGATCCACTGATCAAATTCTGTTGATAACGTACTCATTTTATTCTCTATTTTCACGACGCCTGACACTAAAATAGCAGTGTCTCATAGTCACCAGCTTAACAAAGCTACTCGAAATAAAATTCGCAAAATCAGGTTGATTTACTCCATTTATCAGCAACAATATGAATATAACAATTGAAAAATAGTGAAAATCACTCAAATGGCACCGCTTGATAAGAAAGACAAAGAAGTATTACGTGCGCTTCAGAACAATGCGCGCATGTCCAACAGTGCCTTGGCAGAACACGTCAGTTTATCCGACACCCCCTGCCTTAGACGCGTTAAAAAGTTGCAGTCAGACGGCATTATTGAAGGTTATCACGCAAAGCTTAATGCAAAATCACTCGGCCTGAGTGTATTGGTCTATGCGTTTGTTCGCTTGTCTGAAAACTCGGCGGTTGCGGCGAGTCAATTTGAATCCCATGTTGAATCACTTGCGCACGTGTTGAGCTGTTCGGTCATCTCTGGGAGCTACGATTATTTGTTGGAAGTGGTCGCAGAGGACTTAGAGCACTATGAGTTTTTTCTAAAACACAAGCTGGCTACGCAGCACCATGTTGCAGCGGTTGAATCAACAATAGTGCTAAAACAAACATTTAGTAGACGCTCACTGCCAATTTAAGGCTATACTAAAGTCACTCGTGACAACCAAGGAAAGATGTAGAAACGTCGTGCTTACTCTTCAATCTCGATGGCAAAAAGCCACGCTATACCTTTTATTTTTGGTTGCCTATGTGGTCAGTGGACATGCGCTTCTGTTTTTTACTGTCCAATCGCAAGTGTTACCAATTTGGTTACCCGCGGGCATAGCGCTTACGGGGACCTACGTTTGTGGACTGCGTTTTCTACCCGGAGTCTTTCTCGCCTCCGCAATATTTAATTGGAGTGTCTCACAAACGGGTGCATTGCTCGCGTTTTCATGGCTCAAAGTTGCTGAAATTAGTCTCATCGCTACCGGTGCGATGCTGCAAGCGCTTGTCGGTGGGCTGCTGCTGCGCAATTGGCTGGGTAACCCCTTGTTTCCCAAATCACGAATTCACGCGTTTTACGTTATCGGTATTGTCGGCATTGCCGTCAACTTAATTTCATCCAATGTTGGTGTCGCGTCATTAAGCTTGTTTAATCCTCATTACAGTCCAGAAAATCACTGGACGAACATGCTATTTTGGTGGTTGGGTGACAGTTTGGGAGTGATTTTAATTACACCCATTATCATGGTGTTAGTGCAGCCTTGGCTGAAAAGTGTCGCACACAAGCCTCGCTCTTGGTCGGCTGTCGTTGGTAGCATGGCGTTGATCTGCTCTGTTGCAGTCACAACCTATATGTACACCAAAAACAACCAACATAACGCAACTCAAGTTGCTGACAGAGAAGCACAAGTCGTTGAAACGATCCTCCATCGCCACCTAGGTAGAACACTTTTAGCCGCCTACGATTTATCTGCGGTTATTTACCAAGACCCACATTTAACGTTGCCAGAATTCAAGCTCGCGGCAGCAAAACTGCGCCGCCAACACCTATTCATTAAAGCCTTGTCTTGGAATGTGGCGGTTGCACCTGCCGATGTTGATGCCTTCAACAAACGTTTGCAGTCGCTTTATGGCAATGATGTCGCCATCAAAGGCGCTCCGCTAAGTGAAAATGACCCAAGAGTGGTGGTCACGTATATTCTTCCTGAAGCGGATAACCGCAATGCCCTTGGTTTTAATGTGTATTCTCGTCCAGATCGAAAATCCGCGTTAATTGCCGCTGAGTTGTCGAATACGCCTCAAGCGTCAGGGATCCTTCAGCTGGTTCAATCCAGTAATGACCAACCCGCTTACTTGCTGTTTGCGCCAGTTTACTCATCCAAAATCGATACTAAAACGGGTAACCATCAAATCGGTGGATTTGCCACAATTGTTGTGGATGCGAAAACCATCGTAGAAGAGGCCATCACGCAAAGTAATGCACAAATGCTTAATGTTGCGCTGTACGAATCAGGGAAAACACGGCCGTTTTACCAAAATCGCGGGTCGGAGCAACCGTCTAGTTACCCATATACCAGAGAGCGCACACTGTATTTTGCGGGGCAAACTTGGCGTATGGAACTCAGCTTACGGGATGAATTTATTTCGAATTTGAATCATCAGCAAACGTTAATGCTGATGATCCTGCAAATCTCTATCTGCAGTTTACTGTCGTTACTCATTTTACTTTTTGTCCGTCAAAGTGAGGCACTCAATCATTTAGTGGAAGTGAAAACATTATCCCTTGCCAAAGCCAAGCGTGAATCCGACGAAGCCAACCAAGCGAAAAGTCGCTTCTTAGCCAACATGAGCCATGAGATCCGCACACCATTAAATGCGGTGATCGGGTTTGCCTCTTTGGCCAAAATTACTAAATCCAGTGACGAACTGCATACCTACATAGAGCGAATTGGTCTTGCGGCAAAAACGTTACTGAATCTTGTGAATGACATTCTTGATATTTCCAAAATTGAATCAAACAAGTTGGTGTTGGAAGAACACGAATTTAATTTAAGTGACGTGCTAATGCGTTTAGACAGCATGTTTGCAACAGCCGCTCAGGAAAAAGGGCTAACGTGGCGCATTGAGCACTCATTACCCAAAGAATGCTGGCTCAGAGGTGATGTGCTGCGTCTCGAGCAGGTGTTAATCAACCTCTGCAGCAATGCAATTAAGTTTACCTCTCGCGGCAAAGTTGTGGTGTCTGTCCAACATAAAATCGAAAAACGCCATTTCAAGCTCGCGATTTCAGTTGCCGACACGGGCATTGGTATCGAACCCAGCAAACTTGAAGTCGTCTTTGCACCTTTCAGCCAAGCTGATTCTTCCACTTCTCGCAAATTTGGTGGAACGGGACTCGGTTTGGCTATTTCAAGAGACTTGTGTCGACTCATGGGCGGGGAGCTCAAAATCAGCAGTGAATTTGGTGTTGGTACAACATTTAATCTTGAACTTAAACTTCCTGTCGGCAAAGCTCCTGAAACTCAAGTGGTCAACATTGACAATCAAGTGCTATCAAAACTGCATGTCTTGGTTGCCGAAGACAATCCCGTAAATCAAGTCGTCATTAAAGCAATGCTGAATTCCTTCAACATTGAACCGACCATTGTTGAAAATGGCCAATTGGCAGTTAATTTAGTGGCATTAGAACATTTTGATGTTGTGTTGATGGATTGCCAAATGCCAGTTATGGATGGCTACCAAGCAACCGCGTTAATCCGCGAACAAAAATCAAAAAGTACGCTGCCGATTGTCGCGCTCACTGCGGACGTCATGCCAGAACATAAAGCGCATGCCGAGGCAATTGGCTTTAATTATCATCTCGCTAAGCCTTTAGACAGAGATAAACTCGGTGAGTTACTCATGAGATTGGCAACTTCATGATCAGAATGTGGTTGCTGCTCTTGTTCATGAGACTCGGCTACTTTTGCCGAGACTAGCTGCTTGTCTTCGCGTTTAAACGCACAACAATTGGAAGCGCAAATCCAAGATGCGCCATACCGTTATGCAACTAGCGAAGGGCCGCTTTTCGTGTCGTACCGCAGCACGCCGTCTTTTTCGAGTTACGCTGCGCAAAGTAAGCAAATTATCGCCACTCGCAACCCTCGCGGGACGTTACCTTGTCCAATTAGTACTCCAACAACGCAATGGCTTATCAAACACGACCAGCTTAGTCCCCCTGTAACCGTCAGTGATCTCGTCGCCCCTTTTGAACTTGAGCAACCCCAATCGAAAAAAGTGGCGCTCCTTTTTCATGGATTAACCGACTCGCCGTTTAGCTTTCATGCAATTGCCCCACTGCTTTGGGCACAAGGCTATACCGTACGCACTTTGCTGCTTCCAGGTCACGCAACCGCTCCTAGTGATTTACAACAAGTCGACGTGACGGCTTGGTCGGAAATAACACAAGAAGCGCTTTTAGATGCCCAAACGAATTTTGAACAGGTGTTGCTTGTTGGGTATTCAACGGGCGCCGCACTCGCGCTCACCGCCGCCGCACTCCAACCAGATAAGGTATCCGGTATCGTGCTGATTGCACCTGCATCACAATCGCACAATAAATACAGCTTTTTGGCTCAGTGGCTTCAATACGTACCGGGTCTTCGTTGGTTAGATGAAGCGCCGGATATTGACCCATTTAAATATGAAAGCTTTCCCATGGCTGCCGCCGCGTTAGTCCATGAGGTAATGAGTACGTTTTATCAACCCAACTTTAACCACGCCGCATTACGAAACATTCCCAAACTAACGCTACTTAGCGAGGTGGATACAACAATTGATAGTCATGCAACATTAGGCCTGTTAGCCCAATGGCATCATCCACGTGATACCTTATTACTTTATGGAGAGCGGTCTTGGGCGCAATCTGTACTCGGGGAAAAATACCAAATCGAGCAAGCTCGATGTATCGAAGAACTTTGCGTCGCGTTCAATGGAATGTCGCATATTGGCCTTTTACATCCCCCCTCACACCCCTTTTACGGGAAAAATGGGACATATCGACACTGCGGAATTTATTTAAAAGATCTGCAAAAGTATGCACAGTGTACGCTGGAGCCAAATGCTGTCCGTGGTGAAACGACTATTGAAAACACGCAATCTAACCCAATATTTCAAAGACTTACCTACAACCCTTACTATCATCAATTAGAACAAGTACTTGAACACTTCGTTCATGCATTGCCATAACTATTCCAATCCATAAGACTGAGTTTAATCTCTCTAACTAATACTTTTTAAGTGATCAGTCCACTTTATGCGTCTTGCGCTGTTATAGTGCAAAAATGATCCAATTTAGTACGCTTAAGATTAAATATTCAGCAATATTTAAGAAAAATAGCGTTATAAATCAGAACATGAGCCAGATCATCTCAATGGCATGGTCTATGCTCTATATTTACGGCACGGCGCGAATGTCGCGTCTCGTAATCAAAACACATACGGTAAAACTGGGGGAACCTTATGACACATAAATTGAACAAATCTGTTTTAGCACCGGAGCGTGAACTAACTCAACCTATTGACGATCACTTACTCAATGAAAGTGATAGCTACCGCGATGAAGTTTACGGTTTGCTAAGCCCAACAAAAGAGCAGAAACGTAAAGGTGAAGAACCAAAAGTTTTTGTACTAGGCTATAACTAATCATAACCTCAGATGCGCATAGCAGCAGCTAATCATGCCTGCTGACAGTATAGATTGGTACTTTCCACCTCGTATACGCAACTTAGGTTAATACAATGACAATACTAAAGCGCTCACTCTGCAGTGGTAATAGAAAAATGCACTATTTCATTATATTGCCCCGCAGAGCGCTTGCAGCTTGAACAAACACTAAGCTTGTATTCTAATTTATAGACAGGCATGCTGTACGGAACATTCTTTATGTATGGCAGATACTTCCGATGAAATATTCCCTTCTAATTATGGCTTTAGCAATGTCACTTAGTGCCTGTAACGACGTTAAATCCGACCATAACGCCACGGAAACAGTAAGAGAACAGCCAACACCCAAGTTGGAGCAGCTTAAAGAAGCTCAAGAAGCTCAAGAAGCTCAAGAAGCTCAAGAAGCTCAAGAAGCTCAACCAAGTATTGATATAGCCTCTTTGAAACACCAGTTAAATTCTCTGACCGAAAATAAACAATGTGCTTCTCAAGCATCTTGCCAGGTACTGCCTGTAGGCAAACGTGCCTGTGGTGGTCCATCAAGCTACCTTGTTTATTCAACTGATCATGCACCACAAGAAGAGGTCGAGAAGCTCGCAAAAGCCATCACTGCAGCCGAAAATGCTAAAAATAAAAAAGAAATGACCATGAGCATTTGCGAACATCTTACGCAACCTTTGATACAATGCGTCAATCAACAATGCACCACGGCTACATCCGCAAATCCGGCTTATTAGGAGCTTTTAATGATACGTATACTTGGTACTCTCGGACTCGTGTTCTTAGTGGGTTGCGAGTCCATTTCGGTTCCTTCTCTGAACAGCAGCAGTTTTAACAATAAAGATGTGAGCGGTTGTGATGGTAGTTTCCAATGCCACGTTATTGAACTTCCGATGGCTTCAGGTTGTGCTTCGCCCTCTGGCTACCAAGTATACTCAACCAAAGCCTTAAGCGAATTAGAAGCCCAACAATACGAACAATGGATCATGCAGCAACACGTAAAGCAACAAGCCGATACTCATACGTGCCCAACGGTTTACCCAGTGCAAGCCCTGTGTGTAAATAAAACCTGTGAAGCCATTACGTTAGGCAAATAACAGGGGACCTAATACCGCTAAAATGACAATTAAAATAGAATACGCCGTAACGCGTATAATCAAATTGAGACGGATTTCTTCGTAACGCCAATTGAGGTAGATGAAACGTGCTAAATCCGTCGTAGCCATCCCAAAAAGCGCAAAAATGAAGATATAGATCACTTGAAGAATTGGCATGGCACCTCAAACATCTCTTTACCAGTTAATTGTATTCGGTAAGCACAATAAGGTGGCAAACCCGCCTATTGACGCCATTTGGTTTCATTTCTAGCTACAAAACCTAGCATACTCACCAACTCCCCTTTCTATTACCATAATTCGCAGAATACGATAAAGCAAAGATTCTTTGCCTATGTATGGCCTTTAATCGGCATTCAATACCGTTTTCTGTGTGTTCGCGACTTAACCTATCTGGGCTGGTAAAGGGAGAAATGAAGTAACAACAAGATGTGGAAGGAAAGGTTTTAAGCGCAGGCCCTATCAAAACACCGAAATGAAGATCCGTCACTAAAACACTCTCAATAACGGCCTTCTCACTGTCAACGCAGATGTGTGTCTGCCAAAAACAAAAAAGCCCCGATTAAATCGAGGCTTTTTTTAGCTTAAAAGTAAGATTACTTCTTCGCTTTTTTCTCTTTCTCAGCTGCGATTACCGCATCTGCCACGTTCATTGGACATGGCATGTAGTGTGAGAATTCCATAGAGAATTGACCACGGCCAGACGTGATAGTACGTAAGTGACCGATGTAACCAAACATCTCTGAAAGTGGAACTTCACCCTTGATACGGATACCCATTGCACCCGGCTCTTGGTCTTTGATCATACCACGACGACGGTTAAGGTCACCGATTACGTCACCTACATTGTCTTCTGGTGTGAACACGTCAACTTTCATGATTGGCTCAAGAAGTTGTGCACCCGCTTTCGGGATTGATTGACGGAATGCGCCTTTAGCAGCGATTTCGAACGCGATAGCTGATGAGTCAACTGCGTGGAATGAACCGTCAAATAGTTCAACTTCGATGTCTAGTACTGGGAAGCCTGCAAGCACACCCTCGTTCATCATTGACTTGAAGCCTTTCTCAACTGCTGGCCAGAATTCCTTAGGAACGTTACCACCAACAACTGTAGACTTGAACACGAAGCCTGAACCAACTTCACCTGGCTTGATACGGTAATCGATCTTACCGAATTGACCAGAACCACCTGATTGTTTCTTATGCGTGTAGCTGTCTTCAACTGGCTTCGTGATAGTTTCACGGTAAGCAACCTGTGGAGCACCTACGTTCAATTCGATACCGAATGTACGCTTAAGGATGTCAACTTTGATGTCAAGGTGAAGTTCACCCATCCCTTTAAGGATAGTGTCGCCCGTTTCTTCGTCTGTTTCAACTTGGAATGATGGATCTTCTGCAAGCATCTTACCTAGCGCGATACCTAGCTTCTCTGCAGCACCTTTGTCTTTTGGTGTTACAGCGATAGAGATTACCGGCGTTGGGAAGATCATTGGCTCAAGAGTACATTCGTGCTTAGGATCACATAGTGTGTGACCTGTTTGAACGTTCTTCATACCAACGATAGCGATGATGTCACCAGCTTGAGCTGATTCAAGCTCGTTACGGTCGTTTGCGTGCATTTCAACCATACGGCCAACACGCTCTGTTTTACCTGTAGCAGAGTTAAGGATCGTGTCACCTTTCTTCAACTTACCAGAGTAGATACGTACGAACGTAAGTGCACCGAAACGGTCATCCATGATCTTGAACGCAAGCGCACGGAAAGGCTCGTCTACAGATACAGTAGCAACTGCGCCTGTTGGCTCACCAGTTTCTGGATCTGTTAGATCTTGTGGAGCAACTTCAGTTGGAGCTGGTAGGTACTCAACAACTGCGTCTAGTAGAAGTTGCATACCTTTGTTTTTGAACGCAGAACCACAGAACGTTGGGAAGAACGCTAGGTCACGTGTACCTTTACGGATACATGCTTTTAATTGCTCAATAGATGGAACTTCGCCATCCATGTAAGCCATCATTAGTTCATCGTCTTGCTCAACTGCAGACTCAACTAGCATTTCATGGTATTCGTCAACTTTGTCAACCATGTCTGCTGGTACGTCTTGAACTGTGTAGTTTTCAGGTTGACCTGAATCGTCCCATACGTATGCTTGCTTAGTTAGAACGTCAACAACACCGATGAATTGGTCTTCGATACCAATTGGAAGCGTCATAACAAGTGGGTTTGCGCCAAGTACTTTCTTAACTTGACCAACTACGCGGTAGAAATCCGCACCCATACGGTCTAGCTTGTTTACGAAGATTAGACGAGATACTTCTGCGTCGTTCGCGTAACGCCAGTTTGTTTCAGACTGAGGCTCAACACCACCAGAACCACAGAATACACCCACACCACCGTCAAGAACTTTAAGTGAACGGTATACTTCTACTGTGAAGTCAACGTGTCCCGGAGTGTCGATAACGTTAAAACGGTGATCTTTCCAGAAACAGGTAGTCGCTGCTGATTGGATCGTGATACCACGCTCAGCTTCTTGCTCCATGAAGTCCATGGTCGACGCGCCGTCGTGTACTTCGCCTAGCTTATGGATTTTACCAGTAAGCTTAAGAATACGTTCTGTTGTCGTGGTTTTACCAGCGTCAACGTGCGCGAAAATACCAATATTTCTGTATTTTGATAAATCTGCCATTGATGTGCTCTGTTTAAGTAGAAAAATTATTCGGCGGGAGTATATCACCTCTTGTAGCGAACATCATCCTTGAAACCGCTTAAAATGCGTGCAATTTGAGAAAATTTTTTTAGATGAATAAGTGTACAAGGAATTTTGGCGACATTTATGCCGCCAAAATTATCAATCTCCGTCAATTAAGTCGCCTAATGAGCCTAAAATCGAGCCTTCGCCTTGCCTTTGTCCACCCATTTGTGGCGCATGCTCAATGACTCTGTCCGCTAAACGTGAGAACGGTAAACTTTGGATCCAGACCTTCCCATGACCAGATAACGTCGCTAAGAACAAACCTTCGCCGCCAAAGAACATACTTTTAAGGCCTTTAACTCGTTCTATATCAAAGTCTATTCCACCCGTAAAACCGACCACACAGCCTGTATCCACGCGCAATGTTTCACCTCGTAATTCTTTTTCGATGACCGTACCGCCCGCATGTGCAAACGCCATTCCATCACCTTGCAGGTGTTCGAGGATAAACCCTTCGCCACCAAAGAAACCTGCACCTAACTTACGCTGAAACGCAATGTCTACTTTCGTACCAAGCGCAGCACATAGGAATGAATCTTTTTGCAGATAGACCGATTGACCTAACTGAGCCATATTAAGTGGTACAATTGTCCCTGGAAATGGTGCTGCAAATGCCGCGTGCTTTTTTCCCATGCCGCGATTGGTAAAATGCGTCATAAACAAAGATTCGCCGCTGATCATGCGTTTACCCGCACTAAATAGCTTGCCCATAAACCCCTGCTCGACGTCCGAACCATCACCCATTTTAGCTTCAAACTGGATCCCGTCTTCGATGTAGTTCATGGCGCCCGCTTCCGCAATAACGGCTTCACCTGGGTCAAGCTCAACTTCAACCATTTGCATTGATTCGCCGATAATTCGATAGTCAATTTCGTGGCATCTCATTTCTATTCTCCCATGCACATAACATTACGCTGTAAAAGATTGACGACCTATCTCGTTCAATGTGAGTAGCACGTCAAATCGTCCTTTCTTTCCATCTTGCCGAATTTCGTTTTGCTGTCCATGCTAAAACTGTAAGTAAGTGTGAGCCACACCACTAAAACAAAATAAACAAGCCGAGAATGAGCAACAACCCAAGTAGGGGTACTACCACAGTCAGCAGTGCCAGCGGCCAATACGCCGTCTCATGTTTCTCGTTGCATATAGCCCGGATGGTTGTTACTACGTAGCCATTGTGAGGCAAGGTATCTAGCGCGCCTGAACTAATTGCAACGATACGGTGCAGTTGTTCTGGTGACACGCCTGCATCAAGATAATGTGGTGCAACCAAAGGTAACGCAATCGCTTGTCCACCAGAAGCCGAGCCAGTGAGTCCCGCAATAACACTGACAGCGATAGCTGCACCAACAAGCTCATGACCTGGCATGGTAATCATCACGCTCACCGCGTCTTGAAAAGCAGGCGTCAGTTTCGCAACAGAGCCAAATCCAACCACGGCTGCAGTATTGCCTATCGCGACGAGGGCGCCCGTTGAGGCATAGCCAACGGCGTGATGTAGTCGGCTAAAATAGCGCCAATTGATAACCAGTAACGAGAGTACACCACCCAATAGAGCAACTATCAAAGCACTTTGCTTTAAGAGGTCATGAAAGTAGTATGAGAAGCTCCAACACCACAAACAAAGGAAGTAACCCGGTGAGTGGATGAGGTAATGCACGATTTGTTGATTCAGGATCATCATCGCGCACTTCAAAATGTTCTCCATTCGCTTTCGCCTGTTTGATCATCCAATTCAACAACACATAACCAAGCACCGCCATCACTATCGCAATCACAAGGCTCTCTTGCCACGCTGCGTAAGGCGACGTACCAAGATATTGAATCGGGATCCAATTTTGGATTTCAGGGCTGCCAGCTGACGTCATGGTAAACGTCACCGAACCAAAGGCTAGGGTTGCGGGAATAAAACGACGTGGCAAATTTGCATCTTTGAACAGACTCAATGCCATAGGGTAGACGGAAAACGCGACGATAAAGACACTCACTCCGCCATAGGTCAATACCGCACACGCAACTACAACAGCTAATACCGCGTACTGCATTCCCAACTTCGATACTATCCACCGTGCCACCGCATCTGCAGCGCCACATTCTTCCATCAGCTTGCCAAACAAACTGCCGAGCAAAAACATCAAAAACCACGCTTTGACGAAACTGGCAAAGCCACCCATATAGGCATCAATAAAGTTGACTTCTGACGTGATGGGAAAGATAGCGGTGTGACTCGTCAAGGCAACGAGCAGCGCACAAAGTGGTGCAGAAATGAACAGATTAAATCCTCGTAGCGTTAGCCAGATGAGTGCAACGAGCGCTCCCAATAGTCCAATAAGGCTTAACATAACCGTTCCTATTTCGTTCTTTTTTCTCCTTTTATACGTTAAAAAAACGTAAATTACGAGACTTCAAAGCCAGTCCGTTGCTTAAAAGGTCGGCAAGGTCATTCAATGCAGGTAAAACGTAAATGATAAAACACGCGAAAGATTAAATGAGAATTATTTTCAAATAAGTATTGACTGCCAACTTAATCTAATTGATAATCAATCTCAACAAGACAGGTAAGTAGTTGGCTTGTAACAACGATTCTGTTTCTCGACCCTGAAACACGTTGGCGAACGTTAAACGTATGGTCGAATATTAGAGGTAACAACGCCCCTTGAAGCCTCTTCTATTCAACCTCTTCACAATTTTACTTGCTACATTGCTCATATCGGTGACGGTAGATATGAAACAAAAAAGCCCGAAAGGGCTTTTTTTATTGCAATTGATCACGTCGAAAATCGACCTAGCGGCGATTCTTACGTGCTCGAGCCAAGCGCATTTTCTTTTCTTCGGCTTTTGCCGCTTTCTTTGCTTCAGCTTCTTCACGTTGCTGTTGCACCATGACTTCTTCTTCCTCACGCATGGCCGGCGTTTCCATCGTAATACGCCCAATTACCGCATCACGCAGTTCATTGATCAAAATCTCTGAAAACTTGTGTGTATCCACTTGAGCGCCACTACGTAAGCAACCACGCAACTTACCTGCTCGCTCAATAAACTCCCAATCACACTCTGGCAGTTCTTCCATCTTGTAGCGTGCTTTTAACAGCTCTGGGTACTCGGACAACAGATATTCAGCAGTGAAGCTTGCCACTTCTTCGTAGTTCATCGCAGTGTCTCGCACCGCGCCGGTCGCCGCTAATCGATACCCTGAATTGCCGTTTTCTACTTTTGGCCAAAGCATTCCAGGTGTGTCATACAGCATAATGCCATCTTCAAGTTTGATACGCTGCTGTGCTTTGGTAACCGCAGGTTCGTTACCCGTTTTTGCCACGATGCGTCCAGCCAGAATATTAATGAGGGTGGATTTACCCACATTCGGGATCCCCATAATCATGGCTTTAATCTGTTTGTCTGCACCCAATTTATGCGGCACGAGCTTCTTACACAATTCGTTAATTTGATGAACTTCTGCAGCTTTTTCATGACCAAATGCCAGTGTTTTCACACCTGCTTCTTGTTCCAAATATGCTTGCCACTGTGCCGTTTTCTCCGGATCTGCAAGATCCGCTTTGTTCAAAATTTTGATGACCGGCTTGTCTCCGCGAAGCTCCGCAACCATAGGGTTTTCACTACTGTAAGGAATTCGCGCATCTAACACTTCGATAATGACATCCATCTGCGGCATGATCTCTTTGATTTCATTGCGCGCTTTGTTCATGTGGCCAGGGAACCACTGAATAGTCTGTCTCGTCATTTAAATTTAAACCTTTGTTAACTAAGTTCTTAGCAATGCTCAGAAAAATGGTATTTCCAGCATTACGGCACTTGGATTGAATGAGGATAGTTTACTATAGAAGTGAAAAGAGATGAATGCCGCGTCCATTTTGACGCTATCAAATAGTAAAAACACCAAACACGGGGGCAACCCGTCGCGGCATAAAAGATAAAATAAAGGAGGGTTGGGTGAATGGATTCACCCAACGTCACGGTATTCTATGCTCGCTGGAGTCGGCGTAGATACCACGCCAAGACAAAAGCCCCGACAATGATAACTATTCCGCCTATAGCGATTCTAATCAACATCGTTGGAAAGGAATTACTCAAGACATAGATATCCGGCTTGCCTGTTTGCCATACAGTCCAATAGGTCGCTAAATTGGATGCTAAAGCGTCATCATTGCCTGTTTCCAAGGCGATAATTGCGTCACCAGTCACGGGATTTATACGTACACTGCTATTCAAATAAGGTGATTTACCGCCGTGACCAACGACGTAATCGCTATCACTGGCCGGCGCAAACAACATGTTGCCTGCACCCCAGATTTCCAAACCTTGTACAGATGCCAGTGGCGCTCTCATTAAGTGAAGGGTTTGGTCCGTCAACAAACGAGGGCCAGAAGTTGATACCACCGATGACGGTAACTGTGCATTCGCAAATCGCACTAAATCATCCACGCTTGTATACAATCCCGTTGCCGCCAAAGAAGTGTAGTTCGGATAAAAGCGTATATTGCCATTTTCCGAAAAATACTCTGCGAGCGGCTGCTTCTTATCGTGTTGGGCAAAACTTGAGTTGGTCATTCCCAGCGGTTGAAATACCGCTTTTTCCATGTAGTCAGAAAAAGTGGTACCCGACACTTCTTCAATAATTAATTGGATAAGGTTGTAACTACCACCGGAATACATCCACTTGCTGCCCGGTTCCATCTCAACACGAACCTTACCACTTTTACCTTCATCGGCATCTTTTGCGTGTGTCAGATGTTCAACCAAAGGTTGCACCGCTTCACCAGGTGCAAACCCGTTGTGTCCGAGTCCGTCTGTAATACCCGCGGTGTGGCTCAGCAGCAATTTTAAGGTCACTTTATTGTTGTCAAACTGGCTTGGAGGCAACTGCCAACGCGTGAGATAAGTCGACACCGGCGTGTCTAAATCCAACTTACCTTGTTCGACCAACGTCATGACGCCGACGGCAGTGACCCATTTGCTGAGCGACGCTGCACCAAAGCGAGTGTGCGCGTCCACAGGTTGCCCCTTAGAATCGTATTTCGAATGGACCAGTTGACCCTTTTTCAATAACGCCAGTGCAATATTACCTTTAAAAGTCTGTGCTACTTCTTTATCGAGCGCCTGAGCAAAAGCCTCGTCGTCACCATACGGGGCTATGGGCGTTAAACCCCAACCTTGCGTCGTTGCAAGAAAATTCAGCGTTCCCCATAGCGCTAACACGCCAAGCGTGGAGAGACTCCACAGCAGTGTTTTTTTCATCTTTTCGTTTCCTTATCTGATAACCGCACCGTCGGATGGCAGCCTTGAGCCGTATGCAGCAAATGAATAATTAATTCTTATCTTTTGATATTCATGTCATATAGGAATAACGAATTTAAACGCGGATAGTCCAGCAATTCATCGTTACAAAATATGTAAAGGGCTGACGGATTTTCTATTGGAACGGGGGGGTCGCATCACCCCCCTCTGATTACGCGGCTTGCATAGACCAAATTGACGAGGCTTCCCGCGCTTGACTACGTCGCTTGGTTTTGTTTGCGGCGAACAAGAAAATACCTGCAAAAACGCCCCCAAAAACATCAACCCAAATCGACTCCAACCAAGATGCGGCGTAAGGATTGGTGTACTGCACGAACATTGTAGCCAGTGGCAAACCTAGGCAACCGAGCGCTAACGCTTTTAGGCCAAAAACCGACGCTTTTCTCGCACCCAGCCAAAACGATAGCCCGATAAAGGCACCAAACGTAAGGTAGTAAATCCATAAATACAATTCATTCAATGCAAAGGCACTTTGTTGCAGTGTTTTACCCAATACAAGCGTAACCACGACACCTAACATCGACCCTAAACACACACCAATGGTCAATTTTGCCATGAAAAGCGTACTGCGTTTTTGCTCGCCGTCTTTGCGAGTCCGTTTATCTAACCAAAGTAAATTGCCCGAATAGAAAAGAAACGCACCAAGTAACCCCATTACGAAGTAGCCCCAACGCCCCCAATTGCCACCATACGTCCCAAAGTGCAATGAGAAGAATGTTGCAACGGTATTGCCCCACGTACCCGTGTCACCTTGAGGGAAACTCGAATTCTGAACGTCCAACGTATAAGGGTGCATAAACAAATAGTCCGTATCTGGACCTCGCACTAATGCACGTGGGTTTTCCATTTTAAGCGTCGCAAAAGGTGCTGGGCTGTTCAATCGGTTGTAACTGACGTGTACCGTCGTGTGTTGTCCGCTATAGGCATGGGCTTTTTCCAATAGCAGTTCAAGCTTAGGAAGGTCGTTAATATGGTAAGGTTGCTCGGTTTTTGTTGGCATATTAAACAGCGGCTTATCCCCGTAAAACTTGCCCAAACCGTCATAGAGAAAATCATGATACGCGAACACAAACACACTAAACGCTATCACAATGTGAAACGGTAAACTTACGATCCCCACTAAATTGTGGCTATCGAGCCAAAGTCGACTCGCCCCTTTTTCTTTACGCAGGGCAAAAAAGGTTTTGGTCAATGTGGGCAAAAGAATCACAACCCCAGATACCAAGGCGAGAAAATACAATAATGCAGCAATACCCAACACGTACACGCCCAGTTGGTCATGCCCTATTTCGCCAAAAAGTCCACCACTGCGATGCAGATAATCAATCAGGTCGGCAAACTTGTTCTCCCCCGCGATATGCGTTGTAAGCTCTCCGTGTTCATTTAGAAAAGCATACGTTAATTGGTTATCCAAATTCATCCCTCTTGCGCCTCCTTGACTATACCAAGACAAATAAGGGACCTCGTGGGCGATGTCGAGTTCAAAACCTTTCGCCATTGCCTGAGGATACGCTGCGATGGCTTTATCGATAAGTTGCTGCGGTGGCACCGCTGTCGCTGCCGCAAGCTCTGCGGGAATTGGGGCTATCCACGCCTGTAGCTGATGTTTGAACATCGTCAAACTACCCGCATAAAATCCGATGAACAATAGCAGCCCCGCACAAATCCCCGTCCACGTGTGAACACTTTGATAGGTGCGTAGAATTTCCGCTTTTACTTTCATGCCATACTCCTTAGCAGAAAAAATACGCCGTACAGCGCCAAAGTAGGTATCCCCAGCAGAAGCCATGCGCGCTTACCCGTTCGAAACAAATAGGTCGCTGAGAAAATAGAAAACCATATTGGCGTAATCATCCACATATTAAATTGTACTTTGTCTTGAGCATCGATGCCTCCTGGGCCGTACCAAGCAAACAATGCAATACTCACGTACGCCAATGCGAGTCCGAGCAGCATACCTGCTAAAGTTTTACTCAACCAATCCGCTTGAAAGGCTTGTCCTTGACCTGATGTCTCCATTTACGGTTTTCCTTTGAATAACGACAAGAGAGGGATAACCATGCAGGCAAGCATGGTGAACAACACCAGCAAAACGAGGCTGGCGCTGAAGGTAAACTGCTGTGACAACAATATTAAAGCAGCAATTAAACAGCAAACGGCAGCAATGCGCGCCGTCACTTTGGGCATCGATTTTTTGGCAAAACGCTGATGTTTATTACTCAGATAAACCAAGATGCTCGCCATAGCGATTAAGTTTACACAGGTCAACATATCCTTACTTTCTCGATAATAGTCCAATTCAAACAATGATAATGCAAATGCGAATCACAATCAATTGCGAATATTGCAACATTATGGTACGTTGCTGCCGCTTTATTTGCATTAACAAACTAGGAGTTTGGTCAAAATGGGTATATCAGGAAATAACAAACGTATCTTGCCGTTGTGTATTGCAGCAGCACTAACTGGGTCGAATTTCTATGCGCACGCTGACGACGCCAACTTGCGCCAGTCCATGGAGAAAATCGTTGTCGTCGGTGAAAAAACAGAACGTACTCTCAAAGACACCGCCTCGTCAGTTGCGGTGCTCGACGCATCAATTATCGACAGTGGACAACTGCTTTCAATGTCAGATGCTCTGTCTGAGGTCGCCAATATTGTAGTACTCACCGGCGCCGCTCCCGACATTCGAGGTGTATCAGGTAATGGCTCCGCCACGGGCTTTAACTCGTTCAGCGGTGGTGCAAAGGCCCGTGTGACCACGTTAGTTGATGGTGTGAGCCAACCATTTGTTGCTGATCTGACGGGAGATACAGGCCTTTGGGACATCGAACAGGTAGAAGTATATCGAGGCCCACAATCCACGAGCAATGGTCGAAATAGCATTGCCGGAGCGGTATACGTGAAAACGAAAGACCCTAGTTTTGATTGGGAAGGAGCACTTAGAGTCGGTTATCAAAACCAAGACAGTCTCCTTGATACGGCTGCGGTGATTTCAGGCCCATTGATCGCTGATGAGCTGGCCTTTCGACTTTCAAGTCAGCTTCTCGATGGGGACACGTACTCCAATCCTCCTGTGTTTGAGAGCAATCCAACCAACCGCAACTTAAACCAACTTCGTACCACCAATACACAATTCAAGTTACTGTATCAGCCTAAAAATCTTTCTGGTTTTTCTTCTCAGCTCAGTTATCAGCACTATGAAGAAAAAGGCAATACTGGCCGAAAATACTTTGCCGGTAGCGACCCGTTTGCCTATGAACCCTTATTTCAACGGATCATGGACACCAAATCCGAAACAACATCATTAAAACTAGACTACCAAATTAACGCCTCACTCTCTTTAGATATGCTGGTGTCGTATATGGATTACCAATGGGGCTTTGAAGCCTATGAAATGGTCGCCGCACGTGAATCCGACGTCACCATGTTTGAGGATGACCTGTCCATTGATACTAAGCTTAACTTCGGTCTTTCCAGCGATTTCTACCGAGGCTTTGTCGGTGTCGTCCACTATCAACGTGACCAAACGTTCAACAGCCGAGGTGCGACGATTTATGACGGTGAAGATACCAGTAAATCGAAGGCCATCTATGGTGAAACCAGTATTAATGTTAGTAATGCTTGGACAGTGATTGGTGGCGTTCGTGTGGAGCGCGAACAACAGCAGCGCGATTTTATCATGCAGCAGCAAAACGGGCCGCTCAATGCCACCCTCGACAACAGTAAAACCTTCGTTTTACCAAAACTAGTGATCCAATATGATTTAAGTGACACCACAAAAGTCTCACTGAGTGCGCGCCGTGGCTACAATGCAGGCGGTGGCGCAGTAAGTTTCGTGACGAACGAATATTACTACTACGATGCCGAATCGGTATACACCTATGAGCTGAGCGCTCGCAGTGTGTTCAACAACGGGGACGTCAACGTAAGCGCCAACCTGTTTTATAATAATTTCAATGACTACCAAGCCATGAGCAGCGCGCGTGTGATCAGTAACATAAAAGATGCCCATAGCGTTGGATTAGAATTGGATGCGCATGCGATGCTCGGTCGCAATTGGCAAGTGCATGGTGGCGTTGGGTTAATTCAATCCGAAATAGATGCGGCAGACGTCGGCTTTGAAAGCGCTGTAGGGAATGAACTCAATTCAGCCCCCGCGTTGACAGCCAATATCGGTGTCACACATTGGTTTAGCGATGCATTTTCGGTGAACATCAATACCCAATACGTTGGTGAATTTTTTGCCGATTTGCAAAATTCGGAAGAACGTGTTGCAGGTGACTATGTGCTTACTCGCGCCGCTATCACTTACGAGTATGAACATTGGCAGCTGAACGCCTACCTGAACAACCTTTTTGATGAACACGGATATACCACTCGAGAACCTGCTAGCACTCGCTACCCCGATGGATATGCTGCCGTAGTCAAACCAAGAACCTTCGGTATTTCGGCGACCTACCGCTATTAATACCGCGATGCCTACTCTGTCGAACGGGACGAGTAGGCAATCTTCAAAACGGTTTCATTCTTTTATTGCATCGATAGGGTATAATCCGCGCAAATTTTCCAAATGGCGACTTCCCATGGCGTTAAAAGCCACGATCCTAAAAGCACAGCTGTCTTTAAGTGATATGGACAGACATGTCTATCAAGACTGCGCAATGACCATTGCACAACACCCGTCTGAAACAGAACAACGTGTCATGATCCGTATTCTGGCGTATGCGTTACAGTTACAAGAGCGGCTCGAATTTACAAAAGGCTTATGTGAAGACGATGAGCCTGAACTTTGGGTCAAAAACTACAGTGACGAGATTGAGCTTTGGGTGGACTTAGGTTTACCTGATGAAAAACGGGTCAAGAAAGCGTGTAATCGAGCAAAACAGGTGGTGCTATACACCTACGGTGAAAACACCCAAGGTATTTGGTGGCAAAAAAACCAATCAAAACTGATGCAATTTGCAAACCTGTCAATCTATAGCTTACCGTTTGAGGCCACGTCGCAACTAGCAACGATGGCAGCGCGATCAATGGCGTTGACAGTCACCATTCAAGATGGCGAAATATGGGTTAGTAACGAGAATCAAAGCGTACAGTTGTTACCGACTCAATTAAAATAAGGACTTCCATGCCAATCAAGCGTGTTGTCGTGCTCCATGGCCTCTATATGTCTGGTTTTGTCATGAAACCACTGTGCTTGAAACTAAATAAAGCAGGCTATGACATTCTCAACCTGAGTTACAACACGTTACATCCTGACCGCGAAAAGATATTTGCGCGTATTGATGATTACATTGGCGACATGTCTACCGCGTTGGTGTGTCATTCCATGGGAGGACTCGTTGCGCGTGCGTACTTGCAGAACGGCTCTTACGCCTCATCCCATGTAAAAAAAGTCATTACCCTTGGCACGCCCCATAAAGGCAGTGCTATTGCCAAGCATATGCATGACAAAGGGCTGGATATGCTCCTGAAAAATAGCCTTGAGTTTTTACTTAGTGAAAACCACGATTGGCCATTCAACGCCAAACTTTACAGTATTGCAGGCGACATTCCCTTTGGGCTGATGCCATTATTGCAGCGTGGAAGTCGTTCCGATGGTACTGTACTGGTCGATGAAACCAAGCTGGTCGGTATGGCAGAGCACAAGGTATTTCACTTGAGCCACACGAGTCTCATTTATTCAAGGCAGGTGATGAACTACGTCCAACAGATCCTCGAAAGCGATGACCAAAAAGGAAGTGAAAGGCGCGTGTGATACGTGGGGAATTGCCTTTCACTTCATTTGAGAACGAAGGATTAACACGTTAGTGATCGCCTTTCTCTGCCACTTTATAGGCGATAAACGCAATTAAACCGGTGATAAGTGGTATTGGCGCGACGATGTAACCAAACGCATCTGAGTTTGCGAAACTTGCACCCGCTAAATGCCCTACAAGCCCAACGACAAACGCAAGGAGTGCAATCACTACCACAGTTAATTCGGCTTTATGTTGGCTGGATGTTTTTGCCTGCATCATAATTATTCTCCTGAATGCTAAAAAATATATCTCTACAACTAGGTATGGATTCATTATGCGCTTCTGGTGAGGCTAAAAATTGACCTGAATCAAGTAAAAAATTCCCAAAATTCAATGACGATAAGAGACTTGTTACAGATCAAACAAACACCTCCTCATCCATTTTTCGCAACCAATTTGGCAGGAAATATGCGTCCTGACATTCAACCGAATAAAACACCTTCCCATCGTAAATTTGTGCTTTTTTTAAACACTGCGGTTGAAAAATATTGAAAAGGCCCAAGACTTTATAAGAAGCTCGCCAGCATAAAGACATACATAACTGGTTAGGCAATTTTCTTTTGATTTATTTTTCAGATTAAAACGATAGTTTTAATCCAATATACAAATCAATTGATTCGACCCATACTGTACCCATCAACGCATTAAGGAGTTACTTATGACAAACACGAATTCTATTGGCTTGGATGCACAAAAAAGCGCACAGTTGGTTGCATCATTAAACAAACTACTTAGCTGCTATCAAATTCAGTATATGAATGCCCGTGGTTTTCATTGGAACATTAAGGGCCGTAATTTCTTTGAACTGCACGTTAAATTTGAAGAGATCTACAATCTACTGCTGCTTAAAGTCGATGAAATAGCTGAACGCATTTTGACGATTGAAGGTCATCCGTTACACGCTTTTTCTGATTATTTGGAAAACAGCACCATCGCCGAAGCGAAAAACATTAGTGATGGGCAAGCCGCCGTTGAGAATTTGCTGGCTGGCTATTCAACATTGCTTACCATGCAAAGAGAGATTTTGGATCAAGCCGGAGAAGCCGGAGACGAAGGCACAGCCTCGTTAATGAGTGATTACATCAAAGAACAAGAAAAACTTGTTTGGATGTTACGTGCTTATCTCAACTAGCCACATCGAGTGTTGTGCAGGCAACTAATCGTTGCCTGCTAACCACGGCAGCTGTTCTTGACACTCAGGACAATGCGCCAAAAATGCCTCTAAGGAGTCATGAAAGACCACCTGCATTTGTGTGCCACTCCAAAGCCCCTCGAGTAGCTGGCGAGAGAGTGCGTTTGCACCGATGTAATCGATACGTTCGTATCCACGCTGTTTGACACCCTCAAAATATTCCTGAACAACGGATTGGCTGTCTGCTGTGCTCAATTCGAAAAACCGCAGATCCGTCACAACTCGATGTAACGTGCCGGCAGGTACAGCCATAACTTGATTCGTCACGTCATACTGAAACTCAAGTACACCTTCACGATTGAATGCACCAAATGGCTGAATGAAAACAATCGAGTCGACAATTAAAATGCGCCATTCACCATGCGCTGCAAACATACCTAAACCTCGTTACTGGCACGCGACGATAACAAATTAAGGAAAAAAGCAAACTCTAGCGCTTTTTCTTCTAAGCTTTTAAAGCGGCCTGATGCGCCACCATGTCCGGCATCCATGTCCGTTTTGAACACCAAGATATTATCATCTGTTTTCATACTTCGTAATTTTGCGACCCACTTCATGGGTTCCCAGTATTGCACCTGTGAGTCATGAAATCCCGTCGTCACTAAAATATTAGGATAGGCCATCGCTTGCAAATTATCATACGGCGAATAAGCTAAGATAGTGTCGTAGGCTTGCTTCTCGTTTGGATTTCCCCACTCTTCATATTCGTTGGTGGTGAGCGGAATCGACTCGTCTAGCATGGTCGTTAGTACGTCTAAGAATGGCACATGTACACCCACCCCCAAATAAGCCTCAGGTGCTTGATTAACAATCGCCCCCATCAATAGACCACCAGCACTGCCACCGGTTGCAAAAATCTTATCTTTTGCACCATAACCTTGTTCAACCAACCCGTGCGTTACATCCACAAAGTCATTAAAGGTGTTCTGTTTGTGGGCTAATTTCCCTTGCTCATACCAGGTTCGCCCAAGCATTTCAGAACCACGTATATGCGCAATCGCGTAGACAAAACCGCGGTTTAATAAACTGAGAATGCTGCTTGAAAACGTGGGGTCAATGGTTATCCCATACGCGCCATACCCGTATTGAAGTAGTGGATTGCTGCCGTCTTTGTTGAATAAGGCTTTTTTATACACCAGCGACACTGGAATATCCGTCCCATCGCGACCTTTAATGTGCAGTCGTTCAGAGGCATACTCAGACGCATCAAAACCACCTAACACTTGGTGTTGCTTGAGTAACGTTTTTTCACCCGTGTTCAAGCACACATCGTAAACCGTTGCTGGCGTAGTCAAGCTACTGTAGCTGATCCGCACGTGTGTCTGGCTTGATTCAGGATTTAAACCGAGTGACGCGTAAAAACACGCATCCTCAAATTGAATGGTGTATTGCGTGTCGTCTCGACCATGAACCACGAAACGGATTTGCCCTGCTTCGCGCTCTGTCAGCACAAAGTGTGCGTCGAATAATTCGATACCTTCTAACAGTACCGACTCACGATGAGCAATACGCTCCTGCCACTGGTTTATATCTCCGATGGTCGAATCCGTCGCCGTGAGTAAACGGAAGTTTTTTGCGTTGTAATTGGATAAAATAAAATAGGTTTCACCCAATTTATCTAGACCAAACTCGTGACCAGCTTGACGCGGAAACAGCCGCGTCACCTTAGCCTTAGGATTATGCGCATCTAGGACTAAAAGATCTGCCGTCTCCGTCGCACTGAGGTAAATGAAAATGAGGCTTTCATCACGACTTTTACCTAACCCCATGAAAAATTGGCGATCTTGTTCTTCGTATACTAATTCATCTTCGTGTTGAGCGGTTCCAAGGCGGTGACGATATACTTGATAGCCAAGCAGAGTTTGAATGTCTTTTTTGACGTAATAAACGGTATTGTTGTCCTGAGTCTCAAACGAGTTCACTTTCGGTTTCACGTAAAACATCCGGTAACCATTCACCCGTCGTTAAATCTTTGAAATAGATATCGTAGATCCGTCGACTATCGGTATCTTGACTGTAGGCAAGCAGGTTTTCATTCGGGCTAATTGCAAGGTCACCTAAATCAAAATAGTCATGATCTTTCGCCAGTTCATTTGCATCGAGCAATAATTGCTTGTCCTGCATTTCACGATTCCCTGCGCGTGCATAGGTCGGGTACTCATTGTCACCAGAGACCTCTCCGACATACCAATATTGACCATCTTTTACCGGTACGGATGAGTCATCTTTGACTATTCGAGCTTTTAATTCTTCGAACAATGATTTACGTAATGCATCAGCGGGGGCGAGAACGGCCTCACAATAGTGATTTTCTGCTTCAAGGTGCGCAATAACCTCCTCATTTTCTCGTTCGTCATCACGCATCCAATAATAGTTATCGATGCGAGTATGGTCATGGTGTGTCATCGAGTGAGGAACGATTTTAGCAATGGGGGCTTGGGGTTTTGAAACAGACAAGTGAATATCCTTTAGTGCAGCTGTACTGTAGGCAGTGTACCACAGCCAAAAGATTACAACAGCCGCATTTGCTACTCACAAACTTACCAATAAAAAAGGCCGATAAATCGGCCTTTTCAATAAGTTACGCTAATACTTTTTCCGTGTTATACACCTGCTTTATCTGCTTTTGCACCACGTATTTTCGTGACCAATGCAGATATTTTGACTTTCGCGCCTGATGACAATGCACCAAGATCCGTCAAAATAATGTACAAGCAAGGCACCAACACCAATGTGATCACCGTGGCAAACATCACTGCAAAGCCCAGAGATACCGCCATTGGAATAACAAATTTAGCCTGTAAGCTGGTTTCAAAGATAATTGGAATTACACCAGCAAATGTCGTAATTGAAGTCAGTGTAATTGCACGGAAGCGCGCACAACCCGCTTCAACCACAGCGTCTTTTAGCTTAACGCCTTCACGACGCACTTGGTTAACGTAATCAGTCATGACCAGTGAGTCATTGATCACAACACCAGCCGCCGCAATCAAGCCAAAGAACGACATCATGCTTAAATCTAAGCCAATCCATAAGTGACCCCAAATTGCACCAACCAAGCCAAATGGAATAACCGACATAACAATTAACGGCTGAGAATAGCTCTTCAAAGGAACAGCCAGAAGCATATACACAATCAACATACCCGCGATAAAGAATAGGATTTGTTCATCGGTTTGTGCCTGCTGTTCTTCAATTGAGCCACCAAGTTCCGTTTTAATCGTTGGGAACTCTTCAAGTAACTTAGGTAATACATTGTCTTTAATGTTTTTGACCACCGCACTTGGTTCAACCTGTTGCTCATCGATGTTGCCATACACGTACACAGTACGATAGCCGTTGTCACGACGGATGTAGCTGATCCCTGGTTTTTCGATGAAATCGACCACATCACCCAACATCACTTCACGGCCTGTAGGCGTGGTGATCACCGAATACTTCAACGATGCCAAGGCTTCACGTTCAAGTTCAGGGTAACGCACCATGACTTTCAATTCTTCACCGTCACGTAGTACACGTTGTGCTTCGCCACCGTAGAAACTCATTCCCACTTGGTTTGCGACCGACGCGAGATCAAGACCTAAATCGTACGCGACCGGTTTTAAAACAAATTGGATCTCTTTGCTTTCAGGGTCAATTGATGAGCTGATGTCAAACAAGCCTTTTTCCTGTTGTAACATTGCAATCAATCGACGACCCGCGGCATTCAATGTTGGCAAGTCAGAACCATACAAGCGATACCCGAATTCACCATCACGGTTACCACCACTGCCCACGTCATCGATGATAAGCAATGATTTCACACCCGCAATTGTAGGCATATGCTCGCGCCAACGACGCGTCAGTTCAAATGCATCAAATGGGCGCAACTCTTCTTCAACAAGAGCAGTCAGTACTTGACCTTCTGTTCTTGATTCATTGAAGACAAAGTAGTTTTTAACCATCTTTTGACCAAACTCTGCTTCGATATCCGCATCCACTTGCTTCATCATGTCTTCGATTTGCGTCATCGCCGAAATCGTTTGCTCGTCTGAAACGTTGTCATTCATGGTAATGCTTATCAACGGAAAATCATGTGGCACTTTTGGCATTGGAACAACACGCACAAGATTTGCCGTAATAAGGCTAACACTAACAATCATCATCGCCACGAAGCCCGCAAGCACTGACCAGCGCCATTCCACACAGCGCTCGATAAAGCGCTTATATGGACCATTAACAAAGCCAAAGAAGCGCTTGTTAAAGCGGACACGCCAGCTTCCTTCTCGCATTGGTTTAAACGTGGTGTGTGCGATGTGTGCAGGTAATATCCATTTCGATTCAATCAAGCTAAACACCAAACACAAAATAACCACGATAGAAATCGACTTAAAAATCGCGCTTTCTGGCCCACTTGACATGACCATTGGCGCAAATACGGCGATAGTTGTTAGCACCCCAAACGTCGCAGGCGTCGCCACACGTTTCGCACCAATAATAACGTTCTTAACGTTTGCCCCTTTTCGTTCAATTTCGGTGTAGGCACTTTCCCCGATGACAATGGCGTCATCGACGACAATCCCCAGTACCATAATGAAACCAAACAAAGACGTAATGTTAATTGTGACACCGAAAATCGGCATCATCATGATGGCTCCGAGGAAACACACCGGTAAACCAACCATAACCCAGAAAGCCAATTTAAAACGTAAGAAAATCGTCAGCATGATAGCGACGAGAATAGCACCCGCAATCATGTTGCTTTTCATCATTTCTAAACGTGCATCAAGGTAGTACGTCATGTCCACAATCGGTTCGATGTGAATACCAGGAGGTAAACTTGCGTTTTTCTCTTCAATGTATTTGTGAACCGACGCCGCTACCGGCATCATGTTTTGGTCTTTTGTCGCTTTGACGGCAATGTAAACGGCGTTAGTGCCATTCAATTTGTTGTAGTATTCACCTTCTACAAACCCATCTTTGATAGTGGCGACGTCCTGAAGTAAGACTTTCGCACCGTTACTGCCGACTTTAACGGGAATGTGGCGGAACTCTTCACCATGGTAATATTGGTTTTCAACACGAACCGCGATAATGCCACCTTCACTGCGAATTTGGCCGGCGGAAAAGTTTGCTGAATAACCACGAATAGCTGATGCAACCTGTGCAATCGTTAAATTGTAACGGCGCAGCATATCGGGTTCGATTTCGATCCCAATCTCATAACTTGGTGTAAAGCGTTCAACAATGGAGATATTACCGCGCTGTAGCAGTTCATCTTCAATTTGTTTCGCCAGCGGTTTCAATTCTTGAATCGGCAAAGCGGCTGTTAACGCCATTTGAATGACGTCCTGCTTGAATTCCACCTGTTGAACGCGTAACGGCTCCATCGCTGCTGGGAACGTGGCGATACTATTCACTTTTGCACGAATTTTATCGGTTACTTCCGTTAAATCTTCGTCTTTGTGGATTTCAAGTTGCGCAGCACCACCACCACGAAACGAGCGATATACGCCACGCTTAATCTCCGTAACATCTTTCAAAGCTTCTTCTAGCTTGATAATGATGCTTTCTTCGATTTCTTGTGGTGACGCGCCCGGGTAGTTTGCTTGCACGGTAACGTAGTTAATTTCTACGTTTGGAAACATCTGGCGTTGAATCGTAAAGTAGCTCACTAAACCCATGATGATGATAAAGAACATCAATAGGTTGGCGGCCACCGTATTATTCGCAAAATAGGCGATAATACCGCGTTCAGCGTCAGGTGTTACAGTGTGCTGTTGTTCACTCATGATCACTCCTTGGCTTTACAGCTTTTCCGCAGGCGTCGCGTTGTTCGATTCATCTTTTGAACCCGCAACTCGCACTGCCAACCCTTTCGTCGGGTACTCCGGCAATGTCATGACGATTTTATCGCTGCTTTCTAACCCTTCACCGACTAGGAAATAACCACCTTCCTCACGAATAACTCGAACTTTACGTGGCTCTAATTTACCTTCGTCATTCATGACCCAGACGGTTTGGTTGTTAACCAAATCTTGAGGGAGCTTGAAAATTTGTTTCAGGGTCGCGCCTTTGAATGCCACGTTAACAAATGAACCAAATTTCATTGCTGGTTGGTTCGTTTTAAACCCGTACGGATCGTCCACTCGGACAACGAGGTGACTCATACGTGTTGCGGTATCTACCACGCCTAAGTCGCGCGCAATTTTCGCTTCGCGAGTAAAACCGTTGATGCCTTTGTTTGACACTTCCGCAGGCAATCCTTCGATACGATTTGGTAAAAAGACACTATCAAAACCGGCAACTGGAATTTCAATTTCGCCTGTCTCAATATTGTTCAGCACGGCAAGTGGGTTGCCCGGCGTAACAAATTGACCTAAACCAACTTCTCTTTTTACGACAATCGCATCAAATGGTGCTGTAATGTCACAATTTGCAAGATCACGACGTGCGCGCTGCAAACCAGCTTTCGCAGACTTAACTGCGGCTTCCGCACTCATCACCTGAGGCTTGCGCAAAAATAAATCCGTGTGCTTTTTGTCTGGGAAACGACGCGCTTCATCCTTTGCCACTTCTGCTTTCGCACGTTCTTCAATTAACGCGGCTTCTGCACGCGCCAATTCAGCTTCCGCTTGCAACACTGCGGCTTCGTAGTTGTCTTTCTCGATTTGCATCAAGACATCACCTTTGGCCACCAAGCCACCAGCAACAAAATTTTCGTGCCAGTACGTCACTTTGCCTGATACTTGAGCCGCCAAACTTGTTCGTTCTAACGGTTTAAGTTCACCATAGCTTTGGATAACGACTTGATAGTCGCTTGGCTCCATCGTTTCAACTTGTACGACAGGTCGCGTATCAACTTGCTTCTGCTCTTCGTCTTTCTTCGCAACGGCCGCCACACCCATCGATGCTGCAGCTCCGACAACAATGAGGGCAAATGGCAGTGTCCATCTCATCACGCTCTTTTTCATGATCAGTCCTTCTCTAATTCTACTGGTCACATTGTAACAATATAAATATCAACAGAAAGGTGACATTTGTAAGTTTCTGTAACTTTTTTACGGAATTTTATACAAAATAACTCTCTGCTTTTTGCTTTAAATTTATTCATTAAAATGCTCGTTTTTGAATTAGGGAATTTGACGCTTGATTTCCAACCATTTTTCCCGATAAATTGCATTAACGACAAATAATCAGATAGTTATGAAAATGGTCTGGAAAATTTTAGGGTTGTGCGGTTTACTTTTAGTGGCGGGTTGCACAACAACGTCCAAGCACAGCCGTTCACTTGAAACAAATTCTCCAACACCATTGAATATTGCAGAAAAGATCAATCATGCTTTGTTTAATAAAGTTGCAATCCCTTCAGGATCTGAACTCTTTTCCTTACCAGACGAAGAACGCACAAAGTTTATTGCTTTTCAAGCGCGCGCCCGACGACTTGGGGTGCGAGAAGACAAGATTATTTTTAATTATTTAGAAGCCAAACTAGACGAGTTTACCTACGATGGACAAACTCTAACGGCCCAAGAAAGTTTGCAAGAAAACCATGGTAACTGCATTTCGCTTGCCATTCTCACTGAGTCTTATGCACAGCTCGCAAATGTCCAAACTAGCTTTACTGAAGTCTCTAGTATTCCGATTTACCAAGTACAAAATGGCACAGTTTTAGTCGCGAACCACTTTAAAACAAAATTACTTGCTCCCGAGGAAACGCCTAAAGAAAAAGGATGGATTTCTTTTTCCAAAGCGGGCACCGTTGTCGACTATTTTCCTGAATTCGATTCCGTATTTATTGGTAATGCCACACGCACTGATTTAATCACGAAGTTTTACGCCAACCGCAGCGTTGATGCGCTGCTTGGCGAAGAATACGATCTCAGTTATTCCTATTTATTAGAAGCGCTGGCGCTTTCACCAAATGATGCTGAACTGCTAAACCTTTCCGCACTACTCCACAAAAGAAGAGGCGATTTAGTTACTGCCAATACGCTATTTGAATTCGGCTTTGAACAAAATGTTAAGAGCTACAACCTACTCAGCAACTACATCACACTACTTGATCCTTTCGAGGATGCAGCACGAATTGCCTTAGTGGAATCAGAATTTGAACAAGCCAGTACGACACCTATCGACTGGCTATTATTGGCGCAAGATTATGTGAGAAAAGATCAACTTAACGCGGCTGAACGGCTACTTTCAAAAGTCATTGACGCCGTGCCTTATTTACCTGAACCCTACATAGAACAAGCCAAAATCCACTATCTGAGAGGCAACCTTACACGAGCACGTGAACTACTCGCCACAGCAAGCAAAAAAACTTCTCAAAAACATAAACTTGCTATAATCCAAGCGAAACAAACCGCCCTGTTACGCCTGAATGTTAAGGAATAAGAAAAGTAAAATATATGTAAATATATTATTAACACAAACTTTACACCTCCCCGTTGTACCACTATGGTTTGGTTGGATACATAACCAACAAAAAGGTACAACATGAAACATTTCACACCGTTATTGAGTCTTCTGGCGAGTCTCAGTTGCCTTGGCTGCAAACGCTTCCGAAACAAACGTTCAACCTCTGACCGAAGCACATATGCTGAAGTACACACAGCAAGCGCAAAAGCTGTCTATCGGCAAAAAAGAAGTCGTCCATCGCAAACTCAACCAAGGTCATAAGCAACTGAATAGCGCAATGGCTTCGCCTATTACCCAGACGATTTCACATCCTGGTGCCAGCTACATTAAATTGCACTTTACCGATTTAGATTTGACGCAAGGTGGCAAACTCGTTGTTGCTTCTGCTGATGGCTCAGAGAGTTACGAATATACAGTCGAAAACGCAAGTACCGCGTCATTCGATTTGCGCCTTGGTGATACAGAAAACAAACAATTCTCGACGATGTCGGTCTCAAGTGACACCGCTGTCGTTACATTTTATCCAGGTGTAGACCAAACGTCCCACTTTGGTGAAATCGACTTTTACTACCACGGAAATGAAGGTACTGTCGGCGATGACTCTCTCATCAACGAAGATATGAGCACTTTTTCAACGTGCGGCTCAATGGAACGCCAAGATGTGCAATGTTGGGCACAAAGCCACCCTGTTGAATTTGAACGCTCGCGCCCAGTCGCTCGCCTATTAATCGCTGGCAGCAGCTTGTGTACAGCATGGCGTGTTGGCCCTGATAACCGCATGTTTACCAACAACCACTGTATCGAAAGCGCGCAAGAGTTGACGGCAACCGAAGTGTGGTTCAACTATCAATACACGCAATGTAACGGCACAACGAAAGAAACCGTGGTGAAAGTGACGGGTAAAGATTTACTCAAAACCGACTACACCCTCGACTATACCCTCTTTACCGTTAATGACTTTGTGAAAACCGCACCCTTTGGCTACTTCGGGTTAGATGTACGTGACCCAGCTCAAAATGAACGTATCTATATTCCTCAGCACGGTTCTGGCAACCCGAAAGAACTTTCCATTGAGTCGGATAAAGATTCAAATGGTCTTTGCTCGGTCAATGAACCAACCGCAAACGGCCGTGGCACAGGCACTGACATCGGTTATTACTGTGACACCATCGGCGGTTCTTCTGGTAGTCCTGTGCTTTCGGGCGACACCAATAAAGTCGTCGCTTTACACCATTTAGGCGGCTGTACCAACAAAGGTGCGAAAATAAAACAAATTTGGCCACAAGTGGCGAGCCACTTTAATAACCAAGTTCCAGAAGGGGATAACTCAACGGGCACGCCCCCACCGGTAGCACGCTTTACCTACAATTGTACTGCGTTAACTTGTCAATTTGACGGTAGTGGCTCAACGGGTAATGTTCAATCACATCAATGGCAATTTGGTGATGGTCAGACTGCCATGGGTGCGCTGCAAAGCCACAGCTACACAACTGATGCCGTCTATGATGTAACTCTGACGGTTGTTGATGATAAGGGCAAAACGTCCGTCAACACGCAGACCGTAACCGTAGGTCAGGTGTCGGATGAAGCTCGACTTGATAAAGGTTTGCCAAAAACTGGACTAGAAGGTTCTCGTGGTAGCGAATTACGTTATTACATCGATGTCCCAGCCGGCGCAAACAGTGTTTCAGTGACGACAAAGGGTGGCACAGGTGATGCGGACTTGTACGTGCAATTTGGTGCAGAACCGACCACAACTATTTACGACTGTCGTCCGTATAAATCAGGTAATTCAGAATCGTGTTCGTTGACGAAGGGTGCTGGCCGCTACTTCGTCATGATACGTGGATACACCGCGTTTTCAGGCCTTGAGCTGGTTGCAGATTATCAATAAGCCGAGCTAAAACGTTCATAAAATGAAAATCCGCTTGGCGTGTACACCAAGCGGATTTTTGTGTTTTTTAACAATGAACGACGATTATTGCCAAGACAAAATCGTTGAGAGTGTGTGGCTTTCATTGGGTTGAAGCGTCACAGCGTCTTCCATCACATTAGCCGCCTCGAGACACAACATCGTCAGGTATTCGTCATCGCGGAAATTACTTAGGCGCTTTGCTTTTTCTATCCACGGATTCCAAAGTACACAGGACGTAGAGTGTTCACGCGCAACCATCATCGTGCCCAGAGGGGTATGAATTTTTTGAACTGTCGGAGCTTGGGTGTAGACCATGTCCGTTTCACGTGCAAAACCCACCACGTCATTTTGCGCAAAAGGGCCTTCGCCAAATTCAATATATTGCGCACCTTGCAAACCTTCTACCGTCGTTTTTTGAATGTCTGACGTAGGAAAGTAGGTGTGTAGTGCTTGTGTGAGCGTAAATGGTGTGTCACCTAAGTTCGTGTTTGTGAGATCAACTCGTAATGAGTGACCAAGTACAAAGGTTACGACTAATGACGATTTATGAGACCAAAACGTTGTGTCTACGGTGTCCATTGGCAACGCCAAGCGGATATGAATATCGCCGTTAATTTCTTCCACATTTTCAAGCGACCAAAGTAACTTACGTGCAACACCATGAATTGGCCAATCGGCCTTTTCATGGACACCAAACCAAGGCCAGCAAATAGGTATGCCGCCACGCACGGGTTTACCCATTTGATAATCTTCATCACTGGACACCCAAATTAAAGGCGCTTGTCCTTTTGGGGTAAATTCAGTCAGTTGCGCACCTTGCAAAAAAATAGTGGCGTCACAACGCGCGCTGTTTACTTTCAAATAAGATAGGCCGGATGCCATTTCATGTTGTGTAACCGTTGTTGGTAACTGCATAATTTGTCCTCAACGCGTTTTCCTTAGAGCAATTATGCAATGCGCGCAGAATTGTTCAAATAGGAAAAGTGACTTTATGAAGGAGTTTCACGTACCGCCAGATTTAACCGCCAATACGCGTTCTTTTTTGTACTTAACTATGCCGCTTTTAAAGATATTTTCAATCTACGTTCGACAGACCGAACAGGCCCCAGACTGCTTATTTATGCTTAGCAATGAACGTTTTTAGCAATTTTCCAACCCTGTGATAAGCTAGATCTTAGGTCCTACTCACTTTATTTGCCTATGAAATTTTTATTTACTAAACGTTTTTGGCTTCATATTGCAGGCATTGCTTTTGTCGGACTGGGGTTTCTCGGGATGGCACTTCCTGTGATGCCCACAACCGTATTTTTCATTTTTGCCTTAGTCTGTTTCACTCGTTCGTCACCCGAATTCGCCCAGCGCTTATTGGATCACCCTAAATACGGTCCATCTCTACGGTTATGGCAAGATCACCGTGTTATTCCCATGAAAGGTAAGTGCATGGCGGGTACAGGCATGCTGCTTGGGTTTGTGATTTTATGCTTTTCGAGCGCGCCTCTTTGGGTCATTTTCATGGTGGGTGGCATTGAATTAGCGGTGCTCTACTACATTTGTACGCGCCCTTCTAAAGTGCCTTCTCACTGTGTCCTTAAAAGACCAGTCGGTTGAAAAGTAGGTACACCCAACGAGTATCCATTCCCTTTAACCAACCAGAGAAACGGCCAATAACACGCCCAAAAGCTAAACACGACATCCGATAAAAAATGACCACCCTGTATTATGCGTACCAACCCGACGGTGGCACCGAGCAAGACACCTAGCTGCCACCAGCGGCGGCGGCCAAACACCCAGCCAAATAGCATAAAATAAAATCCAATGGCGGCATGTCCGCTGACAAAAGAACAATTGCGACGACATTCGCCAGAGTAAGCAAATGCTGAGGTAAAATGTTTCTCACCCGAAAATTGTTCAATTTGATGGGGTCGAGTCTCGGCCAAGTGAGTTGTCTTTTATGATGGTGTTAACCAAAATACCGGGAACAAATACCAGTGCAATAGTCATTATTTTCAGTTGCTTAAGCCGGCAATTGCGTAGCTCATTCTTTTTATCAGCCCAAAAATAACGGACAAATACGCCAGCAAAGCCAAGGAGTAAAACATAATGGATCTTGGCAAATGTCCAATAGATCATTTGCACCACACCATTGTTCGCAAGAAAAAAGTGACCATCACGGAAAAACCAGCTCGACACAACAATATCCAGTGTGGGAAATTGCACAAACACCACAATACAGAGCAAACAGCCGATCACGTCAGCTCGCAGTAACCAAGCAAACTTACTCGAATTAGCACCCATCATAACCATTGAACCCTGATACTTGATATAAATACAATTTCCGAGTGAGCGTGGGATAAACATCAACGCTCACAGGCTCTAGCGCTTGCACCTGTTGAAAACAACCGTGCAATGCTTTTGGTGTTTCACTTAAGAACAGATAATGCTCGTTGTATCGTGCGGTCAGAGGGTAATTCAGTTGGTAGTGATCCTTGATGATCCCAGACGGATTAAAACTACGCACTTGAATTCCCGAACCTTGGGTAAAATCACTGCGATAAAAATGGACATACGACAATAACGCTCGCGAATCACTCAGGTAGATCATGTCTTGAGGTTGCTCAGGTATCGCCAACACCAACTCTCGCCACCCGCTCACCCGTTGATAGGGCGTATTTTTTTTGGTGGGTTCAATATCTAACGCGCTTTGAATTTGAGGGTAACTATAGAACAGCCCAATAAGCAGCACATTGACGAGCATGGCCGCCTTGAGCACGGCGAATTTACCACGCTCCACCAACCAATAAGCGGCAAGTAAACTCCCTCCAACATACGTCGGTGCCGCCCAATTTGCGTTCGCGTGAGAAAGCAGCGCTTGTACCATCATCGCAAGTAGCATCGGAAAGGTGACGCACATCAGCAGCAACGTCGTTGCGGAGAGTTTTTGTCGCCACACCCACACCGTTAAAACCCAGAACGCAACGGGGCCAAACGCAAAAACTTGGCCAGCGGTAAATTCTAACCATCGCAATGGATGCAATAACGATTGGTTGAGCTTTGAAATCTCAGCGGTGTGTTGGAAACTAATAAAATCGTGGGCTGCGTTCCACAGTAGATTAGGTAAAAATAGGACAAACGCAATGAGAACAGCCAAGAGCAAACCTAACGTGTTTTCGCTCTTACGCTCAGCCTTGTCTAGTCCGATATAGGCAAACAACCCAATCATCAAAACGCACATCGTGTATTTCGACAACATGCCTAGACCCAACGTGACACCCAGACTCACCCAATAGATCCATTTTCTCGTTTTTAACGCTTCAACAAAACTCCACACAGCAACGCTCCAAAAAAACAGTAATGGTGCATCCGTGGTAACAAATAGGCTATTAAAGCCAATTAAAGGGGCTGTAAAAAAGAGGATTGCGGCACAGTCTGCAACGTCTGTGCGTTGCCAAAGGCGCATTGCAATCTGCCGAATCACCAGCGCCGTGCAAAAATACAAGAGGGCGGAACTCAATCTAACGGCCCATTCTGCATGGCCGAATATGGACGTCGTTGCGGCAATAAGCCATGCAATCATTGGGGGCTTAGAGTAATACCCAAAATCAAGTTGAGTCGACCAGAAATGATAGTACGCTTCGTCGTAAAACAACGCTAAGTTGTGAAAGTACTCGACCATAATATGCGCGAGAAGCAGAACCAAAAGCATTGGCACTGTGTAATTTGCACTTATATTTATCCCTGATTTTTCTAGCGCAGCACCTTCCACCTAATCCTCCAAAGGCGTTTAACGTCGTCATAAATGTCTAAGGCATTCGTGCAGTCTGAAAAAGTAGTGTGACAAATTGATGATGAATTTTGGAAGCGCCGATGACATATAACATTCAAAAAATGAATAGATGATTTATATTTGATTTGTTTTTTAGATTAATACAATCTAGTTAAGTCGTTATCCTTCTCACAAATCCTGCCCTATAGTGTAGGCTATAAATTGCGCAATTCGACACATTGCTCACTGTCACCAATAAACGGTAAGGATTTAACGATGGATAAACACAATACAAATTCGAGTGGAAAATGTCCCTTTATGCACGGCGGCAACACGCGTCTAGGCGGGTCGGGTACCAAAAATGTCGATTGGTGGCCAAATCAACTGAATCTTCGCATTCTTCATCAAAATGACACGAAGGCAAACCCACTAGGCGAGACATTCAACTACGCAGAAGCGTTTAATTCTCTTGATTATGCGGCGGTAAAACAAGACTTAGCCAACGTCATGACTGATTCAAAATCTTGGTGGCCTGCTGATTATGGTCACTATGGTCCGTTCATGATCCGCATGGCGTGGCATACTGCAGGGACCTATCGAACAGGCGATGGTCGAGGTGGTGCATCGACAGGTAATCAACGCTTCGCGCCTCTTAATAGCTGGCCAGATAACGCGAATTTAGACAAAGCTCGTCGTTTACTGTGGCCTGTAAAACAAAAATATGGCAATCGATTATCATGGGCTGATTTGTTTATTCTTGCCGGAAACGTAGCCCTTGAAACTATGGGCTTAAAGACATTCGGGTTTGGTGGTGGTCGAGAAGACATTTGGGAACCAGAAGAGGACGTTTATTGGGGTGCAGAATCCACATGGCTTGATAACGAGCGTTACAGCGGTGAACGTGACTTAGATAATCCTCTCGCTGCGGTACAAATGGGTCTCATCTATGTAAACCCTGAAGGGCCTGATGGCAACCCAGATCCGCTCGCCTCGGCGAAAGACATTCGTGAAACCTTTGCCCGTATGGCGATGAACGACGAAGAAACCGTTGCCTTGACGGCTGGCGGCCATACGTTTGGTAAATGCCACGGTGCAGGCGATGCTGCGCTCGTTGGGCCAGAACCAGAAGCTGCGCCGTTGGAAGAAATGGGCTTTGGCTGGACAAGCAAGCACGGAAAAGGGCATGGCAGAGACACGATCACCAGTGGCATTGAAGGGTCTTGGACACCGAATCCAACCCAATGGGACAATGGTTACTTTGAGGTGCTATTTGGCTACGAATGGAAACTCGCAAAGAGCCCTGCAGGCGCACAACAATGGGTTCCTATCGATCTGAAACCAGAACATCACGCACCAGACGTTGAAGACGCGTCCAAACGCGTTGGGATCATGATGACGACAGCCGATATGGCCATGCGTGAGGACCCTATTTATCGCGAAATTTCTTTACGGTTCTTGAACAACCCAGATCAATTCGCCGATGCCTTTGCGCGCGCGTGGTTTAAACTGACTCACCGCGACATGGGACCAAAAGTACGTTACTTAGGCCCTGAAGTACCCGCTGAGGAGCTGATTTGGCAAGATCCAGTACCTGCTCGAGACTTCGATTTAATCGATGCACACGACATTAAGGCGCTGAAGCAAGCCATACTCAACACCGGTATTGCACCTCACGCCTTGATCTACACTGCTTGGTCGTCCGCTTCAACCTTCCGAGGTTCAGACAGTCGAGGCGGTGCAAACGGCGCTCGTGTTCGACTTGCACCACAAAATACGTGGGAAGTGAATCAGCCAAACCAACTAGCTCAAGTGTTGGCGGCGCTCGAAAAAGTACAAACGCAATTTAACCAAGCCCAAGTAAGCAACAAACGCGTGTCTCTTGCGGATCTGATTGTACTCGCTGGCGCGGCGGCGATTGAACAAGCAGCCCAGTTAGGTGGTATTAATCTCGAAGTCCCGTTTACAGCAGGCCGCACCGATGCAACGGCTGAGCAAACGGACGCAGAATCGTTTTCGGTTCTTGAACCCATCGCGGATGGATTCCGTAACTATCAAAAACAACAGTACACGTTCTCTGCCGAAGAATTGCTGTTAGATAAAGCACAACTGTTAGGACTTACAGCTCCCGAAATGACCGTACTTGTAGGTGGTTTACGCGCACTCAACGCCAATTATAACGCGGAGAGTTTAGGGGTACTAACTCCACGTCCTGGCGTTTTGAGTAATGACTTCTTTGTGAATTTATTAGACATGGATACGAAATGGTTTGCCAAAGATGACGCGCAACAAACTTTTGATGGTCGCTGCATTCACTCGGGCAAAATCAAATGGACGGCTTCTCGCGTCGACCTCGTGTTTGGCTCAAACTCACAGTTGCGCGCATTGAGTGAAGTGTATGGCGCAAGCGACGCAAACGAACGTTTTGCTCATGACTTCGTGCGAGCTTGGAACAAAGTAATGAACGCCGATCGTTTCGACGTTTAGACTTATGGGATCAACATCTACCCACTCTCCTAATGGGTAACCTACAAAGGGCACACAGTGCCCTTTTCTTATCTTCGTTATGGTAATGAGTAACGCAAAATACGTTTTAATACCGACCCGTACTGACGCCAAAAAGGGCCTGTATTGTAGGGGACATCATATTTTGCAAACACGGCTTGCACTTGAGGTGCAACTTCTTGATACCGTGACGAAGGCATGTCTGGGAACAGATGGTGCTCGATTTGGCAACTGAGGTGTCCTGTTAACACGTGAAACCAATGCTTACCTTGCAAGTTCGATGACCCCAATGCCTGTCGAAAATACCATTGACCCTGTGATTCATTTACGCAATCCGCTTCTTTGAAGGTTTGCACAGCCTCAGTAAAATGACCGCAAAAGATGATGGTTGAAGTCCACAAGTTGCGCAGTAAATTCGCCACCAAATTCCCGCCTAATACCCAAAGCCATGCAGGTCCTGCTAATAGGGGAAAGAGCACATAATCTTTGACTAACTGTCTTGCTCCTTTGCTGAAAAAACGTCGCTTAAGCTCTTCATGCGACACTTTGCCATCGCGATTGGCTTTTTTCTTCCCCATAAAAACACGCTCAGCGGCCAGTTCGTGATAGGACACCCCCCATTGAAACAACACGCTCAATAAAAGGTAAGTCACAAACTGCCACAGGTTCTTCACGCGCCAACGAAAATCGTTCGATAAGCGCAGTAAGCCATAACCGAAATCTCGGTCTTTACCTATGATGTTGGTGTAGGTGTGATGCTCAAAATTATGTACGCGATTCCAGCTTTGCCCGTCACACGCAATGTCCCATTCGTAGGTTTTCGAATTAAGCTGTTTGTCGTTCATCCAATCGTATTGCCCATGCATTACGTTATGACCGATTTCCATGTTGTCGATAATTTTAGCCAGAGCAAGCAAAATAACGCCTATCGCCCACAACCAAGGCGTCCAAAAACCTGCGACTAAAAGTAAGCGCCCGCTCCATTCGAAATAACGTTGACGACGCACGACTCGACGAATGTAGTCCGCATCCGTTTGACCTACTTTCGCTAACGTCGAGGCCTTGATGTCATCAAGATCTTTGGCAAAAGCCATTAAGTTCTGTTCGTTCATAACGTAATCTCCACATCCGTCACTGCTTGCACAACACACAATTGAATTAACGATTCACCGGCATCCGATAACTCACCGGTACGCATGTCTCGAACTAAACCTTGCTTCTTAACACACTGACATTGATGACAAATTCCCATACCACAACCTCGTCTTACCGAGACACGTTGTTGTTCTAATTGATCAAGCAACGAGCGTTGATTATCCACGGCATACTGATGATGAGCGACTTTCACCGCGTGTTCGGTGCGCTCAGCCAGATTGATCTGCGTTGCCAAACCAAATGGTTCATCGAAGTACGACAGGTTTGCTGCGCGACTCTGCGTTGCAACCTGTTCCATTAAAGCTTGTGGGCCACAACAATAAACGACTGGGGCATCGAGATCGTTGAGGTAGTGCGTCAGTGGTTCAAAATCAGTACGCCCGATCGGAAAATAGGAAAAATGCGCATAGCGCGCAGCCAGCGTATTGAGTTCTTTCTCTGCCAAATGTTCGCCTGCACGAGCAATATAAATAAGTTTGACGGGATGACACGTTTCCCCCAAATGTTGTGACAACATGGCTAAAAATGGCGTGATCCCCGAGCCACCAGCAACCATAAGCGTCGCCCCCATCTTCCTTTGTGGAAACAGAAACGTCCCTTGAGGTGCAGAAATGTTGCACCAACTTTCACTGGCTAAATACGTGGTTAAGTGAGGCGTGAAACGGCCTAACTCATGTGTTCTGATAATCAATCGAACTAACCCAGATGCACGATATTGCTCGGGAGAACTGGCAATGGTAAACACTCGAGTTCGCAGTTGACCATTCATTTCAACGGTTAACTCAAGGTGTTGACCTGCTTTATGAATAGGCCAAGTCGACTCTGGTGCTAACCAAAGTTCAAGGTATTTTTCATTTATTGGTTCAATGCAGGCGACTTCTGCACGGTAAAATCCTGCACGCCACGCAGGCTTAAACCGTTGCATAATAGGCTCTAAATACCCAGCCAGCTGTTGGTGGTGCAAAAACCACTTCGTCATTGTATCAATCATAACATGTGCCTTATTTCAGCGTACACTTGTAAGCTCATTCAGCGCACAAGTGTACGCCAAAATTTCAAAATGGCAACGACGATTAGAGTAAAAACTCTTCAATTTATCCGAGCAATGACCAACGCTGCGGAAAAACACGATGCAACGCGATGAAAATGTATGGTTCAGGTTGGCAAAATAATGTGAAAAACAGCGTATGAAAAATACCCGAAGGGTACTGAATTAAAGAAAGAAAAGGCTTCAAAAAGAAGCCTTTAAATTGCTCGACCGCATTGAAACTTAGGCGCTTTCAAGCGCTAACTCTATCATTTGTTTGAAGGATTTTTGACGAGCTTCCGCACTCGCGTGCAGATCTTGCGTAATATGATCGGACACCGTTAACAGTGTGAGTGCTTTGGCACCATAGAAACTTGCTACGCCATACAACCCCGCCGCCTCCATTTCAATACCCAATACACCCATGCGTTTTATGACGTCAAACATGTCGGGTTCAGGCGTATAAAACAGATCTGACGAAAACACATTCCCAACGCGGATTGGAATCGCGTGTTGTTGTGCCGTTGTCACCACCTGATTCAATAAAGAAAAGTCGGCTAACGCCGCAAAATCATGTCCAGCAAAACGCATTCGATTGGTTTTAGAGTCCGTAGAAGCCCCCATCGCAATGACAATGTCTCCCAAGGCGATGTCGTCCTGTACCGTGCCACAACTGCCTACGCGAATAAGTTGCTTAACCCCAAAATGCGTCACCAACTCCGTGGCGTACAGTGCGCAACTTGGGATCCCCATCCCAGTCCCCATCACAGAGACTCGTTTACCTTTGTAATACCCTGTAAAACCGAGCATGTTGCGTACGGCATTCACTTGCGTCACATCGGTTAAATAGGTTTCAGCTATAAACTTGGCACGTAATGGATCGCCTGGCAGTAATACCGTATCAGCAAACGCACCTACCTCAGCTTGAATGTGTGGCGTTGCCATTTTAGTACCCCGCTTGTGTGGTGGCGCTCTGTTGAGCCGCACCAAGCACTTGCAGTACGTCGTGCAATAGCCCTGACGCACCAAAACGGAAGGTGGCAGGCGATACCCAATCTGCTCCCATGATGTGCAGAGCGAGTTCAATGTATTTGCGGGCTTCGGCCACCGTTCTCACACCACCCGCGGCTTTAAAACCGACCGGTTTACCGCTGACGTGAATTGCCTTCAACATAATTTCAGCCGCGTCCAAGGTCGCATTGATTGACACTTTTCCCGTACTGGTTTTAATGAAATCTGCACCTGCGCGAATCGAAATTTCACTGGCTTTTTGGATGGCTTCAGGGGTTTGCAACTCACCCGATTCGATGATCACTTTCAATAGAGCATGCTCACCGCACGCTTGCTTGCAAGCAGACACTAGTTCAAAGCCAATTTGCTCATCGCCACTTAAAAGCGCACGGTAGGGAAAGACCACATCTACTTCGTCCGCACCGGCTTTTACCGCGTCTGCAGTCTCACGAACCGCACTGTCGACATCCGGATTGCCATGTGGGAAATTGGTGACCGTCGCAACAAGTACCCTGTTATCTAGGGTTTGCTTTGCGAGTTGAACAAATTGCGGATACACACATACCGCAGCGACATGCCCTGCTTTTTGGTTAGTTTGCGCGCACAATTGCGAAATTTGATCGTTTGTATCGTTCTCATTTAACGACGTTAAATCCATGCAACGTAACGCAATCAGCGCCGCATCATGATCTGATAAAGTGTTTAAGGCCATGCTTTTCTCCATACCATGAAAAGAATGATCCCAGAACAACGAAAGGGAGCAGGCAAACTTGCCTCGATAATACTCATCCCACTCATCGGTTCTAAGAACATGAGTGGACTTGGTTCCTTGAAGACTTACCGTGGTAATTCAAATCCGTTTAAACCAACCGCATTGTAAACCGACCATTTAGAAAATAGCCACCAAAATGCACTTAAACTCACGCTTTGTTGCGCTAGCGCAAAGTAACTAAACACCAAAAAACACGTTGCGCTCGTTACGGCATATTATCCTTTTGGTAGAAAGTCAGATAGCAATAAAGCAATACCAAGAAACGACATAAATCCGGCAATATCTGTGATGGTAGTCAACACTATCGACGACGATTGCGCAGGATCTAAACCAAACTTTTTGAGCGCAATCGGCACAATCGCTCCTGAACTGCCAGCGATGACTAACGACGAAACCATGGCCAGCGCAATCACTGCTGCAAGGCCCAGAGATTGACTCCACAAATACACGCCAAGTCCACACGTGACTGCGATGGCTGCACCATTCATCAAGCCCACAAACATTTCTTTGATCATCACTTGATACCACTGTCTTGTGGAAATCTCACGCAACGTTAAACCGCGCATCGTTACCGCAAGTGCTTGCGCACCCGCATTGCCCGATTGACCCGCTGCAACGGGCAACAAAATAGCCAGCGCCGTGACCTGTGCAATCAACCCTTCAAACGCGCCGACTACGGCCGCCGCCGCAAAGGCGGTGAGCAAGTTAATTTGCAGCCAAGGTAAACGTTTTTTTACCGCAAACCAGCTACTCGACAAAGCTTTCTCATCTTTACTCGCCCCCACCATTGTCTGCATGTCACTCGCGAGTTCTTCTTTGGTGGATTGGTACACATCGAAAAAGCGAACTTGCCCAACCAATTGCATATGCGCATCGAACACAGGGAGCGTTCTGCAACGTAAACCTTCAAATAGCTCAATAACACTGTCTTTATGATCCATGACGTTCAACCGTGCTTTCACTGGGCTGGCAAGATTAACGAGTGTTTGCGTCGACACACTGGCAACCAATATGTTCAGCGTGATCTCGCCAACAACTTCTCGAGCGCTGTTGAGCACGTAGATCACATCCGCCACTGGCCGACTTTGGTTTTTGAGCTGAGAAAGCGCATCACGCACGGTCAAATCGCCATAAAATGCCTGCACATGGCAACTCATCATTCGCGCGACCGGTATTCTCAGGGTATTCCAGCAAGTCACTTAATTCTTGGCTGATGTCTGCGTGGGTTTCGCGTAATTGTTCTAACAAAGCAGACTGGCGTTGTGGCTCAAATTTATGCAACAAACCAATGGCGATGTGGCTTTCGAGTCTCGGCAATAAAGGTTACTTGAAATGCCAAGGAAAATGCTTGAAAGAGTGCTTCAGACACATTCGGGGTTAAATACTTCCACACGCGCAATACCACGTGCATGGGCTGACTTTCCAATAATGTTGCCGCTTCTTTAGGCAGTAACGATGCCAAATGCTGCGCGCTTTTTAGTGGATAATGACTTAAGAAGGTTTCGCTGAGTTGTTCCGCAACCGAGTCAAGTTTAGCAATCGAAAGCGTCATGATTTGGCTCCTTGTCCTGTTGAAGGCATGACTAACTCAAACAAGCTCGCGATTGAACGTGTATAGGCATCTACTAAATCGGGCGTATCAAACGTTTGTTCATTATCTCGTTGAAAACGAGTGAGCGCGGCTCGTAAGCGATGATGTTGAAGTACGCCGATAAACTCGCCAGTCCGATTCACAACGGCAACACAGTCCGTTTGCTTCCACAGTGGCGATTGCAGTGCCGCTGCCAATTCGGTCACACCGCTTAGGGCTTCGTTTTGCATGCGCATGGTCGCCGCAATCGATTCATGGGGTGATAACCTAAGTACATCATACAACGAAACATGACCGACCAACTTGCGCTCCGCATTCAACACAAACAAACGTTCACTGCCTTGGTAACGGCGTTTTCTAAGTCGCAGGAATACCTCTTCAACACTCATTTTTTCATCTAAAACCAACGTCGAAGCGTCAATCCAAGCGCCAACCGTGTATTCAGGGTAACTCACCAGCAATTTGCACAAGGTTTGTTTTTTGAGCGATAAAAGCGCCAGTTTTTGCGCAAAACAAGGTTCGTCTAAATGCCGAAAAATGGCGGCAATGTCTGTGGTATTTAACGCATCGAGCCAACGCGTTGCCTCAACATCGTCGATGTGCATAAACAACTCCGCGGCAAAACTGGGGTGCGTTACCTTCAGCACTTTAATCGCGGCATCCAATGGTAGGGTTTTGAGGAGCTCAACCGCGACTTCAGGCGATTGTAGTTCCAACCGCCGCGCCGCCCCCGCTGGTTCTTCTTGCAAAAAATGCTGTGCAAGTTTCAATGACAATGAAGACATAGCCGCTTCCTCTATTGTGCAGATTCGTTAACTGAAGCGGCTTGCGCCGAACAAGGCTGTTGAAGGAAAACACTCGCTGGGATAAGTGTGCGCCCTTTTTCGGTTTCAATCACGACCATCGTTCCGGTAATTTCCGTTAACTTACCGGACAGTCCTGCAATTTCAATTTGGTCGTTAACTCGGCAATGGCGAAGTACTTGGCGCGCTGCTACTGTGTTGGCGATTAAATCTCGGCTGCCTAAGCCAAACGCAAGCGCAATCCCAAAACACATCACCCCTGTGAGCACAATGACCAAATGCGTCACAAACTGAATATTGATACCCAGTTGTTCAACACCAATAACTACGGCGGTAAAGAGCACAATAAGTTTTGCAACACGTGCAGCCGTATCCACTCGCGAGAAGCCAATGGATTGTGCACTCGCACGCGCCATAACACTAATCACGTTTCCGGCTAAATAGCCGCCAATAATGATAAGCACACCAGCAATGAGTTTAGGTAAATAACCAAACAACGACGCGAACCACCCGCTAAAGAAATCCAACCCGAGTGACGAGGCTGCTGCCGCGAAAAAGAACATCATCGTAAGCCAAAAAACCACCCGGCTGATGAGCTGCATGTGATTGGGTCGAAGCTGAAACGGCTTATCAGAATGGAGCTTTTGGCTAAATCCAATCGCTGCACGATTGGTAAACGCAAGGAAGCCTGCTGTCACTTTACTGAATAACCATGCCACCAGCCATCCGATTAACAACAGCACAAGCACCGCGGTCACTTGCGGCAAGTAGCTAACAATTTGATAAACAAGGTGTTCATAGCTACCCGCCAGAATACTTTGCCAATCATTGGTATTTTGAGCACTTTCCATTCGCGCCTCCGAAACAGTTAGTTAAGCATCGACTCGCCATCGAGAGGCGCTATTCTCATCCTATTGTGATGACTGGATGATGTATTGTCCAGAAATTGCACACCCTTTTTGGTTCGAATGAATAAAAAAATCCTTATAAAAACAAATAAATAAAAAAACTTTCAAAAAAAATACCGTGCACCTGTCAACCGAATGAGCGGTCACCCGTTTTATAGATTGTGACGCTTATGACACATCATGACAGGAGATAGAACCATGAATTTTAAAAAAAGCTTATTAAATCTTAGTGTTGTATTACTTGCTGTAGGTGGAATGAATGCCGCGTACGCGGACAATCATGACGCTCGCGGTGGCCACCAAGGCAAACAGAAAGGCGGTGAGCATCGTCTTGCGGGTAAATTTAAACGCCTTGATGCAGATGAAAGCGGTGCGATTACACTGGACGAAATGACCGCCAATGTTGCGGACCAAGCACAGCAAAAGTTAACGCGTGCAGATAGCGATGCCAGTGGCGCGATAAGTTTAGAGGAGTATTTAGCGGCAAAACCTCATGCTCACGACTTTTCAGCGATTGCTGACGCATTAGTCGAATGTGTCGCGACGATAAAAGCAGAATCGGGAGATGACAACATTGTTGTACCAGAAGCGAGTAAATTTACTTCGCCTGAAGCAAAATTCGCGGCTATCGACGCCAATTCGGATGGCGGTATTACGCTTGATGAGTTACAAACGCATATGCAAACGCAAATCGAAAGTACATTTGCAGCAATGGATGCGGACAGTAATGGTGAGGTCACTCTTGACGAATTTACCGCGGCTGCCGAAGTGAAAAAAGCCACAAAACAAGCCGTGAAACAATGCGCTGAAGAATTACTCGACGACGAAGAGTAATCACCAAGCGGAAAAGCAAGTTCGCTTGCTTTTCCTGTTTTATTAGCCCTTCAACGCCTACCACCCTACATCAACCAGTTCATGTTCTCACCCTTTTACGGCATGCTTCTCTAAATTCATAAAATTGATATAGACTAATCAACATATTATCTAAATTGTTGAATACATGATGCGTTTTGGAACACTACTAATTGCTCTAAACCTTGGGATGCTGTCTACCACCGTGTTTGCCCATCAGGTCTATGTCAGCTATGACCAAAACCAACAAACGCACAATGTGCTCGATACGACGACCATGGTCGATGCAACTGGCAGCACACTCACGACCAGTTTCGATCTTACCGAGCAATGGCAATGGTCTTTTAATGTTGGTCGCGCATCTGGCAGCGAGCCTTTCAATGAGCGTCTAAGTACCGACCTCGATACCAAACACCTAAGCAGTACAATGAGTTTTTACCAAGATGCTTGGTCTTACACGCTTAACGTGGCACGTTACCGTGATGAAGTGGCCGTTTTGCGCCCTGACGCTCGAGAGATCTACACCAGTAGCGCTTCCTCACCAAGCATCAGTGTCGCTGCACAATATCAATTCCCGATAGCCAATTGGTATTTCGGACTCGATGTGGGACTCAGTTACGGCGAATACGAAATAGATTCCGTGGCGACAAGAGATCGTAATGTAACCACCCGTACACAGGAAGACAGCACGAGTGTAACAGCGTCGATTGGCCTTACAGCCTCCTATTGGATTGAATTAACTCAAACACAAAGTCTGTATATCGGAAGCAGTGTGTATTGGGATCAAGTACTTGATTCAGACCATTCGCAAACGCAAATTCGAGCGACTCGTACACCAAGAACTGGGCAACCCGCCACCGTTCGTCGTCAGCAATTTGAAGGGGGTTATCGCGATGAAAACTCAGGTCAACTGAGTGTGTTTGCAACCTACGGATTTGCGTCAGATTGGTCTCTTTCCGCCAGTTACGCACATCCACTCAACAGTGATTACAGTGATGATGGTTTTTCAGTCATGTTGGGCTATCAGTTCTAGCCCAACATACGTATACATTAGTGCCCACCTCGTTTAGGCGGACGCACAGGGTTATTTTGGCGACTCCGTTTAAATTGCTCTCGAAGCTGCTTTTGCTTGTCTAATGGCAAACGTTTAAATTTAGCGTGTGCATCACGAATTTTACGTTGTTCTGCCGAGGGCAACTGTTTAAAACGTTTAAAATTATCACTTAATGCTTGGCGTTTTTCCGCAGGCATCGCTTCCCACGTTTTGTATTGTTCACTCACTTGTTGACGCTGTTGCTCATCCATCGACAACCAACGCTTGGCGCCAAGTCGAAGCGTTTCTTGCTCTTGGCTCGACAGTGCTGACCAACCTGACTTAAATTCTGCAAGCACCTGTTGCTCGCTTGCACTCAGTGATTGCCAACTGTCTGATGCAAAAGACGATGCTGACAAGAAAAGCGCAAAACACAAACACATTATTTTTTGCATTCGTCTTTACTCCTATCACACTTCACATCCACCTCTTCTCTACGTTTGTTGTCTGGTTCAAGCGAGGATTCCATATCGAGTGGACCAACCCATTCTTCATTCACTTTTTCAAGCTCAGCGAGATACATTAAAAACGCTTTGCTCGGTGTTGAATCATTCAGAACAGGTGTCTCAGGCTTGACCCCGGGGTCATGTTGCCCCACACAAGGTATCGCAACGCACAACAGCGACACGCTCATAAAATTACAGTATTTGTTGGTTTTCATTCGCCGCCAACCACGTTGCAAACTCAAGATCTTCCAACAAAGCTAAATCTTCCGATGGAACGTCGGCACTGGCCACATTGGGCATTGCCGTAATAGACGGCACAGACTGAGATTGCCAACTTGGCCACAACACCACCGCAAACAACACCACAAAACTCACGCCTATCGAATAGGTAACGGGACGCGTAAACCATTGAGTTCTTCGTTGAGAACGTGCCGTAAGCGCCTCTTGTCGTGCTGCTCGAATCGCACGCACCGTTTTGTCGCTCATTTGCGCGTTTTGAGCATCAAGGGCTTGGATCACCTGCTGCTCGAGCGGTTTTTGGTTATCCTTCGTCATCTTGCCCCTCCAATACGACTTTCAATTTAGCGACGGCACGCGAGTAGTGTGTTTTGACACACCCCTGCGAACACCCCATGATTTCCGCGGTTTCTTTTACCGAGAGCTCCTTCCCAACTGCGCAATAAAAAACATTGCTGTTGCTGGGTAGGTAATGCTTTTAGTACCGTCAGTGATTGCGCTTGTTGTTCTGCCTTTGCCCATTGCTCATCCGGCTCACTTAACGGCGAATCCGTGTTGTCGGGCCAATCCATTTCATCATCGGCATCTTGGTTACGCCAGAAAAACAGCATGTTTTTTAACTTCTGCTGGCGCTGCCAATCGCGAATCGCGTTTTGCAAAATTTTATAAAACAATGGCTTCCACTGTTCGCAAGGTTTATCACTGTAATGGATGACCAATTTCGTCATCGCCTCTTGCAACACATCCAACGCGTCGGCATGACTGCCTAGAGCCATTTCCGCCATTCGGTAGCCCTTGCGTTCAACCTGCTGTAAAAATGCGTCCATGCTCACAGGGAAAGTCTGTGTCGATGCATGATTGGATACCATACTGGCGCTAACGTGTTGAATTATTGTTTTATCCTATCACAAAGACTGAAAATTGCGCGTTTCTACACCTTATAACGTTCCGCAAAGCATTCGGTTGACAATACGGCGCAAAAATTTTTTGCGTTACCTATATCGTGATGATGTGTGATTTACTTTGTTGGCTTTGGATACAGCCTGCACAAGCCAGCGTGCTGAAACTACAGCAGAGTGACGACGCTCTTCAGCCTCCCAACCAAAAGAGCACGAACAAAAGTACGTTACTTTAAAGGCTGGAAACCGACTTTTTATCTTACACTCTCACGTTCTCGTGCTATTAGGCGCTGACACTCTGCCATCCGAAAAAACATCTTATTCAATATCAGAGAATTACTTTAGAAACCTCTCCTTGCTGTAAAAACAATCAAACCGTCACCGTAAATTCAAATGGCACCGAGCTTCCCGCGTATTTTGTTGATATTCCGACTGGTGCAACAAACTTAGTGATCCAAACCCGTGATGGAACATCAGGAGATGCTGACTTACACGTCAAGTTCGGTCGTGAAGCAACTCGCACGGACTATGACTATCGCCCATGGAAAGCAGGAAGTAATGAAACCGTCAGCATTGCCGCTCCGCAGGCTGGTCGTTGGCACATTATGGTGAGTCCATACAGTAATCAAGCGATGACTGAGGTGAAACTCACTGCAAGCTGGACAGAAACAGGTGGGGACAATGGCAGTACGACGATTGACAATGTGTGCACCGCTCAAAATCCCGTGAGCTCTGGCAAACTAACGCCTGACAATACCATTTGCCTTGATGGCAGTCGTACAGTCTACTTGTCTATTTGGGTACCCACAGGCAAATCAACCTTAACTTTAATCGGTGGCCATGGCACTGGAGACATGACGCTTTATTATAAAGCGGGCGCTTGGCCGAGCGCCAGCTCTTATGACAATTTATCAACCGCGTCTGGAAGCAATAACGACAGTATTACAATCACCAACCCAAGCTCTGGCTGGCACTATTTAATGGTAACCGGCCAGCATAGTGGTGCTGCTCTACTTACCAAGTTCAATTAAATCATCGTGTTCTGCAAGAACCCTCTGTATCGCGGGTTCTTGCTTCAATCCTCACTGCAGCAATGTGAAAAAACGCCATCTACTGACTTCATTTCTTACTTTTGCTTTGCGGCTTCGTACAAACGCTTGCCGAAGGAAATCGCATAAGCAGGGGAGCGAAATTTCAACACTGGGTCGTCCGATAATTCAAACCCAGGACTCACCAAAGTTGGGTCAAAATTCACAGGTTCACACTCTGCGTCGAGTTCCTGTAATTTGTAATCGACCAAAATTAACCCGTTCACCTGACGTCACCCATTGATACGTTGGATCATTTAGCTTGTCTGATTCGTGAGGGAAAGCAACAATCATGTCCATTGCCATCGGACCTGACGCTAACTTCTGTGCAGCTTGCTGCGCAAAGTCGAGCGAACTATCACTCGCTAAACCCGTCATATTCTGAGAATAGAAAATCCAACGCGCGGGTTGCCTTTCTTTCGCTTTATTCACCAAATAGAAGGTATGAATGCTGTTGTAATACTGCTGAAAGTAATCTCGAGCTCCGGCTTCTCGTTCCATCAGCGATTGTTCAAATTGTCCAACCGAGGGGTATTTGGCTTTGAATGCGCCTCGTTCTGCTGGCGTAACCGTCAATTGTTCAACAAACGCCTCTGGCGTAGGGACTGAAAAAAATGGCACGTTCAACATCGCCATTTTGTGATGGATGTCGTTGTAACGAAAATCAAGCGCCATCCCCAGCACTTTGGTCTTGGCATCCTCACTGTGAAGGTTTCCACCCGGATGAGAAAAACGTCCCACGACGGAAATAGGTTCACCACTAAAAATAGGACTAACCGTGTACTGTGCAGCCTCAGGGGTTGCCGTAAACGTAGCCGCAAAACATAAGCCCTTCGTATGATTGCGACGCTTGCCCTCAGACACCCCAAATTTCTTTTCAAACGCGGTGATTGCCGCGTTCGGGTCTACTTGGTTCGCGGTTGCCCCGAGCGGCACCGCTGCTAACAGTAACAAAATGATTGCTTTCATTGCTCTCTCCAATAGATGACACTGAAAAGACCGGAGCGCAGCGATAAATCATTCAGCAGAATTGGCCGCAGTTAGTTAAAGGTTTGGAACTTGAAAAGCAACATTGCCATTTAGGTCTGACATATGAGTCAGTACTGATGATTGAGGGTATGTATTTCTTTATTGTTCACCCACAAAAAGGCTGTGGGTGCTAAATAAAGTTAGAAACAATAATAGTCTGTAAGTCCCTAGTTATGGTTCGTAAAGAATGGCTCACTGAGAGGAAAGTTGGAAACAATAATATCGCCAAATTTAGTTTGAGTAATAACTACTCAAAAGTTTATCGATCAAAGTTGGAAACAAAAAACTCTGTTGGTATCGCCAGTATCCGATGACTTCATCTGTATAAGTTCTGACGTGCACCTGAATGCGACTTGACGGCTTCTTTGTGCCACTTTCGGACGGTGGCAACGCCAACATAAAGGGCGCGGCGCCTTATGCCGCGTCCTCTTTGATGTTTTTGTTAGATTTTTTCTTCGATTTACGACCGACAATCTGTGAGCCAAAAACAAGATCTTTAGGGTCATTTGATTTTTTCATGCGACGCAAATGAAACTCCAACTTTAGCCACTCAATTATGCTGTGGCGTTTTGCAAGAGACTTAATCGATCTTTCAAGTATATATTGATAGCCCATAAACCCAGCCTCGTACCCAGACAGCATGGTGACATAGAGCTTTTCGTTTTCTAAAAATGGCTCCAGGGATTTGTTCTTCATGAACTCGTATTTATTAACAAGCTCGCGTAGCTTGAAGCCTTCTATAGGGTATTGCTCAGATATATAATCAATTGAAGCGTTTAGCCTAACAGGAAATTCAGGGTCTTTGCTTACATATTCCTTGAATGCTCTCTGCCTATACCTTTCCCACTCCTTTATGTCAGACGACATATTTTTGTGTTTTTCAATAGCGAGCTTTATTTGAACCATCTCCATGTTCAAGAAATATAGATTGGAAATCGCTTTACCTAGGCTTTTTAGTGATTCACCCCTTCCTCGAAGATATGAGCTTATTTCACTAAGTGACCAACCTATTGCAACGCCAATAACGGGAAGTAATTCTTTGAATTCCAATATAATCTCCCTGAAAATCTAACGCCCCATTCAGGGGCTTTTATTCGTTGGCTAAAATAACGAACGCAGTGAGGAAAGCCAACGTTTAAAAGTCCCTCTCTGCAATGGCTTGTTAGGTGCTTTTTTAACTATGTTTGTATCTGTTCTTACTACAAAATAAGGCATAGTTATTTTGCATAAAAAGAGCCTTGCTACCGCATAGTCTTTTGACACACAAAGATCTTCTGGCCTAATGTGGCCACGCTCTTGCCAATATACTTTCCACTTTTTATTTTCGTGGATAAAGTACATACCATCATATGTTTCACGTGTCGTTCTTATAGAGCTGCTTATAGGTCGTTTACACTCCCAATCACAATATTCAGGCTCTGCGATATCGAAAACCTCCTTGAGCTTCCCAAAACCAAATTGCTGCTCAAGCTCATACACACTTTTGGTTTCAAGGAGTTTAAATTGTTCTTTTTTGGAGATTGTCATCCTTGGCACCTAACGCCGCGCTAAGCGGCAAGTAACACTTGGCTAAATTCAGCGAGGAACGAGCACGAGCCAAGTGTTACGCGTCCGGCTGCTTAAGCGCTTTGTTATATGCGCGGTAGTAGTTTTTTAATTCTCTATAAAATTTTTGATAATTCTTATATTCGTCAAAATAAAGTCCGGAATAATCGCTCCAGTCTAATAATCCCGTACCACTACAAATGTTATAGATTCCTAGCTCAGTCACTATAAAAAAGTACTTTCTACCGACTACGATTCCTAAAGAACCAGTTTCATCGTAGTACGTTGAAACTGATTCCAAAGTTTCAGCGCTACCTTTGAAGCTTTCAATCAAGTTAAACTTTGCAACCACTTTATCATCGATAATCTTTGCTTCAGTTACTAACGCAGTAAATATGTGCTTATTCAGACTTTCAGCGATAGTTTGTTCGCTAGACAGTTCTCCACATTGCAATGCCCAACTATTAGATGAAAAGACGAAGAAAAGGGTTAAAAATAATCTCATAACTTGAATGCGCTTATAACGTATTAGTATTTATGGGACACGTTGTTTGTGTCACATAATCCCTTGTTGAACTGAGGCGCTACCTGCACGTTGCTTGGTATCGTTTATGCTATGGGAATTTGCTTTTTTAAGCCTAAGGGGCAAGTGGGTGATTTGCTCAATCCTTTATCTTACTTTGCGCTTCCTAGCATCGCTCAGTCGTGTTTTTTATGTTTCTATTACAGCGAATTAAGGGGCTGTAAGCAATCTTTTTTAAACCGCGCAGCACATCCCATCCCAATCCGTTCAATTAGGGTAACTCATTGAATTTAGGCAGCTCGTTGACGCTGCTAACTCAGTCGGATATCCGCAGTTACGTCGTCTGGATTGTGCCTTTTTGCGGTGATCACCGACTTTAAACTCAATCGCCCATGTCCGCAGACTTTACATGTCCAACACGGTAACGTCGGTGGTTGCAATTCTCTTTGGGGTGAGGATTGGGCTTCTTGTTCAATTGACCTTACTATGCGCTGTACTCGTTTATAGCTCGCGTTGGCTAAAAAGCCATAGTGCCGTATTCGCATCAAGCCTTTTGGCAATACATGCAATAAATACCGCCGAATAAACTCGTCTCGACTTAGCTGCATGACTTTTTGCTTATCCTCATCCTTATAATCTCGATAACTGAAGCTCACCCCTTGTTCATCCACCGCAACCAGTCGATGTTCCGACATCATCCCTTTTCGTGTATACCGCGCTAAATAGCTCACTAAGTAAGGACTGTACGTCAGGCACGCTTTGCTATAAACGCACCATTCTGTCGGCGTGCTAACGTGCACGACATCCTTATTTCTAGCGTACAATGCCGCAAGCATTTTGCCTCTAAATACACGCGAGAGTGCTTTGACCGGATATAAGTAGTTGTTGTCTATCGTGCACCAGCGTCCTTGTCGTATCGACCCCGCCGGAATTAGACAGTGTAAATGGATATGCTGACTCAGCGTTTGCCCCCATGTGTGTAACACACAGGTCATGCCCAATTGACCATGACCTTTCTTGGCGGCGAACTGGGTCAATGTCGCCCAAGCGGCTTGGAATAGGCTTTGGTACACCATGCTAGGCTGATGTTGAGCCAGTGGATTCAGTTCATGAGGCAGCGTAAACACCAAGTGGAAGTAACGACACGGTAATAACCTCGCTTGTTGCTTCGTTATCCATTGCTGTGTCGCATAGCCCTGACAACGTGGACAATGTCTATCTCGACAACTGCATCCAATACGTTCAACCTCGGCACAGTCGTCGCATTGCCACTCTTGATACCCCAGTTTACCTGTGCGACACGATTGAATATGCTGACATGCTCTTATTTGTTGGTAACTTATCGTATGGTGCTGTCGGTAGGATGCTAACCCCTCATGTAAAATATCGGCAATGTGGTACTCGCTCATGACGTAAACCAATTGGCGAGTAAATCCACACCACCATGCCCGAGTTCCGGCAGCCAATGCAGATAAGCCTCGGTGGTTTTTATGTTGTTATGCCCTAATTGATGTTGTAACTGGTGCAGTGGCATACCTGATTCAAGTTGGTGAGTCGCATAGGCATGACGCAGTGCATGAGGGTGGCAACGTGTCTCCAATCCTACCGCTTTAGCGTGTTTTAGTAAGGCTTTTCTGAAACAAGACACCGACATCGCTTGGTCACGCACCCAACGTGAGTAAAAAAGCCACGTACTTGGATGATACATCCGCCAATACTGTCGTAGCAGCTGCAACACACTTTCTGGCACCACGACATAACGCGATTTATCCCCTTTACCATGCTCAATTAAAATTGTGTGACGCTCACCACTGATGTCTTTCACTTTAATCCGCACGACCTCGCCCGCTCGCAATCCACAGCCGTAACACAATACAATCAGTGTTTTTAGTCGCATATCCTGGCAACTATCGACCAAATGCCGAACGTCCTCTCGAGATAAATAACTTGGCGCTTGCTGCTTAGCTTTAGGCAGCGCAATATCAAGGTTAAGTGGGCGCTTTAGAATGTGTTTGAACAAAAACCAAATGCTGTTTATCTGTAGCTTTTGGCTGGCGCGTGACAAGCGACGTATCGCTGATGTTCTAAAAAACGCATTGAGTTCTTCATCAGTGACTTGAGCCAATGGCTTATTGATATAACGACTCAGTTTTTGCACGTGTTCACAGTAGCTTTTTGCGGTGCTCTCTAAATACCCTAAATAACCGATTTCGACTCTTACTTGCTCTATCAATGGGTCCATGTTTACCTCCGGATAAGTTGGAATACCCAAAGATAAGTGTGGTGAAAATGGTGAGGTTGGCGATCTCCGCGTAGCGGCTTAGTTCAACAATTTAATATCGACCCAACGGGTCGTTTTTCTACCATTGGTTGGGTCGTTTATCTGATTGAACCAGTTTTAGCATAAATTATAAAGTGTTGCTACATATCGTATTTTTATAACTGTTGTGTTTTCCACAAGACATAAAAATAACCTATTGGATCGTTTCCATGACTATGGGGGCAAGTTGCTAGTTATGAAAGAAATAAAAAAGAATTTATAAAACTTAAACATCCGCTTTTCGCTCAATTGAGACCTTAGCTCAAACGCACTTTGGGGCATTTTCGATTTAGGAATGGCAGCGTATCGAGTGCGATCGCTGCCATTTTAGTATGATACTTTAATACTCAGTATGACTCTTTATTACTTGGTATGAATCTTTATTACTCTCCCACAAAAGGTGTAGGATAGGAATAAAGTTTCACACTGGGCTGTTCTAAAAATGTTGATTTTCGGCAGGAAAAATATGCACTGGAAAAATAAAGTATCATACTAAAACGAAAATAGGCCCCGAAATGGAACCTATTTTTAGTAAAAAAGTTTCATACTAACTTCATTCAAACTCAAAAATCGTAACAATGCTCCCAGGCTCGGAATAATTTTCTGTATCATACTCAAGAGGCTCAACATAACACAGTTTCAACTCCTCATTTTCCAATGCCGCTAATGCGGCTCCGACCGTCGATACTTTCGTATTCATAGGGCTGATTAGAATATTTGAGTCCTCATACTTCTTAGCTTCGTCTAGAATAGCTTTTTTGGTTTGAATTGCATCTTTTGAAGAAAAGCAAAATTTAGCGACGTCCCTATATACATGACCAAGCGATTGCACAAAATCCTGTACTAGTTCACTAGATATCCTGTTCTGCTCACTAAAGTCGTCCTTATAGCAATCCTCACCTATACCGATTGAAATTGAGCTGGGTTCATAACTTAGAATTAATTCCTTAGCTCTGTCCAGCTCAAAGCCAAGTAAGATAATGAGGTGGTGGAATTTTTTTGAAGGAGAGAAAATACCTGGGTATCCTAGTACTGTTCGCACACTTTTCACACCGGACATCAGAGAAGTACTATATGAATCCGCTCCTAAATAAACAAATTTAACCTTTGCACCAAGCTCCAATGCCTTAATTTGTGTAACGATAAACAGCAAAGTTTCAGTATCAAAAGCAGTAATATCAATAGTTACCTGATTTTCAGATTTTTGAATTATAGGAATAATTTTTCCGGCTATATCTTTCCATAAATCAAAAGGTTTACCGTTGGTTAAATTTAATGGTTCATACGAAAACCTAGCTGCTTCAGAAGCTTTAACGCCGTATGAACAGTGAGTTACTACATATACGCGCATCTTTGAATGCACAATCTCTGGAATGACAGCCCAGCGCGAGTCAAAGCTAGCTGAACATACTAAACTAGATGAGGTATTAGAGATTTTTTCTAAAATTTCAGATTTATTACATTGCATATTACCCACCTTACAACAATGATTGCTGCTTTGGCTCTAAGGCGTCATCAATGCTATCAAAGCCATTCGTTTTTAATTTATTTACCAGCGACTTAGGTTTATTCATACTTTGCTCTAAAAAGTGGCAAGTCAAAAATTTATATGCTGAGAACCCTATAGGGTCTAAATTAAAGCTTGGAGCCAATCTGCGTGTTAGTACAAAAAGCTTTGTACGCCCCATTCCTTCCTTTGTGCCAACATGGCTTTGATAAAAATAGCCTTCTTGCACCCCGAGACTTAGTACAGCACGTAACTCAGGACTCATTTTCTCAGGATCTGATATAGCGAAAGAAAAAAAACGCCTTTCTGCATTATTAGACTTTATAGCAGAGTAAAACAATGAACCTATTGAAAAAATCAAGTTCCTGAGCTTCGTAATAGTATCCAGCTTCTCCTTATGATTAGGTGAATCATCATGCTCAACCTCAATCAGCAGGTCATCTATGTGATTAAATAATAATTTATCCGACTCTTCTCGAATCACAGAATCTTGATAAGTAGGCTTAATGGCACTAAATATCTTTCCTTCTGAGTGCCTTGCTTGTAGGTTATACATTTTACTTGCAGGCTCCAAAAAGTATCTTATGACACCTGAAGATAAATGCACTAATTGGTCAAATCCAGCATACTTATAGGTTGATGTATTTTTAGAAATACCGCCAAGACTAGCTATATAGTCAGGTCTTGCATACCGATAAGCATCATCATTAGCTCTATAGCCTCGTCCTGCTATATCCCCTGATTTATATTTTTCAGCAATTTTTTTGATTGCATTTTCCTGTTTTTGATCAACGGGAAAAAACTCCCGAGGGTCAAAGTCGTAGTCTAAACCATGTATACGACTAAAATAATTATCTAACCTTTTCTTAGCTATTTGGTAAACCCACTCCGGATATTTATCCTTCTTAGAGCCGGTGTATACATTTGAATAGTGTATTTCACTAAAATCGTGAGGGGCCTCGATCCTTCTCCCACTTACCGTAGTAAATGTCTTGTAGTTCAACTGAGTAGCAAGCTTAAATGAAACGGTATCGGTGGTTCTGTACGATACCCAAGAGTTCAAAACCTTTGTTTGGGAAAGGTTTAAATTATCAACATCATCAATCAGTAAGAATAAGGGACCATTTGGCATGAAATCTAATTTAATCAGTTTTTCAATAAAGGGCAGCAATGTGTCGTAAAAAGCTAGCAGCGGACCTTCATAGTTTTGCTGGCTTCCCATTTGAAATAATGTTCTTTTTAGAAAAGAAATATGGTACTTAAAAAAGCTATCAAATAATTTTATAGCTTTCTGAAAAGCGCAAACACCATCATGAACATCTTGCAAACTACTTACATTTTTATCTTGGATTCCATTGTCTGTTAATAATTCATACAGATCATTTCTGACAAAGTTAGAGAAATTATCACCTACCTCAGTAGTAGATAAATCAAATCGTTCACCAATCTCATGTAATATTTTTAAAACTACAAAACATACCAATACGTGCTCAGAGATAATCGCTTGCGTTCTCGGGTTTTCTATAGCGCTATAGTCTAGAATATCTATATCGGTCTTTTTAATGGATGTATAGACGCCAAAAAAATCAAGATCGCTAACTTTCTTTCCCTGAATAATACTTTGACAATCCGGAGATAATCGGCGGAACATCATGCTTTTTCCACTTCCGCGATGGCCATGTAAAAAGACATGTCCTCCCACCTCTAAGCTGTAATATTCCTCATTTGGGACAAACAGATCACAAATATCTTGTGCTTCCATCAACTCTGGAGTTTCAACTGAAAATGGATTGTCTATATGGTTCATGTTCTATTATTCCTATAATCGAAACATTTCCCTAATTACTTTGACCACTCAAAAACTCTCTCACTTCGGAGCTTATAATAGTGTCGCCAAAACTAGGGTAATCTACTTCCTTTAATGTAAATTTTTTTGTCCTTAATACTTCTGGAGTAAAGCTATGCTCCTCCTTTTCATCAGAGATGATGTCGATTGAAATGTTGATCTCTTTAATCTGTATTTCTTCTGACAGGAACCTATTACAGTATCTTCTCTCCAGCTCAGCCTTTTTAAGCCTGCTACAAATCACCGAGGCCATATCAATAGGTACTAAAATAGACTCCCCATTATCCTTCTTTTCATATACTTGATACTCTTTCGATAAATAGGAATCTTTAAACTCCAACTTAATAAACAAGATCTTATCTCGTATATAATTACTAACAATCGAGTAAGCATAAGTGTGAAACACTAAATTATGTGTAGGAATCTCTTCTTCATCTAGCCGATTCGTTCTATTCCGGTTTTCACATATTTCATCAGCTAGACGAGTAATAGACGCAATTTTCCTGAAACCTATGTCATGTAAATGACCATCAGAACCACTATCATCGCTCAATACCCCAATAGTGTCCTTGCTTCCACTCTTTGTCCTCCCTCCATGGGCACCTGCTATTTCACAAATCTTTCTTGCTTCTAACCGGTTGTTATTCAAGTGGTTAATATTATATTTCTGGATAACCTTCGCGATATTTTGTTCATGATTTTCGCGGCCATAAATGTTACCTACATCGTGAAACCTAATACTAAGAAGAAGCAAATATAACTCGTATGGCTTTAACACCCAGTTATTAGCAATTGCCTTTTGGATAATCTCATCTACATTATCATCCCGGACATTGAGCATTTTACCAGCATATAACACAACTTGATCGTAATGCTCTTCCCCATGATCGGTATATAGACCAGATTGTTCAGAAAGCGTCGCGAGACCCGCGTTTACATTTTTGTAAACTTCTCGCCTAAGCTGCGCGACGATTTCACAGTACTTATCGAAATAATTATCTTTCTTAGGAAATGCTGATAGATTGCTCGTCTTTGAGATCCCTAAAAGAACTTGCTCTAGTGGCAAGTTGCAAGTGCGATTTTCATTCATATTAGTTAGTCTATTAACCTTTCAAACAGAGCCTTTGCCAACAAAGGGGGTACAGCATTTCCAACTTGCTGCTGTTGAAAACCTATGCTTCCTTCAAAGACAAATGAATCAGGGAAAGATTGCAGTCTGGCTGCTTCCCTGACAGACAAGCCTCTATCTTGTTGGGGGTGGATTAGCATATTTTTCCTGTAATTCCCTATAACAACTGACGGGCTATTTTCACACAATCGGCGATATATCCCCGTATGACAGCGACTTCTGTCTTTATAATTGGCCATTAACTCAGCTGGAATACTTTCCCAGTTCCCACCTTGAGGTATATGCTTATACCGCTCTATTATAAACGGTGCATTTCTAGTCACAAGGTTATTATTGCACCCATCTAACCCCCCCCTCATCATTTGGGAGTATTGTGATGGTTTCCTTATATCCTTATATTTCTTGAAACACTCTGAACTGCCATTTTCTAGTACAGGTAAATCCTCTAAAGCGTCTCTTACTGTCACAGTTGAATCCGTACAGCCTTCAGGAAATTTAAACCGTTGCCCATGCAGATTACCAACAATGAAAAAACGATCTCGTTTTTGTGGCACTCCAAAATTGATGGCATTTAGCACCTGGGACTCACATGAATATCCAAGTTTAGACAGTGACGTTATCATTTGCTCTGCAAAAATCCCGCCTTCAGTTTCCAGTATACCCTTAACATTTTCAAAAACTACCCAATCAGGCATGTACATATCAACTACACGTAAGAACTCCGTGAACAGCCAATTATTTTTGTTATCCGAGCTTCTGGTACGTTGGTTAGAAGTGGAAAAACCTTGACATGGAGGTCCACCGAAAACTACCAAAGGCTCATTTTGCTGATTTACTAGCTCAACTTTTTGGAAGTTGCGAATATCATCAACAAACATGCTTACTGCTGGTACATGATTACGTATATATGTTGCTGCAGCGTGTTTGTCCGCTTCTACAACAACCTGAACGTCAATGCCCGCTAAACGAGCTCCTAGAGACATTCCTCCTGCACCTGCAAATAAATCAATTCCTATCATTACACATATTTACTTTATTCAATCTAAGCGCAGACGTAGCTCGCACAATTACAAAATGTCAATAAAACACTCTATTAAATATCAATTTCACGTTGTAATCTCTTTCCCCATTTCTCTATTTCAACTTCACTCAAACGGCCATTTTTCTTGGATTTCTGATGCGGTACACTCTTGTGATTGCCCTTACCAATTAACTTATCCAAATGCTCCTGTGGCCAAGACAGCTTGTTCCTTATCAATTCGAGCGCAATCTTTGGCACTTCTTGCCAGAACTCTCTCTTAAACTTTGTCGAATGAACAGGAACTATCTTTGTCGCCAATGAGTTTTTGCCATCAGAGGTGTCCACTTCGAGCAGAAAGAAACTCCTTTTTTGATACTCTAGATAGACAATGACCAAACATCTTGGTGAATCACCATTACTCATCAAATGCTTTTTACTATAGCCATACTTTGGCAATTTACGGATTAGAGGCTCACTCAGCTTTACACCATGTTCTTTTTCCAGTACTCCCAACATTTTGAAGAAACTGTCGAATTTATTAAGATATAAATGGGCATTGTCCGTTTGGTCGTCTAAGCCATCGACGGCGGCTCTTGGAACATCACCGCGAGTATTTGGGTCGTCGGTACTTACTTCTGGTGGAAGAACACTTGGTTGGTCTTTATCTTCTTTTGCGCCCGAATCAGTTTTGTGTCGTGCGTAGAATTTGCGTGTTCGAGGCACCCTGTTGTAAATGCGCTGTGTTGCATCACAAAATATCAGCGCAGATTCGTTGTCTTCGCTACCATCGCTGTTTTCATCAATTTCTCGCTGGGTAGGTAACTGCGGGTAGGTACCGCCTTTTCCTTTACCTGAATCTGGTCGGCTGCCAATAAAGTTGGGATGTAAATAGCCAATATCAGAAACATCAGGGAAGAATAATCCGTCTAACAATTCGATTCGATTGATAAACCAAGTGCTTTCGTCTGCTGACTTCCAACCTCTTGCCGCCACTTTTACACCTTCAAGCTGAGGTGGATCAAATCGAAACGTCCAACGCTCTACGTTAGGAGCGGTAACTCGCTCTTGCGAAAAATACCGATAAATACTGCCAAAGGAGTTTTTAACGTCACTATTGAGCAGCAGCCACGCTATCTGATGTCTAAATCCTTCGTTATCAAACAATATTTTTGGACATTGTGTTGTTGGTAAGGCATTGATCACGAGATCTAAAGGAAACTCTTTGTCATCGTTATTTGGGTTGTGGTCAACATCAAACTCTAAGTCGAGTGCACTGTTAATTAATGCGGCGTTTGCCAGATAGTTGTTTGTAAAAAACAAGGCTCTGGCCAGTTCAAGTTGTGGCAAGTAAATGGTTTTACCCCCACTTTCGAACTTAAAACAGTTTTGCGATTGTTCATCTCGTGATTGGAACTTAACTAAACCACAATCTCTGACCGTTGCGGTTTGCCAAGATAAGCGGTCAGGTAAAACGAATTCAATTGGAAAGCCTAGGGGCATAGCTACAACGGTTTGGTTGAGTACGACTTGTCGACTTAAATACGGGAGCTGGCTAAACTTAAGCGCTTTGCGAGTAGAATTTTCAATATTAACGCCAATGTCCCACGTTTTACGGTCATTGTATTTAAACAGGTTACCTATTGCCTGTATTCTGGCGTTATCTGGTAGTGTTTTAAATCTATCTACTTGGTTCATACTTTACTGCAAATCCTAGCAATTGCGACACGAGTGGTCGGGTCCTTTTCTCGTTTAGCCCTGCCATACGTTCAATTCGCCAAGTTCTGAGTATTTGATGTTTTGCAATACAACGAATACATGCCACAGCGATACGACGGCATTGGTATTCCTCTATAGTTTCACAGTATTTATTAAAAAACAATTTACATAAAGGTAACTTTTCAAGATGTTTGATCTGAGACAAAGGGATACTCGCATGATTAAATAACCAAGTTTCTGTGTAGCGACCGGACTCAAACTGAGTTTCAACTTTATCTATCAATGCCAAAAGTCGTTTAACGTACTTTTTATCTCTTTTGACCCAATCAACTCGGTCTGCTTTTGGAATGTTTGGTTGTGCCGATTTTTGGTTAAATTGCATCAGCCAAAAGTTATCATGTCGATATAACCAAATATATAATCCTTCAAAACCATTTTTTCTCGCTCCTTTAATACCAAATTGAGTAACAACCTGCTTCCACCTTTCTCGACGTGAATGGTCTACAGCTTCCGGTGTTATTTGTATAGGTAAATAGCCATACTTCGAATGTGGTAATTGAGATGCATCGTGCACAATTTTAGCGACGCCTAATTGTTGCTCATAGCAGGCTTGCCATACCAAAAGATGCTGAAGATAACTAAATGCTTTTCTGTGTTTTCTAAACAAACACTTCAACCAATTAGTGCCTTCTGACTTGTTTACATCGGTTCTCAAAGCTAGCGAGGGTATGCCTACCCCAATACCCTAAAACCAATTGTGCGATCAGATCGTGTTCAACCTGCTTACCCCTAACAAATCCCAGCTGGTAAGCCAAGTGATGATAAAAATAACTCCATTGTAATGGATGTATATTTTGCTCAGATAAGTTCAGTAACTGCTGAGCATATTCTGCTAGCAATGTGGTCTTGTGGCTTGTAAAACTTGTAGTTGAATGCAACAGCGCATGAGGACTCAGCGCTATAAATTGGTGCCTATGCGCCTCGCTAATTAACACAGGGCTGTTGATTAACTGCACGCCATGCTCCGCACACACAGATAGACCAGGAAGTTGCCAGCGCCGTGTCCAAAAAGGTTCTCCAAATCGCGCAACTTGCTCTGTTACACATAATGGGCAGTAACGCAGGTAGTGTGGGCTTTTAACTTTGGATGCCGCTTTGCCAAGCTGTACTTCCGCCGAATGTTTGCAATCAGTAAGTAGCTCATGTTTAGCTTGAGCCGCAATGTTGGGAAGCACAAAGGGTGAGTACAACGGATAAAGCGTATGCCCCTGTAATAGCCTGTATGGTGTTAAATCAGCGTTACCTTGATAGTGAGCGGAGATCTGCGCTAAATGCCCTTGAAGCGCAACTGAGGCGATTATGTGCCGGTCTTGGAATACCTCGTCAAGCAATTGCTTGGGTGAAGTGATGCCTGCATGCACGCCGTACCTTGCAATGACGCTATAAAGGAGCTCATCTGGGTAAGGTACGGGTAAGCAGGCCATGCTACACGCTTTGTTTAAGCCAAGTGGTCATATCAAAAATCTTTCCTTGTTGTTTGTAGTATTGGTAAAGCTCATCCGATTGCTTTTTATGTTGAGAATAACCAAAACGTAAATCGCCACTAGGTAGTGTATGCCAATCCTTGAGCTTGATGAGGGTGGTTTTTTCTTTGAGGCTCCTCCACTTCATCTGGCGTTTGTTCATACCATTCAAGAACAAGTGGAATAAGCCCTCTTACCTTTAGATTTGGGTGATCTTTAATGGCTTTTTGCACTAATGGTACCAATAACTCTGATTCACACCCCATGCCGAGCAAGAGGTTATAAAGCCTCATGGCTTCTGAGTCGCTCGCAAAAGGGAGTGTGTCTGACTTAGCAGCGGCAACTTCGGAGATCTGCTGGCTGAGCTCCAACAACCGCTTATCAATCTCTTTGTATTGTAAGTCTGAATATTTGGCGATGCTTTTTGCTTTACCAGACTTGAGCGCTTCAATCATTGGATGGATCGGCTGTAATTCTGATTCATATACCTTTATAAATAGTTTTGAAGATAGCCGTTCAGCGCCAGTAATAATGGCGCGTAGTTGTGCAAGCACAAATAGCTTAACCACAATATCTAACACACCCTGAGACAGTTCAAACCAAGTATTGCGGATCTCTTCTGTGAGCGGTTCATCGCGGTGAATAAGCCACTGATACTGCCAAAGCTTGTCCGTCAACAATCGCCATTCAGTGGGCTTTGGTTTACCCGTCGCTTGATCGATTCTATTTTTGTGCTGCGGCAGGGGTTCCCACACCATAGAGCCAATGCCCGTGCTGCGTCTTGCTGATTGCAACTCAAGTTCGAATATGGGTCTCGCTTTGGGGGTACCAACTAGGATCACCGGCACACCAATAATATTCACCAAGGCCACAAAGAACTCGAGCATACGTTCTTGCCCTTCTTTTTGTTTGCGGCCTAAGCGCTGTATTTCATCAATTACTAACACACCAATGGCGTATTGATTGGCAACTTGCGCCATAAATGACAGTAGCACCTCAGTACTATAGCGTTTGCGACCGTATCTTTCAGTGAGATCAGTATGCAGATGTTTATCAACCTGTTGAAAGAAGTTTAGACATAGGCTCTTTAGTGACCCATCCACTGGGCATTCAATACGCAAATAGGCAAGCTGGTAAGTATTATATTTTTCATGATAAATCGCCTGTGGGTAGGTAGCCAATATCCGTAGCACACTGGAACTTTTACCGCATCCAGAGCAACCGATAAGTGACAAGCAACGTGCCGTAGAAGGTGCTTCGGCAAAACGAAAGCTAGTTATATCTCCCGTCATCATGCGTTCGTAACCATTTTGCAGATGCTGTTGGAGCTGGCCAGTTGCAATGTTTCTAGCAACATAGCCGCCGCGGAGCATCAACGCTATTTTTTCCTCTAACGCCACATGCATAGACAAAGGTTGAAAGAAGTCATCAAGCAAACCACATAACTCATGAGCACGTTGCCTTGCGTCTAAATAACCTGCTGTGGGGTTGTATGTTACTTTGCCCTCTAACTTCGTTTTCAGCTCTTCTATTTTGCTCACTCTTGGCAGCGCCTCAATAAACGGGTTGCCCTTGTAACGCTCGATCTCAGACTCCTGATACACCGCGCGGAAGATATTGGGTTGTAAAGTCATACGTCGTCATCCTCCTTAAATAGTTGATCTGAAAAGTCAGGAAAGTCCAAATCATCATCAGGCTCTGAGAGGTAATGTACTTGGGCTGATTTGCTAGTATCAATTTCCACTGGCTTATAGGCGCGTTCCTTACGCTCTTTGGCTTTTTCTTCTGCTCGGTTGTCACGAATATTGCGAATACGCTCCGCATCTGACAAGCCAATATGTTTTGGCGCGGCCTTTTCTGCCTGCTTCACCACCTCTATCACCTGTCGCTCCAAGGCACGCTTTTGCTCATCGGCAACCAATTTTGCATCAGCATGAGTCTGTTTTAACTCATCACTTTGCTGCCATACATCCCAAAAACTAGCACCTGAAAACTGTCTTGAACGTGTGGCTAACTGGCATACAAAGTAGTCACTACTGTTTGAGCCATGGTAAATATAGATATGATCTGCCGTGGCTAAATCATATGCAACTTCCACACTTTGTGGCCTTTTAACTTCCTTGCCTCGGTGCATCCATCCAAGCTTTATAAGCTCAGAGCTGGTGTAATACACACCAAAGATGCAAGCTCCCGAATCGGATATAGTTGCCCGTGTTCTTGGCATTAATGCGACACGAAGATGATCCGTCGCGGGCTTTTTCAATCGACCGGTACGATGCTGCAAGCCCCAATTCCAAATTGCCAAAGGGTTATTAGGTAAGCTCGTTGGCATATCTGCAGCTTTATCATAGTCTTTAATCACGTGATATTGGTTGTGATAAAGCACGGAAGCTAAGATGATTTTCGTAAACTCTTGGATAGTAATTTTGGCGTCCAGACGATAATCTCTGTCACCTTGCTTTTTGATTTTGGTGCCAGTGACCACTCCTGGTGCAAAGGGCTTAAACACAGCTTGGAAAGTGCGAAATGCTCTTTCGACCACGCCTTTTGCTTCGCTTCTAAACGGCGGGGTATTTTCAATGCGCACACCAAAGCCCTTTTCAAGACATTCAATTTGATGACCCATTAACTCACCTCTGTCAGCCAGTAATGCTGAAGGCAAGCCTATACACGGCCACTGCTGTGGAGTTACGTCAAAACCAAACTGACGGCAATACTCTGATTTATCCGTCGTGGCCATATGTATTGCCTGAATTGCTGCGGCATAGGAAGGGTTTTCAAAACCAATATAAAACCCAGCCACCATACGGCTAAACACATCAATCACCATATATACGATTGGGCGACCAACAATGCAGCCTCTTTCGGAATCTGATACTAAATAGATATCTGCGATTGTGGCGTCAATCTCATAACGCATACCTGAATTTCAACACATCTGCGGCTGCAGTACCAGTTAGCGGCCGAATATCTTTTTTTCGCCTTATCTCACCCGCTTGTGCTTCAATTTTGTCTACTTGGCGGTACTCCCGCTTGTAGAAATGCTCCATTTGCCAATAAGTTGGCAGTTCTTCTTCCGGTAATTCAGGAAAGTACTGACTATAAATGTCTTTTAAACGATTATGTGCATAGCTAAAAGTTTTGCCTTTGTCAGTTAAAATGTGCCGTTCAATCGCTATGCGAAATAGCTTCTCTGCAAAATCATCAATTAGCGCACCTGTGCCAGGCATATATTTGCGAGGCCTGCCTAACTTTGTTGTTGTGGCTCGGCGCTTTTCGCCTTTGGCACCTGAGTTTTTATAATCGGGTAATAATGCGTTAGGGATCTGACCTCGTTGCCAGTATCTACGCGCAAAACGGTAAATAGACTGTTTGGTTTTGCCTGTCTCTGCCACTATCTGGTTAACCACTTTGCCTCGAGCTTTGGGTGCATAGCAGTCTTCAAGCTCGACCAATGGCTTAATTGCGGCATAGTTTTCATCACGCTTTAGCTGAGCGATAGAACCTGCCTCTGGTATGACAGTAACAATGTCGCTATATGGGTCGGCTGCACGTTTAAGTACTTCATCTTGCAAGCCTTGCCCTAGTTCCGCTATTTCAACAAACTCAGGAAACGCTTTATCGTCGTGTACTTTTATCCAAAGTAGATAGTAATCAAACACCATTAACACGCGATACAAGGTTTGTTCGTATTGCAATACTTCATTGATTTGAAACACGAAACACCTCCTGAATTTGTTCAACATCACCTAATTTGAGATGACCGACTTGCAGCTTTTGGACTGGCGTAAAAATATCAAAGGTAAAGTAACGGTCAGCCAGCAAAGCTCTTATCTCAAACAACGACTCTCCTAAGTCTAGCCCATAGGCGGTATCTATCTCTTTGCACGCATTAATAAGGGTTTTAGTTGGATGTTTTGCAAAGTAATCGGCATAGAATCTGGCTTGCTCAATGGCGGAGTCAGGTGCTTCTTCATGCTCGCCTTGTAGTGGGTAAATCCATTCAACATTCGCTTTAACAACTTTTGGGATCTCTTGCTCAGTGACTATTTGCCAAGGGATCTGCTTTTCATGCCAAAAACGTTTCTCTAGCTCAAGTATTTCTATTTTTCGTTGCTCTTCAAAGGTGCTGACATATTTGGCTTGTAACGCAAAATAGGGGAGATCTCGCGTGGTTGTTTCAACAAGAAAGTCACTTGATAGGTATTGGTCTACGCCCCGAACATTTGGGTGCTTGATACCTGCGGATTCTGCTAACTCTTGTGTTATTTCACGCTCAAGCGGAAACTGCTCTTTGACTTGCAGCACATCCTGCCGCCACTCGAGCAAATAAAACATGGATAGTTCAAGATCGGATAATAAATGATGAGTTCGCTTAGATTTATAACCAAAGACTCGATGTACACGGCCGTCGGATGGCGCATCGTACACCGTTAGCCACGGCTTGTAATCTTGATACTCGCCAGTACCACGCCCTTCTTGAATCCACTTACGATATTGCGCCTCAGTATGGCCAATCTTCCTAGACATAATATACCGCTATAACTGATTGAAATTTCAGCATAGCTAGAGTGAAAGTGTGATGCAAATTTATTACTTTACTATTTTTTGCTTGAAAATTAGCCAAGCGATCACCACAACAGAACTCAAGCAACTCATTCGAGATGCTGCTTTGATTTTTATAGAAGGATATTTAAATGAGCATAAGTGATCATGACTATGTAAACTTTTCTGAGGATTATGAACTTAATCACCACCTCAAAAAAGTTGACAAGCGACAGACAGAATCAAACCGAGAGACCTTAAAGGTGATGGGCACAGAACTAAAAGCAAGTACAGGAAAAACCAGATTACAACACGGTGAATTCCATACATACGTGTCAAAACAAAAAGCTCGCCTTGAGTAATTAATAGACCAAATAAAAAGCCGACTTGCATCGGCTTTTTTAGTACACATAAGTATGAAACTTTATTACTTAGGATGATACTTTAATACTTGGGATGAAACTATATTCCTAAGTCACAAAAGGCGCTTTCGCGCCTCTTGTTTTATTCCACGGTAACGCTCTTAGCGAGGTTACGAGGTTGGTCAACATCAGTGCCTTTAATTACGGCGACGTAGTAAGACAACAACTGCAATGGAATTGTATAGACAACCGGCGCAATGATGTCTTCAACGTGATTGACGTTCATCACGCGCATAGTCTCATCAGACTCGAAATGCGATTCTTTGTCTGCGAACACATAAATAATACCGCCACGAGCGCGCACTTCTTCTACGTTTGACTTCAACTTTTCCAATAATTCATTGTTTGGAGCAACAACGATAATTGGCATGTCTGCGTCAATAAGCGCGAGTGGTCCATGCTTTAACTCACCTGCCGCATAGGCTTCCGCGTGAATGTAAGAAATCTCTTTCAGCTTCAACGCACCTTCCATTGCGATTGGGTATTGTGAACCACGACCCAAGAACAGGGAATGGTGTTTATCCGCAAATTCTTCTGCCAACGTTTCAATACCACCCGCAAGCGTTAACGCTTCTTCCAGCTTTGATGGCAATGACTTAACCGCATTCACGATGTGTGTTGCATCGATGCCTTTTTCCTGTGCAATTGCCGCGGTAAGCATTAATAAACCAACCAACTGAGTTGTGAATGCTTTTGTTGATGCCACGCCAATCTCTGCGCCGGCTTTGGTCATAAACGCTAAGTCTGATTCACGGACTAACGAACTACCAGGGACGTTACAAATTGTCATTGAAGCCATGTAGCCTTGCTCTTTTGCAAGACGCAGTGCTGCAAGCGTGTCAGCGGTTTCGCCCGATTGTGAAATGGTCACCAACAAGCTATTTTCATGTACAAACGATTGGCGATAGCGGAATTCAGACGCGATTTCAACATTGCAACTTACGCCAGCAAATTGCTCTAGCCAATAACGTGCAACCATTCCTGAGTGATATGATGTGCCGCATGCGATGATTTGAACGTGTTTCACGTCTTTAAAAATTTCAGTAGCACGCTCTCCGAACGCTTTCACCGCCACGCGAGACCCTTCTAAGCGGTCTTCCAATGTGTTACGTACGGCAACTGGCTGCTCGTAAATCTCTTTCAACATGTAATGACGGTATTCGCCTTTACCTGTGTTGTCTTGGTGAATGGTCGATTCGATGATTTCGCGTTCAACACGTTCACCAGCTTGGTTGTAAATTTCCACTGTTTCACGTGTAACACGCGCCACATCGCCTTCTTCTAGGAAGATGAACGTGCGGGTGACCGCAAGTAGGGCTAGTTGATCCGATGCTATAAAGTTTTCACCAAGACCTAAACCAATCACCAGAGGACTGCCAGAACGTGCCACAATGATTTCATCGGCATTGTTTTTATCAAAGACAACGGTACCGTATGCGCCTTCGAACTGTTTTACTGCCGCTTGCACCGCCGCAAGTAACGAGGTGTGCTGTTCACGCAATTGGTGAATCAGGTGAACCATGACTTCTGTGTCGGTATCCGACAAAAACTCATATCCATCACCCTTCAGTGCTTCACGTAAACTTGCGTGGTTTTCAATAATACCGTTATGAACGAGCGCGATTTGATTCTTTGAAACATGTGGGTGCGCGTTCGTTTCTGTAACACCACCGTGCGTTGCCCAGCGGGTATGTGCGATACCGGTCGTTCCTTTCACACCGGCATGCGCGAGCGCATTTTCCAAATTCGCGACTTTACCTACCGCTTTTACCGTATGAAGTTGACCGTTGTCTGCAAGCGCAACACCGGCTGAGTCATAACCACGGTATTCAAGGCGCTTTAAGCCTTCGATTAAAATTTTATTTACTGGACGTTCAGTGACCGCCCCTACGATTCCACACATAATTTCTCCATTATTTGCACGTTGTGTGAGCCTGTCGGCTATTCGTTCACATCAGCACATATTACCGTGACGCCCTGCTTCTCAATCGCTAGACGCGTTTTGCTATCTAGGTTGTTGTCGGTGATAAGCGTCGTCACTTTATGCCAAGGTAATTCTAAATTTGGGATCCTACGACCCACTTTGTCGGACTCGACCATGACTATTACTTCACGAGCCGATTCAGCCATTACTTGGCTTAAGCCAACCAATTCGTTAAAGGTCGTTGTGCCTCTTTCAACATCAATACCGTCAGCGCCGATAAAGAGTTGGTCAAAGTCATAAGAGCGCAGCACTTGTTCCGCCACTTGCCCTTGAAAGGATTCGGAATGCGGGTCCCACGTTCCGCCTGTCATCAATAATGTTGGTTCATTTTCCAGTTCAAGCAGGCGGTTCGCGACATTGATGGCGTTGGTCATGACCACAAGACCTCGCTTTGACACCAACATCGGGATCATTGCAGCTGTTGTTCGGCCACTGTCGATGATAATGCGGTTATGATCCTTTATCAGCTCTGCGGCTGCCTTTGCCACCGCTTGCTTCCGCTGTGAATCGCGCTTTTCATCACTTTTTGCGACGATTTCTTGCGGCAGTGCCACAGCGCCACCATAGCGACGAAGCAACAAACCACTTTGCTCAAGCGCAGTTAAGTCTTTACGGATCGTTACTTCTGAGGTCGCAAATTCTGCGGCTAACGCCTCGACACTCACTTCGCCCTGTTCATTCACTAAAGACAAAATTGTATGACGTCGTTGTTGCGTGTTGCGTTTAGTCATCGATGGAATAGTTAAGTTTCGTTTCGAAAGTTTTTAGATTTTAAACGAAACTTAATTAAGTTTTCAAGCGATCTTTGGTGATTTTTTGTTTCATTTCGAAAGGTAGATAGGCATATAGCTGGTGATGTCAGCAAATCCGCCAACCATTTCCGTATCGGGATTATGCATTTCAAAGAACGCCGCTCGCAGGTTAAAGTCCAGAAGACTGTGTTGGGCTTGTTTCAGCGAAGCAAACGAGATTTGTTCGCCATTGTCATCAGCTAACAAGTAATGATTTCCTCGGTTATCGATAACCCCAATAAAATAGTGCGTTGCATCACTACAATGTGTAACGATCGGTGTATAGAGGGGGTTTTCAACTAAAGCAGCGAAATGTGCGTGATTCATACAAATACCTCTGGCTATTTCTTCACCTTAGTGGGTTATTTCGCTAAGTCGAATCCTGCTACAGCCCTTCTCTACGCTGAAAACATCAAACTGGACAGATAAATTGCCAACCCGCTAAAAATGAAGAGATACATTACTTGTATATACAAACATTTTTAACGTCGCTTATTGCGACTAAATGTAATTTTTATGAATAAATACAGACACTTTTTTACAACTCGTTCTGTTTCCGCACGTTACACTCCGGTTAAAAACCACAAGGAGTTCGTCTTATGCCTATTCTTCTGATACTAGGACTGTTATTTACCTGTTCTGTTCACGCCAACTCGCCCTATCAAAATGCAACGTCTGTTGGAATAATAGTTAAAAATGAATGGCATGATTCCGACACCATAACAGGCGTTGGGATTGAGGCAATGGGTTACTTTAATCAATCACCGTTTGGCTTTAGCGTCAGCTCTGCTCTTGGCGTTGCCGATGTACGCGTAAAAGACCGGCAGCGCAAAGAAAGTTATGCAACCCTCGATACCGGTATCAAAGTTGGCTATTTCGCGGATGTCTTTGTGTATGGTGAAGTCGGTTTAGACCTCTTTGAAATGCTGTTCTACGATCTCTCTCGCTCACACCGTGTCGCCTATAATGATGGTTTTTATCTCGACACGGATGATAAACCGAGAAACAACAGTATTGATGGCTACATCGGTGTAGGTGCAGGTATCAATGTTGAACCATTCAAAGTAGAAGTGTTTACTCGCTATCGTCAAATCGACAGCGAAGACTGGGAAGCACAAAACTCCATTTTTAGTGGTGTACAAGTATCCATGATGTTCTAGGGTGTACGGGTATCGTCCATTCGGCTTCCATATTGCGCGTAAATTCGCGCAACATCTCCCGATTCGACCATCTTCTCCAGCACTCGATTCAATGTATCGCGCAACTGACTGAGGTGTGGTTGTATGCGCATCGCGACAGGTAAATTTGAGATCTCATACACTTCTTGAAAACCGCCGTATTCCGGCTGCGTTAACTTGTAGTAGTCAGCGGTAATGTCCCCAACCATCATGTAGTTAAAACGCTGATGGTACAATTGTGCAAGCAGTTCGCGTTCGGAGGTATTGTCATACACGGTGATTTTATCCGTTTCGTTCTCTCGATTGAAATGCACTTCAAATGCGCCATAACGGTAACCTCTCACGCGGCCCATGACTTGGCCATACAGCTGTTCGGGTGAAGTTAAAACGGGACCAACTCGAGCAAGTATGATTTCTCTGGAGCGCGCATAGAAATAGCTATAAATACCAGGATTTGTCGACTCTTGTCGCCATGTTGGGCTGACGCCTGGTTCAATATCAATCTCTCCTTTTTCAAATAGGCGCTGCCCTCGCGCAACAGACACGGGAAGATATTCAAAACACAGCCCGGTTTGTGCAGAGATTTCATCAAAAATATCAACGAACAAACCACTAAACTGACCATTACTTTCAAAGCTATAAGGCGGATTTGCACCATGGTAAACCATCACGGTGTAACACACCGCGTGTACGGACCACGAATAAATTGCAAATAAGACACTCCACCACCAGCGCATTAGCGAACCTTTCATTATGCTGCTTTGTTTAAGTGTAGAATGTTCCTAAATTTTATCGACTTTCCAGATTCGAGACTGACTTCAGTGAAAAACCACTTGTATATACAAATTAAACAATTCTATTTATAGTAATAAAGACTGGTTTTTAGGTTATCTTTCGAGATCACTCTCGGTATTTAAGCTTGATTTTTATACAGGCGCTATAATCAATATATGGACTGATAACTGGGTCGATTACACGGAACCGTAGCAACAATAGCCATTGTCGTTATGCGGAGGTTTTATGTTTAATCGCTTATCACTCAAAGCTTTTGAACCGGATGAGTCTCAGAGCCATTCGTCATCTGTGTTTATATGAAGGTGAAGTAAATCACTTGTATTTGGATTCAAAAGGCAATCCCACCATTGGAGCTGGATTCCATATTCCAAATAAAACGGCGTTTGCCAACCTGCCCTTACGAGAAAACCGCACCAAGCGGGCGGCAAGTCGTGATCACAAGTTAAGTGAATTTGACCGAATAAAGCGTTTGCCTCCCGGCTATGCAGTGAACTTTTATACCCAACACTGTGAACTATATTTGTCTCACAGAGCATGCCAAAAAGTGCTACAGGGAAAAATAAACCAGTTTAAACATGAATTAATGCTCATTTACGGTGAGTCGTTTTATCAGAGCCTGCCACGCAGTATCAAGCTGGTGCTACTCGACATGATTTATAATTTGGGACAGACGCAGCTGCAGACAAAATGGACAAAGTTCAATGCGGCAATTCAAGCTCGAGATTGGCAGGCCGCCGCGCTGGAATGCCATCGGGTTGGGGTTTCCGCTAAGCGTAACGAGCGCGTAAAACACCTTTTAATGAGTACTCGCTCGCCCAAGCTAAGCTGGTGGCACCGCGCCATTGATTGGTTTTTTAAAACCGCCCAATGAACGTCGTCACGGCATCCCACGCTTATTTGAACTTCACGTTTTTTTCACTCGGTTGGTAGACTCGCGTTTCTGGTGATGTCCATTTTTCTTGTTTCAAATATTGCGTACTGACAATGATTTGGCCGTCACGTAACGTGCTGGTGGATTTCACTTTTGTTATGCCGTCTTTGTTACCCGTCACGTCTTCGTAGGCAATAAATTCGTGATCGTTCACCATTTCCATCGTGCCTTGTGTATAGAATCCAGCCGTCGTGAAGTAATAGAACACCAAACTATTTTTGCTTTTATCCCAAAAAATCAGTGACTCACCACCGTAAAGCCCGTCATTGATGGAGTGCAAGGTTCGCACCGCGGTGCCATTGAGCGCGCGTGCCCAATGTGAAACGTCCTGCATCGCCGGTTGACCTTCTGCGACCGGAAAATCCGCTTGCCACGTTCCAAAATATGGCTCAAATACGCGTAATTCAGGTGCCAATTCGGCATTCGCCGCTGCGTTGAACGTGCTACAAAAACACCATACAGACAGCCACTTTATTATTGTTTTCATTATTATTTTTATCCTATTAATTCACATGGAAAAAGCTTAGACGTAGTTTAATGAAATTGCCAGACAATAAAAAAGCCAGCAATGCTGGCTTTTTTGACAACGGCTCGTGACTAACTTCCGTGTTTCATCGACACATATTTACGGCGCATTAAATCATGAACCACCAGCTCTTGCTCACGACCATAGGCCTTAAACATACGATTGTTGTGCATGTGTAACAATGAACCCATTAAATCATTCAAACTGCAATTCAGATCACCGTTGGCATTTAGACTCTTCAACTGTGACACAACTCCAGCCGCTTGGTCGCGCCATTGCGCTACGAGCGAAAACAAAGGCGCGAGACTCGGCATCAAGGTGACCACTTTCAATCCAAGTCGCCCATTTTGCGAAATCGTTGTCTATTGTTGTTTCGTACTCACGATAGCGCTCCCCTAATTTCTTTCTGAGGGCGGCGGATTCATTGAATTCTTTACCAAAACCTTGGCGTAAATTAGAGATCAAATCGAAACGTGTTTCTTGAGAATAGCCAAATAAATCAAACAAGTTGTGCGTATACAACATGGCCACACGCCAACGAAGTGATTCATCCAATTCCTCGACCAGTGTGCAGGTCTGAGCAATCAATTCACTGTCGAGCATAAAGAGTTGCTCAACCAATTCCATGGATTTCGGACCACCATAGCGTTCAACTTCACGTTCATAGGTCATCAATTCCACTTTATGCAACACACCCGCTTCTACTTTAGGGTCAAGCAATGCATTGAGTTTTGGTAACAACTCGCCGCAAAGTTTGCTTGGCTCACCATGAAAGCGTAGTCTCAAATGCCAGTTAGGATCGCCATAGCGAATGAAGAACCATTTCTCAAATAACGCTTTATGCGCTTGAATAAATGGCATCAACGTTTCGGTGAGCAATTGTTCAACGACTGTATTTCCAGAATAAATTTTGAGACTTAACCACTCAGAGCCTGCACTAAAACGGCGTTTAATCGGCGCTGCTGTGATGTTGGCCTGTGGATTTGCAGCAAAATGACGAGGTGGATTTGCACTCGTATTAAACAGCGGCACAATCACTTCATTGTTGTATTGATTGCCGCTCGCATCTCGTACTCGAGAGCGATAGCTGGTCGTTAATACTTCGGTTAGTTCAATTGTCTCATGATAGGTGGTTTCACCTATTAACACCGAGAGCATTTCAGGATGTGTTAAATCAATCCGTAGAACGTTATCACCACTGGAAAAACTCACCCAACGGTCGAGTTGGTATTCTTCTAAAAACGCATTGAGTTTCGTTGTGTTTAGAATACCTTTTTCAAACACCGCTTCTAATTTTTTACGTTCTACACGCCATGTTTTTTCAAAGACAACCAAGTTGTCTATCATGATCCGTGGAACAAACGCCGCGCTACGTACACACTTTGGCAGCATAACGGCAGGCGTACTCCCTTCTTGTGATTGCAGCATACATAGGAATTTATAGGCGCTTAGGCTTCTAGCACCATAGTTATGCGCGGAAGACAAACGAGGAATAATTCGTTTATTCAAACGCTTACTCCAGAGTTTTACTGTTTGCCCTTCTACCCAAACGTACAAATCACTCAGCGGGATTTGATATTCAAGATCCACACTGCTGTCCGCCATAAAGACGATTTCGTACGGTCGTAAGTGGGGACGAGCGATAACGTTGCCAGGACGCCCATCTGGCATATGCACAACTTCAGCAAGAATAACGTCTTCCATATGCTGTTGTTCTTGTGCGAGATGGTCAGTTACCGACGCTTGCAGTGTCTCGTTCAAATGACAAAAACGCCCTAAAAGGTTTGCCGCAGAGGGTCCGTAACACCCGTTATATTTGAAGACTGGTCGCTCATTCTCATCTTCAAATAAGCTCAGCATCGCACCTGTTGAATAAGGGATTTTGGCCACTTCACTTTTAAATTTCGCTACTTCTTTGAGCTGCTTTGAACTAATGGTAATACAAGATTTGCTGCGATTGGCCGATTTTGTCAGCTCCTCTTCAATCAGTTTTTGCAAGGGACTTGTGCGTACTTTTTCCGTATCTTGTCCGCCACTTCTCGCAAGTTGTAATCCTGCCACCAGCGGTGCTTCATAACCGGTTTCACTGGAAATACCAATACCGGTTTCATCGTCCAAAATTTGGTCTAAACGAACAAATTGTCCTTCGAAACGGGCTTGAAACGCACTCATAAAGGCACTTAACGCTTCGGTTGACGGCGTTTCGCTCGACATTGAAACTAACTCTAATGTGCGTTGCACACGGGTCAACTCTTGTGCGCTTAGCGAGCATTGCTCGAACTGACGATATACATCACTTTGCAACAGCTTGTTCTCTTCTATACGGATCCCAAGCCCTTCAAGGTGCGTGATCAACGCCTTGTATTTTGAAATATCGCCAAATCCTTGTTGATCCAACTGTTCGATTAAGGATAAAGCAGTTGCAAGACTGTCTGCTTCGCTATTTGCCCCGACTCGCACCAGTGAACGGTAAAGTGCTAAATCCGGTGACTCACCCGTTAATGGCAATGGAACATCCGCAATTAAAATACCTTCATCAATCAAGGACTGAATGTATTCTTCAACTTCCTCGCGCTCCACATCGCTGTACAACGCGACAAACTCATTAACCAAGCGTTCAAAACTTGACCCATGTTTGGCCAACTCTAGAAATTGCGTAAAGTATTCATCGCTTTCAATGGCACTAAGGCGATAGTGGACTTCTTTTTCCGAGAGATAGCTTTCAATATAGCGGCATTGATTTTCAATAAAATAATGAGAGGGGTTCAGTCGATATTGAAGCGATTCTGCTCGGCTATAGTGTTTAATGACGTGTTCTTTCAACGCTGAAAGGAAGAACATATCTAGACGAGTTTTGCGACTGTCCTGTTTAAACGAACCTGAAATTAATGAGGTTTGCTCGGCAACTTGACCCAAGGTGATCCCAGAAAAAAGCCCGAATGGTGTAGGACGAGACGCCATCCGAATCAGGTATTTTAGCAGCGCCTGCGCAACCTTCTTACCTTGTTTTGAGTCGGGTTTAGCACGCCATTGCGCCACACGTTCAAGTAAAGAGGGGCTGGCGGCATAAAGCGCTTCTTTTACTTCATCTTGCTCTAGCCAATCATTTAGTTGTTCTTGAAATTCGTCTGGCTTGTCGGCTAATTGATGTAGCGTGGTGAGACTGAGTCTCGGTGTACGAATAACGAAAAAGTTATCGTGCTGTAATGCGTTTGACATCGGTACTCCTTATGCCATTAATAAACTTTCAGTCCAGTCGAGGTCCTCGTTGAGCACGCTCAACAAAGCAAGCCCTACGCCTGCATACCCCATTAAAAAGCCAAATTCTTCTTCATAACTTGGTGGTATACCTTGATATGTGTAGAAGGCTTGCTCCCCTAGCTCTGCGTATTTCGCTAAACCATACTCAAGCCAATCGTGGTGAGCTTTTAAAAATTCAGGGTGAGGAACAATACGATTTAGTAACTGAAATATCGTCACCAATCCAAATGTGCCATGGCACAATCCCGCATCTTCTATTGAAGCGGATTGTGCATTTCGTTTCGCAGCCATCAAGGCAACTTCTCTCGCTTGGTCCACATAACAAGGTCTATCGAGCGCTATCCCAGCCCGCGCCAAAGTCAGTGCAATGGTCAAATCACCATAGCACCAACCAAGACGGCTACGATGAGAACCCGCCGCGCATCCATAAGCACATTCAGCATGGTGTTCCGGATTACGCTGAGTCACCAACCAATCGCACGCACCCTCTATCAAGGCGCGTGCTCGATCATGAAGTGTAGAGGACTGCAATGCGGGAATTAACGCAGCGATGATCCCAGGCACACCATGCGCTAATCCTAAATTGAATTCAGGTTGAGTACGGTCGCTGCCTTCAAATCGAAATGCCGAGTAGCTTGGTTGTGACCAGCTCAAAGTCCCATCGGGGAATACGGTATGAAGTTGTTCGTAATAGGCAACTAGGCGTTCAAACAACACATCCTGATTGGTTGTTTTGGCACGGCGAATAATATACGGGGCGTAACCTGCAAGTCCGTTAATCGCTTCAATTTCACCTTGCCAGTTTTCGACTGACATAACCCTCAGCAGTAGTTCATCAATATCGTTCAACAACGTTGCGTCATAGCCCTCATGTTCAGCTTGGTTAAGCAACTCGATTAGCCAAGCCTGACCAGCTAAACCACTTGCCAAGCCAAAGTGACTTTCAACCATATTGTCTTGAAGACGCTCAAACTGCTGGCCAAAAAGGTCCTCATTCACTGCGTCGGGGTGATACTGATGCATCTTATATAAAAACAGCAATTGCCCAGCCACACCACCGAGCAGACCATAGTCTTGATTTGACTGTATGTGCATCGATGTTTTTTGAGTAAGGAGGGTGAGAATCGAATTGATGGTTTTTCGCTGTTCATCGGAAACCATGCTTTGTGCACAAAGCGCCATAAATCATCCTTAACACTTATTTTTATTCTGAAGCTACAACACAGGGTAACGAGCCTCAAGTAACGCTGCCAAAGACACCCTGATCAATACGAGCAAGTTAACCCATTATACACAAATAATAAACAATATAATTCAATTAGGGGACAAGCGATGTCTTGTATTTAAGCTGAATTGAGGAAGAGTCGCACGCCGCAGCTCTTCCCACTCAATGTTAAGCCATTAACAAACTGTCAATCCAATCAAGTTGGTCATCCATCACTCCAATGAGTGACAAGGCCATCCCTGAATAACCCATTAAAAAGCCAAAATTCTCCGTATAGCATTTATTCTGCGCATCATAAAAATACAGCGCCGACTCGCCTTTCTCTTTATAGTTTGCAAGGAAAATGTGCAGCCATCGATCCGCCGCCGCCGCGAGTTCTGGGTGAGGTAACAGTTGATTCATTGCTTGAAAAATCGTGGCCAACCCTAAACTTCCATGGCACAGTCCTGCGTCATAAATGACTGCCGAGGATTCATCTCGAGACGCTGAATGCAAGGCAATTTCTAAAGCGGAATCAATAAAATCATCACGTTGTAATTCCAAACCAACTCGAGCCAATGTAAGCGCTATCGTTAAATCGCCGTAACACCACCCCAATCGAGAACGATGCTGATCCCCGACACACGTACCAAAACAAGCATAATCATCATGTTTGGGGTTACGCTGAGCGAGCAGCCATTCACATCCTCCTTCTAGCAATCTTTTCGTGCGAAGTGTTAACGAGGGTACACGAACCGCGGGAAGTAGCGCTGCAATGATGCCCGGCACACCATGTGCTAAACCTAAGTTGTACTCCGCGTCCTTGCTTTCTCTATCAAAAAGATACACAGACTCTTTCGGTTGAGTTCCAGGTGAGGTGTTTGAGATTCAATTGGCTTACGGTACTTTCAAAGCCAGAAACAATGGCGTCGAACAATTCGGTTTGATCAGCATGTCTTGCACGACGAGCAGCGTAAGGCGAATATCCAGCTAATCCCAGCACCATTTCTAGCTCACCAGACCACGGACTCTGCTTTAACGCGTTCGTGAATAACTCATCAATTTCACTTAGCAGCTCAGGATCATACTCGTCTGGGGTCGATTGATTAAAATACTCTAATAACCATGCTTGCCCCGCCAATCCATTGCTTAACTCTAAGGATTGTTCGCCTAACCCTTCTTGCAGCACATCGAGTTGTTCTTGAAATACCGATTCGTCGACAAACTCAGGATTGAATTGATGAGCTTTAAATAAAAACAACAATTCTCCTGCCAAGCCACTCAACAAACCGTGCGCTATCGTGGTTTCTGACAAATGGTTTGCGACCTTTTTACTGAGAGTTTCGATGAGTTCATAAACAAGCGCTTTATCTGCGGGTTCTAAACGAAATACGGTGCTCATGTTTTTCCTTAACGGTATCTTATTAGAAACAAAAATACCTTTTAGTTATCAATATGTAAACACTTGTAACTATCTTTCAGGTACAGGAAATCCAGAGCAAAAAAAAAGCAACGTCGTGCGTTGCTTATTAAGTCCAATCTGAAGGAGGAACGTACTAGTAACGTTCCACGCTTTGTTCAGTGTATTTTTTCAATTTAATTTCACGTTGCGCAGAAGCGATGGTTTCTTTTCGATGCGCGATAATCACACGCGTAACTTTGAGTCCAGAGACTGCTTCGTTGATGTCGGACTCCAGTTTGGTGTCCAAATGGCTAGTCGCTTCATCCATAAAGAGCAAGCGTGGGTTTTTATAAAGGGCACGGGCCAAAATAATACGCTGCTTCTGACCACCAGACAGGCTCGAGCTCCATATCCCCAATTAAACTGTCATACCCCATCGGCATTGCACTAATATCATCATGGATAGAGGCAAGCTCCGCACAATAAACAACACGTTCCATGTCCACAGGCGATTCAAAAAACGCGATGTTATCGGACACCGATCCGGAAAACAGCTCATCATCTTGCATTACTGCTGCAATTTGCTGTCGATATTGTCTCGCGCCGATTTGTTGTAACGGAATATCATCGATAAGCACCTCGCCATCGGTTGGTTTGATGAGGCCTAACATAATTTTTAAGAGCGTTGACTTACCACATCCGGACGGCCCTGTGAGCGCGACAGACTCACCTGCTTGAATAGAGAGGTTCACGTCTTTAAGTACAAAGGGCGTTGCGTCTGAATAACGAAAAGACACATTACGAAGCTCAATTTTACCTGTGACCTTGTGCACTTTCATTTGCTTTGGCATCAACTCTTCACGTTCGGTCAGTGCAATATCCGCAATTCGGTCGAAGTGCAGACCGAGCATTTTAAACTCGATGAACTTGTCGATGAGTTTCGCTGTTTTCTCAATGAATTGACGTTTGTAAGCCATAAAAGCAAAGAGCATACCGGTACTAAAACCACCCGCAATCACTAATTTGGCCGCAAGAAAAATCACGACAATGTTTTCAATTCCAAACAAAGCTCGGTTGATTGAGTCGTAACCAATTTGAAAATTACCTAAACGAATGCTTTGATTTATCGCCTTCGCGTAGCGATTTTGCCATTGGCCCTCGCGTTTGACTTCAGAGCCAAACAACTTAATTGTTTGGATCCCTCGTACGGTTTCCATAAAGTTAGAACTTTCTTCAGCTCGAGCCATGATCTCTTGTTCACTGATCGTTCTAAAGGGACGATACATTGCCACCCGAACACCGGCGTAAAGTAATACCGCAGTCAAGACGACAGCCGACAGCGTTGGACTATAGAAAAAGATCATGCCCAATGTAACTAACGCCATTAAACCGTCGATAATCGCTTCAATCACCCCTTGTGTTAGTAATTGCTTCACTTGCTGCAGCGACCCAAAGCGAGACACGATGTCCCCCATGTGGCGCTTTTCAAAGTAAGTTAACGGTAAACGAACTAAGTGGTGAAAAAGATTCGCGCCGAGCTGAATGTTCATTTGATTACCAAAATGCAATAGCGTAAAGCCGCGCAGCGCATTAGTGGCAATCTCAAAACCGAGCACTAAAAAGAACCCAACGGCGAGCACCGTTAAGAGTGATGTATCACCACTCAAAATCACGTCATCAATAACCAATTGGATATAGTAAGGACTTGCCAACGTAAAAATTTGCAGTAACAAAGACAACGAGAAAATCAGTAACAGTGAACGTTTTAAACCCGAGATTTTGCTCCAAAAGTCAGAGAATCGTAGCGACGCCTTTTTCTCTTTCTTCTCGAACTCTTTGGTCGGCATAAGTTCCAACGCAACGCCCGTGAAATGCTTCGACGCTTCCTCCAACGAGAGTCGTTTCTCGCCTTCTGCAGGATCATGAATGATGACGTATTTATCGGTGGCTTTTTTTAGTACGACAAAATGATTCAAATTCCAATGGAGAATGCTTGGCGCTTGCAGCAATTCAAGTTCTTCAAGTTCAATACGCAAAGGTCGGGTGGCTAACCCTAATTTCTCAGCAAAATGCATAATATCAAGGAGCGTACAGCCCTCGATTGAAATACTGAACTTTTGCCGCATCGACACTAAATCACTGTGATAACCATGGTATGCCGCAACCATTGCAAGGCTGGCTAACCCACATTCCGCCGCTTCTGACTGTAAAATGACGGGTAAACTACTTTTGGACCAAAACTCCAGCAAGCTTCGTGGATTATCAAACAAATCTTCGTTTTGTTGTTCTGGTTCCGTACTCATAATTGTCCCTTAATGCTGAAAACAGGATCAAATAACCAACGTAGCAGGCTACGCTCTTCTATCACAATATCGGCATCCAAGGTCATCCCCGCGCGCGCTGGCGTGGCCTTACCATAGGCAGTGACGTTTTGCTCTGCTAATTTAACCACCACACGATACGCAGGCGTTGAGATAATGCCCGGCAAAGCAGCTTCTTCAGGCAAAATCACCGACGCGCTCACTTCAACGATTTGCCCTTCATAAATACCAAACTTCTCGTAAGGGAAAGCATGATAACGAAGACGTGTCGATTGGCCTTCTTTAATAAAGCCATACGCTTCGGTCGGAATGTAAATTACTGCCTGCATTTCACTATGTGTTGGCAAAATACTCAGTAGATTTTGATTGAGGCCCACTTGTTTACCCGGTTTCGCCAAAAGCCCTGTGACTGTACCTGACTTGGGTGCTCGAACTTCAGCCAACCTAAGCTGTTGCGTCGAAGAAAGTTGAATATCCACATCGGCAATTTGAGAATTCAACGAGGCGACTTGTCGCTCGTGTTCAAGGGGCAACGTGGCTAGGCGGCTATCGAGCTGTGAAATCGAGTTCTCAATCGACAGTGACTCATTATGAATAGACGAGGATTGCTGCTCTAAAGCAAGCAGGGTATCTTGCTGACGCGTCAATTCAAGTTCAGATACGTAACCACTGCCTTTCAGTGTACTAATTTGTTCCACAATGCCTTTATTCAGCGCTAAACGTGTTTGAAAAGTATCCGCCTGTTTTCGCAGTTCATCTAAACGAGATACTTGGCTTTGCTTTTCTGCACGAAGTTGCGCCATGTCTAATTCATGTTGCTGTTGAAGTTGTGCAAGCTGCGCCTCAAGAAGTTGTTTTTGAAAGCGATATTGATTGAGTAACCCTTGATTTAGCTCCAAACCTTCAATACTGTGGCGAGCCGACTCTATGCGCAAGATGGGTTGTCCCTGCTCAACCGTATCACCTTCTTTGACCAAGACCTCCGAAATAACCCCCACTTGAGGAGCAAAGAGTTTGAGAACGCCTGTGTTGAGCACAATAAAGCCGCTGACGCGTTCCTTACGTGTGTAATTTCCCCATGCTAAAAAGACGAGAGAAATGATAACAATGAGTACGATGAGTGCAGCCAAACGATAGAAAACAGGCGGCTGAATGAGACTGACCGTTCCTTCAAGTCGGTGAACTTTGTATTCGAATACTTCGCGGCGAAATAAGTTGTCCATAGCTTAATTGGGGTAACATTATTGTTAATATTATTATGCTGAACAACCAATTTACCACGCTCTGCCGGATAAGGGAACGAATTGAGCTTTATAAAGGCTTACAAGACAGAATGACGTTGTAAATCGCAGGCAAACACAATCTAGGAATTAACGTTTTCTCAATAATCGAAGAAACGTTTGTACCGAATAAAACAAAACGCACTCCCGTGCGTTTTGTTTATGTTCAGCCGAGCGGCTTATTTTTTGGTTGGTCGTTGCCAACCATCTAAGTTGCGCTGTTTTGTGCGCGCTACAGCAAGTTGATTATCATCTACCTTCGCGGTTATCACACTGCCAGCTCCAACCGTTGCCATTGCACCAATTTCAACAGGCGCGACCAACGATGAATTTGAACCGATAAAGGCATTATCACCTATGATGGTTTTTGATTTGTTTACGCCATCGTAGTTACACGTGATGGTGCCAGCGCCAATGTTTACTTTCTCACCGACTTCTGTGTCACCTAGATACGTTAAATGGTTTGCTTTTGAACCTTTGCCTAAGCGCGTTTTTTTCATTTCAACAAAGTTACCGACGTGCGAATCCTCTTCCATCACCGCACCTGGGCGTAAACGCGCAAAGGGTCCTAATGTACATTTGGCGCCGACGGTGGCGTCTTCTATCATTGTATTCGCTTTCACAACCGTACCATCGGCGATTTTACAGTTTTTCAAAACACAATTTGGGCCAATCACCACATCGTTACCCAGTTCCACGTGACCTTCAAATATAACGTTCACGTCGATGTGTACATCTTCACCCGTTACAACTGTACCACGTACATCAACGCGTGACGGATCAGCTAATGTCGCACCATTGAGCATCAATGTTTCCGCTTGCCATACTTGGTAAGCGCGCTCAAGTGCCGCAAGTTGTACGCGATTGTTCGCCCCTTCCACTTCCATCGGGTGCTCAGGGTGAGCCGAGGTAATTTCAACGCCTTCAGCGTGTGCCATGGCGACGATATCCGTTAAATAGTATTCGCCTTGCGCATTGTTGTTAGACAATTTGCCCAACCACGATTTCAGCAAGCCACCATTAACCGCCATAATCCCCGTATTAATCTCTTTAATGTTCAACTGCTCAGGCGTCGCGTCCTTTTGTTCAACAATCCCGACTAACTTGCCATTTTCGCGGATCATTCGACCATAACCCATTGGATTTTCTAACACGACCGTTAATACCGCTAATCCTCGTTTTGGCGTCACATCGAGCAAGCGCTGCAATGTATCTTGTTTTGTCAGTGGCACGTCACCGTATAAAATAAGGATTGTTTCATCATCCGCGAAGTGTTCTTTTGCAACCGCCACCGCATGCCCCGTGCCCAATTGCTCCGCCTGCAATACCCAATTGATTTCATTGTGCGCCAATTGTTCTTTTAACTGTTCGCCTCCATGGCCATACACCAAATGCGTTTCCCGTGCACCTAGGGCTTTTGCATTATCAATAACGTGTTGCACCATTGGACGACCAGCAACGGGATGAAGTACTTTTGGTAGTTTTGAGCGCATGCGAGTGCCTTTTCCCGCAGCTAAAATCACTGTTGATAGTGTCATGAACACTAAATCCTTATTTTTTATCGCTTTATTAGCACAAAATGATTCTCTTGGTGTTGTCAGATTTGTCGCGCATGGATACTTAAGTGCAACGAAAGTGGAGAATCACAAAATTTGACCGCTATTGTAGCCAGCTAAGGCGCTTTTTTTAAGTGAAATGTAAGGCTGTTTTACAGGTAAGGCTCTGTGATAAGTGGAATAGGGCCGATTCAATCGCGTTGCGAACAAAATGTGAGTGAATAACTGAATCTATGTCTGTTGAGAACAGACAAGGTGACTGGATTGTGAGTGTTCTTAATTAGAACACCCACATTGCTAAGTTAAAATAAGCTTAAAATAGCTTCAACGAGCGCTTGTTCTGCACCAAAATAATTAGTGTTTACGCCGCCATTCGCCTGTTTCAACTCTTGGGTATTCAATGTACGCATTTTACTTGTTCCTAATTAATTGAACATTTCGCCAACTTCTTGACCGCGCCATGAAACACAACCGCCTGCAACGATGCCACCGGTTACTTCTTTTGATTCTTCTGTTGTTAATGAAAATGGATGCATTTTCGTGTCCTTATTTCTGTTTCTCTAAATTATGCCTAGAAAGGCCCATATTTAAGTGGATGGTCCCGCCAAGTTCCATCCAGCTAAAATTACATTATTTTAAAATCACGCGGGTCGCTGCCATCTTCAGGAATCGCCATCGTTACCATGATAGGACCCCCATTTTCTCTTAGTGCAGATGAAACGAAGCCGTCAGCTACCGAACCGCCTGTAACTTGTGAAGATTGTTCTTTTTGCAAAGAAAATGGATGCATGATTGTTTCCTTATTACATTTAGTGATTGAAATGCCATTATTGGCGTATTTGAGGTCGGTCTACTCCGCCAAGAATGTCCGACCTCTTAATTCGTTATTTAAGTGCGCATTTTTTTGCAGCGCAAGCACATGACGACAGGATGAAAAAGTGGACGTCCTGGTCCAAAGCGCGTAATTCCTTCGCTGAAGTCACCATGTTAAGACTCTTTACGTTGTCGGGGTTTTCGGTGTCATTATCAGGACAAACAAGTCCACTAAACACATCCCCCTCGAAAGTTGATGAAGCCATGTTGGCTTAAAAAAAAGAAAGAATCAAATCAAACAAAAACTGGGTTTTCCATTACATATCAATAAAATAAATTAAAACCTTATCTGCATATAACGACTAATTACGCGGTAAATATCCTTAAAACAAAACGGAAAAATGAAATGTGCGATTCGCAATAAAACAACGATGAAAATTAAGGTTCTCTTCGAGTGAGTTTGTACAGACCACAGCAAACAATGTGCAAGTTCAGCCGTTTTGTCTTGGATTAGATTGATCGTTTGATGTAATTCCGACACTTCAGGGGGCACACTCTCATTCCCAAATTCACTCACGTGAACATTGTTATGAGGCATTCGGTCACCCGCCTCTTTGGCCCCCTCTGAACATGTCTTTTTCATCAATAAATTACGGTTAACAAAGACTGTCGCTTGCCTTCAAGTAACACAACCTAAACGCAATTGCCTGTTTAGACGATGACATGAAATAACACTGTCTATACAGACCAAAATAGTCATCCAATATTGCAGGAATACAGAAGTTAGAGGCAGACATAACGCGTTTATCGACAATCAAAGACGACCAATATGCGCTCTCGGTTCGTTTATACGAGTGAAAGCGGGCGTTAAATTTTAACGTGATTCCACTTATGTTTATCTCATTCGTGATAGTTGGTGGAGTATGTACCATCGGTAGGTGAACACTCGCCTTTTGTCTTGCCTGTGAGATTTGTTAGAGAACGTTCTTTGGCCGGATATAGACTTCGCCTTTTGTTACAAAGGAATAAGTTGCTTCATAGGTAGATGGGGAAAATCAGGATAAAGGTAGTTGATTTCAACTCGATGGTTGTAGCATTACATTGCCGTGCTTTCGGGAAACGATGAGCCAATTCCAATTGGCAAATGTTGTCGTGACAACGTGGCCATTGCAGCCAAGTAGGTAGGTTTAGAGAAGGTTGTCTCCGCCAAGATAAACCTTCTCCACCGAACGATTACATCGTTAGGTCTAGACGTGGATCGTTACCGTCTTCTGGGATTGCTTGCGTTACCACTACTGGGCCGCCCGTTTCTTTTAGTGACATCGTAATTTCTACATTGCCAGCAAAAACGCCGCCAGTAACTTGTGAAGCTTGGTCATTTTTTAGTGAAAATGGGTGCATGTTTGTTTCCTTATTTCTGATTTCTCTTAAGTGCCATAGGCAGTTTTTTTGGGAAGGTTTCTCCGCCAAGATTCACCTTCCCTACGGACGATTACATCGTAAGTTCTAGACGAGGATCGTTACCGTCTTCTGGGATTGCTTGCGTTACCACTACTGGGCCGCCCGCTTCTTTCAGTGACAATGTAATTTCTACACCGCCAGTTTCTTTAAATTCGTATGTTACACAGCCGCCTGCTACAACGCCGCCTGTTACTTGTGATGATTGGTCATTTTTTAATGAAAATGGGTGCATAATAGTCTCCTTATTTCTGATTTCTCAATGGTGCCCTGATGGGCGTTTTAAAGTTGATAGACTCCGCCAAGACTCTTCAACTTTCATTACGTTTAAATTCAAACACGGATTTGAATAAGCTTGCATGTGATAAAACATACTTTATTCTTGCGTGCTTGATGTTTGAGTCCACGTCACTCAAACGTGCTTCATTGCAATCTTTAATTAAAAGAAATTGCGAAGGACTTCAATCAAGTTGTCGATTTCCGTTTGAGCCGGATGACCACCTGAAATAGCTGAAAGCTCATTATTATCGATAGATAACATAGTAACTCCTTAGTTTTGAGCGCCGTGCTCTGCGAATACGACTGTCATACAACCGCCTTCGATGATTCCGCCATTAACTTGTTGCTGTTCTACTTTCGTTAGTGAGAATGGGTGCATTTTGATCTCCTAAATTTGTCTTAAATGCTCTGTATATTTTATTAAAACGGTGGATGATAGGACTCAGACAATCAAATTTTTTGAGCCTATTCATCCCAACCGGTAACACCAATTGTTAACGTGTTTAATGGTTTGCGATTAGTAAGGAATACAATCACCACACACGTAGCCACATGTTTCATTTTGTGACCATGCAACTTTTGGCATGCCGCCGTTAACCTGATCAGTCAATGAAGGTGACATTGCTTGTTTGTTTAGGTTTTTTACTACTGATTTTTTGATAGTTAATTTCATTTGTTTTTCCTCTTGTGTAAGAACTGTGGTTAATAAATTTTAGTGTGATTGACCTAACATATAGTCAATCAAGTATTCGGTTACGGGGATCCCTGACCCTTGCTCAAATCCCATAAACATCGGCGATGGATTGGCCTCCAAAAAGAAATATTCCCCTTGTTCATTGCGACGCCAATCAATGGCCGTCCAATTCAAAAACAGCGTCTTTGTTATGCTAAGAGCCTGTTCTTCTATCTCTTTTGGAGTATCAATTAAAACCAATTCCATCGCCGCATCGTTTCTGAAATCTGCCTGATCACTTTTTAATTCAACTGAAAATACTTTTTGCCCAATCACGTACGTTCGAATATTTGTTCCAGCAATAAACTCCTGTACGGTAATTGGCGATTTTGCCAGCGCACTTGCAACTCGCTCGGAAGCTAAGTGAGCTTCTGTTAGTATTTCCGTATGAGCGCCACCGTACACTGGTTTGAAGATGCTACGCGGTAACATTTCAAACGCTTGGCGAATATCCTCTAAGCAGTTACCTACGTAGGTCTTTGGGATCTTCACACCGAGCCTTCCTACTTTAAGCAATTGAAAAGGCTTTTCTTTATGGTGCTGAAAGGCAGTCCAGCTATTCACCCATTTAGTGCCAGTCTCTAAATGAAACCATGTACGTAGACACGCCAAGCTGTCCTGTGCAGCAATACTGTCTTCGGACATAAAATTGTTGCGAGTAGCCTCATCACTGACTCCAGAAAAATTGCGCCAAAATACGGCTTGAATTTCGCTTAATTCAAGCGACTTGCCTTCCGGTAATGTCAACCGACCTGTACCATCGTTTGGGCAAATACTCAGCTGCGCCTTTTTCGGAAAATCGTAGGTTTGCAACAAATACGCTTCAACGCCACGTAGTTTGAGTTGTTCTAACATATGCATTGCATGCGGATCTTGATGTTGCCCCATAACGATTACTGCCATGACTTACTCCTCGCCGATTAATGGATGTGATGAACATCTAAATAGTCAAAATTGCTGTCGCTAGTATTGAATAAATGGCAATCTGCCGAAGCACTGTCCATCAATAGTGTGTCAATACTGTCCACCGCCATTTGTTTATCTAAAAATCGTGCTAGTTCGTACTCTGAATAAAAGAATTTTTTGTTCGCCATGTTTAAAGCCTTATTTCTTGTCCGACGTTTCTCATCTGAGCACGTAAGGACGTTTAATGATTAACCAATGTCGGGTCCAATTTTCATTTTTAGGTGTTAGTTTATTGCCAAGTTTCTTCACTCGACGGAAACCATCATGACGAACATTTTTATATTTTTCAAACCACCAAAAAATAAGATTAATCTTTAAAACTCATAAACATAGATTGAAATATTATCTTTGTGTAAGTGCTAATTATTGGCTAAATATGGTTGTTTAAGCGTCAGTCTTGATTTTACTTTTATGCACTAAACACAAGAATCTATCCGCGAATTACCTAACTAAAAGTGCTGATGATTAAACGTTTGGTTGTGATGGACTCGAATAGAGTAATCACGCGTTGAAATGGGCGTGTTTTTGAGTTTGGGTACAGTTTCGAGACAGGAGAAACCAAACAGAGAGTGGCTGATTTAACCCCGTTGCTTAAAGCAGATAAAAACAAAGAAATAATGATTGTCTCAAGCCAAATTGATTAGGTGTGACGGCGCTAATACCTCGGTCGAAGAGAAATAATGCGAATGGTGAGCATCGGTCGGCAAAATTGACTACCTCGTTGATAAACAAAAGTAAAAATCACTCTAGTTGAATCACTGTCAAACCCTGCTTTTTTTACTCAGAGCACATTGCAGGTGTTTACATCGTCAATACGTTAGGCCCTTCATCCTTAAAGTAGGCAACAGGGTCAATTATCGCAGCAACGACAAAGTATACTTAGATCGAAAATTGAGACATGTTTGATAGGCCAACTCTTTCATGTACGGCTTTAGTCAAATACGTCGACGAGATAGTGAGAGAAACGTAGAGCGTTTCAATGGAATTTGGCTTTTATCTCAAACTTTTTCGCTTGAAAAAAGAGTGTTCGAAGGAGATCACACAAAGATAGATGACAATGGTGGCGTCAGCTCATACAAAACATAAACATGATACGAACGCTCAACGTTCATTAGGCCTTCGCATAACCATGCTTAAATTAAGAAAGGGAAAAACCTCTTCGACTGTATGAACAATAAACAACGAGTTCATAAGCGCAATAAAAAAGGGAAACTCCTTTTATCGTTTCCCTTTTTAAATTGGAAGTTACTGAGTGATGACCGTATATTCAGTACAGTGTCTGATCCTGGTATCAGTCGCAACGACCCCACCAACCGCATTAGCGGTCTCAGCGTGCGTTACCCGTTTTTCAGATAACCCTTTGATGACTTTCTTCTTTAATTTGAACATCGACTTCCCCATTCGTTGAGGACTTACGAAATGTTCATGACCACGCAACAGGCCACTTGGCAATTCGTTAACTGTTTATCGATCTTAGAACAACCCAAAGCTACTTAAGCTGTTCACGATATCTTCGATACTTTGAGGTAAACCGCCATTTACGGCTACTATATCTTTTACATTAAGTTGTTTCATTACATCACCATTTCAAATTAATTTTTTTGTTGTTCGCAAAGTCACTATGTATCCCGCCTTCAAACGCAAACTATTGAGCAAAACTGATAACTCGATTTTTTATGACCACTTCTAGTGGTAAACAGCGCAACCACCGTAGTAGTCTCCACTAGAGATGCTCTGCGCTTCACTTTTATCGACTAGATACATAGCTTATCTTTCCATTAAAGGTCGCATTCAATTTTTGAATAATCTTCTTTAATTGGATTTAAGCTTCCGCCAGTGACTAATTTCAATTGTTCAACTGTGAGAGTCATTTCTCGCTCCTTTTCTGACAATATTAAACAGGCAATTTCATTGCTTGTTCGTGTGTGAATCGATCGCCGCCGCCACAGCCACATTCCACACCGCATGAAGAGATCACGCCACCGGCCACCGCAGGTGTCGCCGCAAATGGTAGTGAATTACTTACGCTCAGGTTTTTGATTTTCTTTACCGTTACTTTCATTTTAGAAATTCCTTTCAAATAGAGAGAGGCACAAAACCAAATGAGGTTTAAATGCCTAAACAAGTCCGTGGATTAAAATTCAACCAACGTTCTATCGATAGTTTCTCCACAAAAGTGAACAGTTGGAGGGCAACCCCCTGCAACTTGAATTAACGCAGCATCACAATGAAGTTCTTTAAGTTTGATTTTCTTAATTTTCATAAATATTCCTAAGAATTTTGGTTAGTTAGCGAACTCAGGGATTGTTCTATCAAAATCACACCCATGGATAGTAGGAGGACACCCACCTGCAACTTTGCCTAACACAGAATCATTGTTCAGTTCTTTTAGATTTAGTTTCTTAAGTTTCATCTTGTTTTCCTTGTGAATTAGAACGCGATTTGTTCTATCGTTTTTTGGCTATGACAACCACGATACATCGTTGGATCGGTGTGTGTGCCACCCGCGACTTTTTCCGTTAATGAATCAGAGAATTGCTTACCTGATAAACCTTTCATTACTTTTTTATTTAACTTAATCATTTAATGACCTTTATTTTTTAATTAGATCGATCAAGTGTGGAGGTAAACAACCACCTTCAGAGCGGCCACCGTGAACTAAACTTACATTTTCAATATTCAACATAAAAACCTCTTTATATAAAATTAAAGTGCTGCCATTGTGCAGACGCTTTGGCATGAATTTTCAATAATATCGTTTGGTCTATCTACACCTGCTCCAACGACTTTTGCAGCCTCATTGTTCGATAAATTTTTAATCGATTTTTTGCTAACTTTTAACTTCATCGTTATCTCCAACTACATTACACATGGTGTACAAAATACATCGTACAGCCAGAAAATTAGCAACTATTCCCGGACGAGTCAAAAAACACCAAAAACAATAAAAATCATTTAAAATCAATGCGAAACATCAAAAAGTGATTAATACATATCGCAATAGTAACAATAGAAAATTTTTCATTTTCCGCTTAACTGTACCGAACTTATTGATTGAAAATTCAAGTGAGAGAGCGGCGTTCACTTCAATAAGTGGCTGAGCGCCAGTAATCAAAAAAAGAATTATAGTGAACCGTTTTTTATCGAACCGATGCCTTAGCAAACGACATAATAAATATACACAATACATCTACACCTATAGATAAACAGATAAACAGATAAACAGATAAACAGATAAACAGATAAACAGATAAACAGATAAACAGATAAACAGATAAACAGATAAACAGATAAACAGATAAACAGATAAACAGATAAACAGATAAACAGATAAACAGATAAACAGATAAACAGATAAACAGATAAACAGATAAACAGATAAACAGATAAACAGATAAACAGACAAACAGACAAACAGACAAACAGACAAACAGACAAACAGACAAACAGACAAACAGACAAACAGACAAACAGACAAACAGACAAACAGACAAACAGACAAACAGACAAACAGACAAACAGACAAACAGACAAACAGACAAACAGACAAACAGACAAACAGACAAACAGACAAACAGACAAACAGACAAACAGACAAACAGACAAATATACAAGCATAAAAAAAGGAGTGATATCACTCCTTATTCATCAAAATCTCGCTAATCTTTCCGCCAAAAGAGAAGAGAGAATTAGTCCCATTTATATGTGACTTCTAGTGACTCGTTACCTTTGGTGTATTTCACCGTAAGAGAACCCGCACCGTTTACCGCTTGAATGTCGTTTAAAGTTAAAGTTTTCATTGTTTGTACCCTTACCATTGGTATGTAATTTCTAGTGACTCATCGCCTTTCGTGTATTTCACCGAAAATGAAGCTCGCGCCGTTTACCGCTTGAATGTCGTTTAGAGTTAAAGTTTTCATTGTTTGTACCCTTACCATTGGTATGTGATTTCTAGTGACTCGTCGCCTTTCGTGTATTTCACCGAAAATGATTCCGCGCCGTTTACCGCTTGAATGTCGTTTAGAGTTAAAGTTTTCATTATTTGTACCCTTACCATTGGTATGTGATTTCTAGTGACTCGTCGCCTTTCGTGTATTTCACCGAAAATGAGTCTCGCGCCGTTTACCGCTTGAATGTCGTATTGAGTTAAAGTTTTCATTATTTGTACCCTTACCATTGGTATGTGATTTCTAGTGACTCATCGCCTTTCGTATATTTCACCGAAAATGAGCCTGCACCGTTTACCGCTTGAATGTCGTTTAAAGTTAAAGTTTTCATTGTTTGTACCCTTACCATTGGTATGTGACTTCTAATGACTCGTTGCCTTTCGTGTATTTCACCGAAATTGAGCCTGCACCGTTTACCGCTTGAATGTCGTTTAGAGTTAAAGTTTTCATCAATTTCTCCTATGTTTATCTACTTGAGACTTAGTCCCATTGGTATTTGATTTCTAGTGACTCGTTACCTTTGGTGTACTTCACTGTAATTGAACCAGCACCATTTACGGCTTGAATGTCGCTTTGAGTTAATGTTTTCATCGTTTTCTCCCTTACCACTGATATGTGACTTCTAATGACTCGTCGCCTTTCGTGTATTTCACCGAAATTGAGCCTGCACCGTTTACCGCTTGAATGTCGTATTGAGTTAAAGTTTTCATCAATTTCTCCTATGTATATCTACTTGAGACTTAGTCCCATTGGTATTTGATTTCTAATGACTCGTCACCTTTGGTGTACTTCACTGTAATTGAACCAGCACCGTTTACAGCTTGGATGTCGTTTAGAGTTAATGTTTTCATCGTTTTCTCCTTTTTCTATCTATTTGAGACTTAGTCCCATTGGTATGTAATTTGTAGTGACTCGTCGCCTTTGGTGTATTTCACTGAAAATGAACCTGCACCATTTACGGTTTGAATGTCGTTTTGTGTTAATTGTTTCATTTTTGACCTTACAAATTAAAAACTGATTTGAAATCCAACACCGATAGAACCTGTATCTGCGTTGTATTCCACATAGTAATTAACGCCACCAAAAACATGGCCAAGTAGATTTTTATTAATTTCGTTCATCATAAATCCTTATATTAGAAGCTAATTTTGAAACCAACACCAATTGTTCGGTTATCCGCGTTGTACTCGATGTAATAATCAACACCGCCAGAAATCTCACTTAACACAACACCATTAATATCTTTCATAAAACCCCCAAATTAAAATCTAATTTTAAAACCAACACCAATTGTTTTCTTGTCTGCATTGTATTCAATGTAATAATCAACACCACCAGAAACCAATGCTACGTTCGAACTATTTAATTCAATCATTTAAATCCCCAAATTAAAATCTAACAGTAATACCAAAGCCAACCGAACCAGTATCAGCATTATATTCAACATAATACCCAATACCGCCACTCACTTCTTTTACACTTTCTAAACTTAATAAATTCATTTTTAAACCTTATTCACAAAATTGATGTTCAATGATGTCACAGCTGTTACCTATTGGACTTTGTCCACCTGCAACACTTTCTTTAAAGACCAGCTCTATCATGGCAATCACCTAAAGAATTTTTTCAAATTCAGCAAACTCTTCACCGCAGTGTTCGCAATAACTTCCACCAAAAACGTCTTTTAAATTAAGTAACTCTTTCATAAAATCCTCTTTTCAAAAACCAATTAATTAAAGAAGTCTCGTGGATCACAAGGGTCATCATATTCACGACCAGCTCCACCAAATACATCATTAATTTCAAAATCATTTAGTAAGTACATTTTCAACTCCTCTCTATCGAATATATTCTTCAATGTCTGGACACATAGGTACATCATCACCAGATTCACCACCAGACACTTTTTTAAGACTAAGTAAAGTTAATGTTTTCATAATAAACCTTCTACATTCAGCAATTTAAAATAAAAAATAGACAACAAATTAAGATAACAGCAAATTACCGAATAAATTTAAAACTGCCTATTTTAGTTTTATCTAGTTTGGTAGCTGATTCCAAAGCTTGGTTTGGTCAAGTCTTGGATCGTAGTTCTGACCACCAGAAACTAGATTTAACGCTGTAATTTCTTTCATGACTTTTTCCTTTTATAAAAAGTAGAAACTTAAAAATCAGAAAAGAAAGCTTAATTAAAAATATAAAGGAGACTTTATCTCGCAACCTTATTACACTTTTTGATTTAAGCTTATCTCCGCCAAGATTTAAGCTTAAATTTAAATTAACACACAAAACCAAAATGTCAACAGATTATATTATTAATTTTTACATTATATAAATATAAAAATTACGCCATTAAAAAATCACCACTAGAACTAGTATTTTCACAAAATTCTTTTTTAATACATAAACTAGGTTTTATCTTATTGGATATTCGCCCGTCTAAATTAGGCTTGTCGACATCGATTGCATCACCATACCGAAGTTCTACCACTCTATCTGCACTGGCAATCGTCTCGGGCCTATGAGCAATGATAATTCGAGTAATATCGAGCCGTTTAACCGCCTCATTTACCGAGCTTTCCAACCGCGTATCCAGATTACTCGTTGCCTCATCCATGAACAAAATCTTTGGTTTTCGATATAAGGCCCGAGCAAGAAGTAGCCGTTGTATTTGCCCGCCTGACAATGCAGCCCCCATATCACCTACAAGCGAGTTGTAACCCATGGTCATTTTGGCTATGTCGTGGTCAATTGCCGCGATTTTCGCAGCCCATCGAACCCGCTCCATATCCATATTGGGGTCAAAGAAGCAGATATTATCCGCGATGGAACCTGAGAGTAGTTGATCATCTTGCATGACTGCGGCTATCTGTCCTCGGTAATGTCCGAGCCCGATTTGTCGGATATCCACTCCATCTACAAGTACCTTGCCTGAGTCCGGTTCAAATAAGCCCAGCATTATCTTTGCCAGCGTCGTCTTGCCACAGCCGGAAGGACCAACGATGGCGATAGACTCTCCTGCTTTTATTTTTAAATTCAAATTTCGAAATACTGGGTCTTCTTTTTTATTGTATCGATACTGAATATTCTGCAATTCAATCTCGCCGGACAGTTCTCGGCTCTTAACTTTGCTCTCAATATCACTCTCTTTGTCAGAAAGCGAAATATCGGCAAGTCGATTAAAGTGCAGACTAAGCATTTTAAATTCGATCATTTTCTCAATAAGGCTTGCCATCTTTTCTATAAACTGTCGCTTGTATGCCATAAAAGCGAAAAGCATCCCAACGGTAAGGTCCCCACTCATCACTAAAAGTGCAGCAAAATAAACCACCAGCACATTTTCTAAGCCAAAGATCATTTTATTAAATGCTTCGTAGCCGATATTTAGATGTCCGACTCGGATCCCTGCGTTTAGGCTGTCTGCAAATTTGTTGTGCCAAACACTTTGTCGCTGTACTTCTCTGCCGAACAACTTGATCGTTTGAATACCACGTACGGTTTCCATAAAGTTAGATTGTTCTTTCGCTTGATTGACTATCACTTCTTCTGACATTTGACGAAGAGGTCGATACATTGCAATGCGAAACACGGCATAAATGGTGGTAGCGATAAGTACAACCACACTTAATTTGGGACTATAAATAAAGATCATCACAAGTGTTGCAATGGCCATCACACCATCAATTAACGCTTGGATCACACCGGTTGTAAGTAGTTCTTTCACCTTTTGCAAAGAGCCAAAACGTGAAACCACATCACCAATGTGACGTTTTTCAAAATATTGCAGCGGAAGTCGCACTAAATGATGGAATAAGTTTGCGCCTAGTTGAATACTCATCAGGTTGCCAAAATGCAGCAACAGAATACTACGTACGGCCCCGGTCACCATTTCAATCATTAACAGTAGCCCAAATCCAAGCGCTAAGATGGCCAACAAATTCTGGTCGTAACTTAGTACCACTTCATCAACTACCAATTGCATATAGTAAGGACTTGCTATCGCAAAAACCTGTAACAATAGGGAAAGTAAAAACACTTTGCCCAAGGTTGATTTTAGTCCTGTTACCTTGCTCCAAAAGTCAGATAGCTTTAAATTGACTCGGGTATCTTCCGATTTGAACTCTTCAGTTGGATTGAGCTCCAATGCAACACCCGTGAAGTGCTTCGAAAACTCAGCCATGGTGTATTTGCGGTAACCAAGGCCAGGATCATGAACTTCAACCGAGTCTCTATTTACTTTTTTAAGTACCACAAAGTGGTTCATATCCCAGTGCAAAATGCAGGGCGTTTTCAGCTGAGGAAGGTGTTCCATTTCGAGTCTTAACGCTCGTGAACTCAACTTCAGTTTGTCCGCTATTTGCATCAGCTCTTCTAAGTTAGCGCCTTTGAGTGAGATTTCATGCGCTTGGCGAAGCGTTGTAAGATCCGTCTGGTAGCCATGAAATGCGGCAACCATTGCTAGACTGGCTAACCCACATTCAGCCGCTTCGGTTTGAATGATCACTGGCAAACGTTTTTTGCCGCTGAATTTAAGCAAATGCATCGGGTTTTCCATCATATGGCTCCTTTCATGCTGTAAAACGGTTCAAATAACCACTCAAAAAGTGTTCGACTATCAACCATAATGTCGGCTTCTAATAGCATTCCTGCTTGCAATGGCACTGATGCACCATAGGCTTTCGCATTTTGTGAATCTAACTTCACAATGACTTGGTATACAGGCTCTTGCAGACGCACGGGCACTGTTGCCTCTGTTGGAAGGAGAATAGATTTAGACACTTTTACAATTTCTCCTTCATAAATCCCAAAACGTTGGTATGGAAACGCTTGATAACGGATCCGTGTAGATTGGCCAGTTTGCACAAATCCATAAGCTCGCGTAGGAACAAACAGCACCGCTTCTAAATCCGAGTTTGCCGGGAGAATCGTCATCACCGGTGTCGAGGGCTGAACGACCATGCCAGGTTTTATTTGCAAATTAGACACGATGCCATCGCGCAGGCTTCGCACTTCAAAGCTTTGTTGTGCGACAGCTTGCGCCAATTGTTGATTAATGTTTGCCAACTGCGACTGCAACTGCGACAACGCTTCTTCTTCTTGGATAGGTAATTGAGTATTTTCAAACTCGAGTTGGCTGACTTGCTCTTCTAAGCTAAATATACGGCTTTGTAATTCCTGCTTTTGCTGCTGCAATGCCAACAAGCTATCCGTTAGACTTTGATAATCGGTCTGTGAAACAAAGTTTTGCTTCATTAGAACAGTTACGTCTTCTACTCTTTTCTTACTTAATAATTCACGTTCAGAGAGTAATTGGTGTTGCTTTCTAGTCTGCTCTAACTGCAACTTTGCCGAGGCAATTTGTGAGACGAGTTTGTCTTTATTCACGGAAAACAATTGCTTTTGATTGACTAAATTGGCTTCGAGCAACTGTTTTTGCTTTCCTAGCTCTTCGCTAATGAACACATTCATGTCCAATCCGGTGTTGAGCAATCGTTCCATCCGCACCCTCGCGAGCAGTTGGCCCTTACGAACATGCTGGCCTTCTTCAACGAGCAGCTCATCAATGGTGCCCATATTAATCGGATAAACTTTGCTCAAACCTTGAGAAGGTTGTAGGTAACCTGCTACCACTTCTTTGCGATGATATTCACCCAAGAATAGATAACTGCAGGCAATCACCACAATGGCCACAATGAGTGCCAATATCCAATTGAATGACATGTGTGTTGCGATAGTCACTTCACCATCTAACTTTTGTCCTTGATGTTGGATGGCTTCTTTACGAAATAAATCAGACATTACAACACCATTGATTCAGGTAGAGGATTGCTACTGTATACACACCAGTTGTCATCCGATTTAACCAAAGTATGGATATTGCTGGAACGCTTTGTACGAGCTTCGCCTTCAATCGTGGCTTCAAACACTAATTGATCTCGCACGATAAGAAGCTCGTCTTGTTTTGCAAGCAACGAGACATCCATCAATTTCAATTCAAAGCTGAATTGTTTTCGCATCGCCTCAAATTGCTGCTTGTTCGTTTCGCCAAGTGGCGAATTGGGAAAATAAAAAGCATCAAGATCAGCGAGGTCGCCACGACTTATTACTGAATAGTAGTTGTCAAAATATTCTCTCAACGTCATTGCCATCTTAGTCACCTTGCCTCACGCCTTCTTATCGTTGTTAAAACTTGTCCGTTGTATCGAACGTCTTGTTGGTATATTGGCGAAACGAATAACGAAAATCAAAAACATGAAAAAATTGGTTTTTCTTTTATTTTCTGACAGTTAACTTAAAATATTATCTTGAGATATTGACAACCTTTGCTTTGATTAGAAGCGTTAAAGAAGTGAAAACCGAAATTGATAAGCGTCTCGATGCAAATTATTATTTCGCAGAGTGAAAGAATTCAAATTTAACGGTGCGGTCACCCTACCACTCAGTTTCGATAAAGCGAAATGGGCGTACCTTTAGTGAGTAAAGGGGCGATGCGAAGAGCGTACCAAGGTCACATTGCAGAAAACACGTTGGATGTGACGTTGATGCTTCACGCTCTCGATCAAGTTGTTCTGTCGCTCAATAGTTCATGCCGAGTACCCATATGCATCCTCTAGCTCCTTAAAATGAAGATCAAAATACGGGGCATCTTTTGACTTATACTGGCGATACTAAATACAAGGGGCTTTTGGAAAGTAGCGAATGTATAGCCGTTGAATTTAACTCCCTCAACAACTGAAAATGCCGTGATGAGTTATCGTGTTATTGCACCGGAATACCAAAAGAAGTAAATGCAGCAATTAGGGATTTTCCAATGGTGACATTAAGTAAGTATCAGAAAAGTGTATTTTAATTTGGATGTTTGTGGGGTTTGAAAGTGGGAAAGGACATAAAAAGGATATTGAAATATCTGGGCTACTAATTTAGCCCAGACGTTTCACAATGTTCGTGCATGGCCTGCATAGAAAGATGCTTAAACTCGTTCAACCGCTCGTTTCCTGCGAGTTCTCCTTGAAAAAACATCCAATTTCCTTGCTTACGCACAAAGGTTACTTCTACCGCGCGACCATCAATACACAGCTTTGATAAACTACCTACTTGAAACTGCGTAGTGTTATCCGCCAGCACACCTTGAATGATATTCGGTTTTATGCCAACCAATAACTCACCTTCATCAAAGGACTCTTTCTTTATAACCTGAAAGGCAGAGCCTGAAAATGAAGCGACTATAGTTTTATGCTTTCCCTTTGCATCACAATAGCTTAAAACCTTATCATTGACTTGAACTTCGTCATCAATATCAATAAACCTCTGAATACAATTTCCCTTTTCTGAAGCAAAAATGTACTCATTTTGAGGTTCAATCAGTGTAGGTGTGCTACTCACCAATGCCATGTGTAGAATTATATTGCTCAGCATAGCCTATTGCCTCCATTCTTGAGCAGCAAACATCTCCCTACAATAAGATTATGCCTGTGTGCGTGAAGGCTCAGTTTTCGTTGAGTGCGAGATATCTTCAAGTCCACCACCAATTTTGTGTGTGTGTTTAGCATTAATTAGTGATGCATCAGAAAGTTGCTTTAGTGATTTCTTTTTAAGAGTCAATTTAAACATTGTGTATTTCCTTTTAATTAAAGTTGGTATTTCGTTTTGTTAATTTCGTTTAACTGACAACAAAGTTACCGACAAAAATCAAATTAGACTAGTTATCAAACCTTATAAATCACCGTAACTTTTTGCGGTAATATACTGATTTTAAAACACAAAAAACAACATTATTAATTAATGAGACATAAGTGTTGATTTTTTCTATTGATTTGATAGATTGATTACTCCTTATTACATCTGCATTTCTCGCATTTGTATTGCCCAAAGCACCGCCATGCTTTGGGCGTTTCTTCAATACCTCTCATACAAAATGATGAATTATATTCCATTCAAGATATCTCAATTAACGTACGTGTTCCTAAAGTGTCTAAAGTAGACTTGTGAAGTGTTAAATATGCTTAAAAGACTCGAGTAAATGTAGGCATACTAGATTTGCTATAGTGCTCACACACAACGAACAAGATTGGATTGTTTAAAGGAGACATTAAAACCATTATGGAAAAATGGCTAAAAGGGAAATAGTAGAGTCTGGCATAAAGGCATCGCGAGGCAATGCCCTTATACACGACATTATGCGGGTTTACTGCTCTGGCATCGCCATTAACATTAAATTTGACTTTGTTTCAACGGTTCCAACGTACAACTTATTGTCCGAAGAAGACCATTCAATACTCGTAATTAGCTTATCAACAAGCTGACTTAACTTCCTTAATGAGAGCGGTTGAATAGCCAAATCCAACTGATACAGTCCATAACCATCACTGTATAAGAGCCTCATTCCCTTTGATAGTGAAAAGGTGTTTGTAGGTTTTATTTTCGAAACCGGATAACTCAAGCTCATTTTCAACATCAAACGACGAGTTGAGTATCTCTAGCTTGTTTTCAGAATTGAAGATAACGTATTTATCATCACCAACAAAACCAAACCACTGAAGGTTATTAACCGGAAAACTAATTAGCTGATTCGTTTTTGTTTCATAAAGTACGGATGTACTTGGTGCCCGCACATCTAAATGCATAATCAGCCCCAAATAGCCTTCTTTTGCGTAGAAGGCGTCCACAATACTTTCTTCCAGCAACTTCTCCTGAACAATTGTGCCGGTACTGATATCAAGTTGCTTAATAAAATGCTCACCTATCAAAAACAAACTTTGATTATCATCACCAAAAATAAGTTGCTTTACCCCTTTGGTATCCGTATTGATTGTTGTTCTCTGATCACCCGTAACTAAAACAATGCTTCTATTCATCTTTGACCCTGCAAGGTAGGCTTGCGTGGAGTTACGGCTTGTAAACGCAAACTCCTTAATGTCATTTGTCGCAAAGCTTGTTAATTGTTGGGAATCCATGTCCATTGTATATATGTCCCACTCTCTGGAACCAGTAAACGCTAACACTTTCATTTCTGACATCAATAACGCGTAATAGAAATCTTCGTTCGACAAAGGAATCACAGATTCAATCGCATTCTTACCATTTATGTCATACCGGAAAAATTTATTTTCATTACTGTTAAACCAAGTCAAGAAACGGCCATCCACGATATTTGCGGCCCAAATTCTTTGTGATTGAACGGCTAGCTTTTGGGCTTCCATGCCTTCAATATCAGTGACAAAAAGTTCAGATTGATCCAGTTGAACACGTTCGAAATAAAGCTTTTCATTTTGCGCATCAAAATAAAGTAATTTGTCTCCAAATGAGTTTACGTTTGGTGATGTAATTTGAAATTCATCCCCATTTTTTAAATCTCGAAGCACCAGTACCGATAATTCTGGATTTCCTCGATATCCATATCGTTCATAAATAAGCTTATCGTTGAAACCTGCGACCATTAGCTGATTCGGGTCGCATTCCATCACCTTTTCGTGCTTGTGTTCTGGTGCACTGTAATCCATTTTCCAAAGTTCACATTGCCGATTATCACCAGCCTTGAAAGACATGTAATACAGCACATTGTTGGTTGAAGACCAACCCAATGCTTCAAGTTGCTTGCCCGGTAAAGCCACTTTATCTTCTTTTCCGGAGGCAAGATCTCTGAGAATAAGATGTTGGTCCTTGGAATTTCTTGGAACATAAGAAAAAGCTAATTTGTGTTGAGATGGGTGTAATTTGGGAAGAAAGTAGTTTCCTTCAAGCCATGACAAAATGTTCTCACGGTATTTAACTGTAATATCGGATGCAATAATTGGCTGAGGCTCAGTTTTGACTAAAGTAGTTTGAAAATACACAGCTAAACATACGACAAACAATAAAACACTTGCCGCGATGTAATACCAATGATGTGAACGTGCAGGCTTTAATTCATTTTGAGGACGAGATGCCGAAATGTTAGGTGTTACATTGGCGGTCACGACAACATCATGATATACGATGTCGCGTTCAAGAAAGAAACTATACCCTTTGCGGTAATGTGTTTTTATGACTATGCCGCGTTGCTTATTGGATTTAAGTACTCGCCTTAGCTCAGACATCGCACGGTTAATCGCATTGTCATCTACGTACTTTTGACACCAAACATCGTCAACTAAATCCTGTCGCGTAACAATGCGGTCATTATTAATAATCAAATAGCACAAAATCTTGAACAAAAGGGGTTCAAGCTCTCGCTCATACTCGCCATCGCTGATAGTTTGTCTCTTAGGGTCTAATACCCAAGCGCCAAACTTCACTTCTTTTACTGTTCTTGAAAAACTGACTTCATTCATAATAGCAATAGATTTTTAACGTTTAGTAATCTACACCTAGCATCATTCTAACGATTTTTCCGATATTTAAAACAGTTTACAATATATGAGGCAAAAAAAAACCCGCTCAGTGAGCGGGTTTTTCGATAAAGTGTAAGCTTACTTACGTAGCTGGCTGATGATGCGTAGCTGTGCAACTGCTTCTGCAAGCTGTACCGCAGCTTCATGGTAGTCAAGCTCAGAGGCATTCGAAGATGCCATCTGCGCTTCAGCTTCGCGCTTTGCCGCTTCAGCAGCTTGCTCATCAAGGTCTTCGCCACGCATTGCAACGTCTGCAAGTACCGTTACGCCTTTTGGAAGAACTTCCAGCGTACCACCTGCAACGTAGACGATGTTTTCTGCACCGTCTGCTGTTACGTAACGTACCATACCAGGCTTCAGGGTGGTCAATAGTGGCGCGTGACCTGGGTGGATACCCAATTCACCTTCACTACCAGTCACTTGAATCGAAGCAACATCACCTGAAAACAGGCTTTTTTCAACGCTTACGACATCAAGATGTACAGTCATTGTCATAACGACCCCCTAATTACATGTTTTTAGCTTTATCGATCGCTTCGTCGATTGAGCCAACCATGTAGAAAGCTTGCTCTGGAAGATCATCATAGTCACCGCCTAGGATGCCTTTGAAACCAGAGATAGTGTCTTTCAGTGAAACGTACTTACCTGGTGAACCAGTGAATACCTCAGCAACGAAGAACGGCTGTGATAGGAAACGCTGGATCTTACGAGCACGTGTTACAACAAGCTTGTCGTCGTCTGAAAGCTCATCCATACCAAGGATGGCGATGATGTCTTTCAACTCTTTGTAGCGTTGTAGTAGTGTTTGTACACCACGCGCTGTGTCGTAGTGTTCTTGACCGATTACTAATGGGTCAAGTTGGCGTGACGTTGAGTCAAGTGGGTCTACCGCAGGGTAGATACCAAGTGCTGCGATATCACGTGAAAGTACTACTGTCGCGTCTAAGTGAGCAAACGTTGTTGCTGGTGACGGGTCAGTTAAGTCATCCGCAGGTACGTATACCGCTTGGATTGACGTGATTGAGCCTGTCTTAGTCGACGTGATACGCTCTTGAAGCACACCCATCTCTTCAGCTAGTGTTGGTTGGTAACCTACTGCTGAAGGCATACGGCCTAGAAGTGCTGATACTTCAGTACCCGCTAGTGTATAACGGTAGATGTTATCAACGAAGAATAGTACGTCACGACCTTCGTCACGGAACTTTTCTGCCATTGTAAGACCAGTCAAAGCAACACGTAGACGGTTACCTGGTGGCTCATTCATCTGACCGTATACTAGAGATACTTTGTCTAGTACGTTTGAGTCATTCATTTCGTGATAGAAGTCGTTACCCTCACGTGTACGCTCACCAACACCCGCGAATACTGAGTAGCCGCTGTGCTCGATAGCGATGTTACGGATAAGTTCCATCATGTTTACGGTTTTACCTACACCCGCACCACCGAATAGACCTACTTTACCACCCTTCGCGAATGGACATACTAAGTCGATTACTTTGATACCAGTTTCTAGTAGTTCTACCGAGTTGCTTTGGTCTTCGTAGCTTGGTGCTTCACGGTGGATTGACCAACGCTCTTCTTCACCAATTGGACCAGCTTCATCAATCGCGTCACCAAGTACGTTCATGATACGACCTAGTGTCGCTGTACCTACTGGAACTTTGATTGGCTCGCCAGTACCTTGTACTTGCGCGCTACGACGTAAACCGTCTGTAGTACCAAGTGCGATTGCACGTACTACACCGCCACCTAACTGTTGTTGAACTTCTAAAGTCAAACCAGCTAGGTCGCCGTCTGTTACTTTTAGTGCGTCATATACGGCTGGCACGTTGTCTTGTGGAAACTCGATGTCCACAACGGCGCCGATAATTTGGACGACCTTACCTAAACTCATGTCTATTCCTCTTAATAAACTTTGCCGAAGCGTTACACAGCAGCCGAGCCAGCCACAATCTCACTGATTTCTTGTGTGATTGCCGCTTGACGCGCCTTGTTATATTTCAATTGCAGTTCGTCCATAATGTTGCCTGCGTTATCTGTTGCGGCTTTCATCGCAACCATACGCGCGGCTTGTTCTGACGCTGCATTTTCTACCACGCCTTGATATACCTGAGATTCGATAAAACGAACCATCAACGTTTCCAGAATTGGCTCTGGATCCGGCTCATATAGGTAGTCCCAAGAGTGAGATGAAATTTGCTGCTCTGCTTTTGGCAAAGGCAATAGCTGATCGATAGTTGGCTCTTGCTTCATTGTGTTAACGAATTTGTTATACACAACGTATAAACGGTCAATCTTGCCTTCTTCGTATGCATCAAGCATTACTTTCACAGGACCGATAACGTCCTGAACAGAAGGTGCTTCACCTAACCCAGCCGTTTTGGCAAGTAGATTACCGCCAAAGCGTTTGAAGAAGCCTGACGCTTTACCACCAATGGTAGCAAACTCAGCGTCTACGCCTTTCTCTTTCCACGCTTTAACGTGTTGAACTACACGCTTAAACTCATTCGCGTTTAAGCCGCCACATAGACCACGGTCGGTAGAGACAACGATGTAACCTACGCGTTTCGCATCACGTTCTTCTAAGAACGGGTGACGAAACTCGAGATTAGCTTGAGCAACATGACCGATCACCTTGCGAATACCATCTGCATATGGACGGCTTTGTGCCACACGGTCTTGCGCCTTTTTCATTTTAGACGCAGCAACCATTTCCATTGCGCTGGTGATCTTTTGAGTATTCTTGATACTCCCGATCTTGCTTTTTATCTCTTTTCCGCTGGCCATGACTCTTTCTCCGAATCAGGGTGAGTGTTGCCACTCACCTTTTAATACATTACCAAGTTTGCGTTGCTTTGAACTTCTCAAGAAGTTCTTTTAACTTCGCTTCGATCTCGGCGTTGTAATCACCTGTTTCATTGATTTTAGCCATAAGCTCTGCGTATGTGCTGTTCGCGTATGCAAGTGCTGCGGCTTCGAAGTCACCAATCTTGTTGATAGCAACGTCTTTTAGGTAGCCTTTTTCAGCTGCGAATAGCGAAAGCGACATGTCAGCAACAGACATTGGTGCGTACTGTTTCTGCTTCATTAGCTCTGTTACACGCTCACCGTGTTCAAGTTGTGAACGCGTAGCATCGTCAAGGTCAGAAGCGAATTGCGAGAACGCCGCAAGTTCACGGTACTGAGCAAGAGCTAGACGGATACCACCACCTAGTTTCTTAACGATCTTAGTTTGCGCTGCACCACCTACACGCGATACCGAGATACCAGCGTTAACCGCTGGACGGATACCTGCGTTGAACAAATCAGATTCTAAGAAGATCTGACCGTCAGTGATTGAGATAACGTTTGTCGGTACGAATGCAGAAACGTCACCACCTTGAGTTTCAATGATTGGCAATGCCGTCAATGAACCTGTTTGACCTTTCACTTCACCGTTTGTGTACTTCTCAACGTAATCAGCGTTAACACGTGATGCACGCTCTAGAAGACGTGAGTGAAGATAGAAAACGTCACCTGGGTATGCTTCACGACCTGGTGGACGACGTAGTAGCAACGAGATTTGACGGTAAGCAACAGCTTGCTTTGACAAATCATCGTATACGATTAGTGCGTCTTCACCGCGGTCACGGAAGTATTCACCCATTGTACAACCAGCAAATGGCGCTAGGAATTGAAGCGCTGCTGATTCAGAAGCCGATGCGACTACAACGATAGTATTTTCTAGTGCACCGTGCTCTTCAAGCTTACGAACTACGTTAGCGATTGTAGAAGCTTTCTGACCGATAGCTACGTACACACACTTAACACCAGTACCTTTTTGGTTGATGATAGCATCGATTGCTAGTGCAGTTTTACCAGTTTGACGGTCACCGATAACAAGCTCACGCTGACCACGACCAACTGGGATCATCGCGTCGATTGACTTATAACCAGTTTGTACTGGTTGGTCTACCGATTGACGCTCGATAACGCCTGGTGCGATTTTCTCAACTGGCTCAAAACCGTCGTTTGCGATAGGACCTTTACCGTCGATTGGCTCACCAAGTGTGTTAACAACACGGCCTAGTAGTGCACGACCAACTGGTACTTCAAGGATACGACCTGTCGCTTGTACTTTTACGCCTTCTTTAAGGTCAGCGTATGGACCCATAACTACCGCACCTACTGAGTCACGCTCAAGGTTTAGTGCGATTGCATAACGGTTGCCTGGAAGCTCGATCATTTCACCTTGCATACAGTCAGCAAGACCGTGGATGCGGATGATACCGTCAGTAACAGATACGATTGTACCTTCGTTACGAGCTTCACTTACAACTTCGAACTGCTCAATGCGTTGCTTGATCAGCGCAGAAATTTCAGTGGAATTAAGTTGCATTGCTCTTCTTCCCAATTACGATTGTAGTGCAGTGGCTAAGCGATTTAGCTTGCCGCGAATTGATCCGTCAATAACTGTGTCGCCTGCTTTAATCACAAGACCACCTACAGTATTGGCATCAACACTACAATTCAGCTTAACTTTGCGTGCGAAACGTTTTTCTAGTGCTGTCACTAATTTAGCTTGCTGCTCAGCAGCAAGTTCAGTTGCAGAAACAACGTCAACGTCGATTTCTTTATCATAGTCTGCTTTGAATTCAGCAAACAATTTAGCAACTGCTGGTAGTGCAACCAAACGTCCATTCTCAGCCATTACTTTAATCAAGTTTTGGCCATGCTCGTTGATTTGTTCTGCACAAACCTGAACGAATACGTCAGCTTGTTTTTGTGCAGAAGCGCTGCTTGCTAGAAACTGCGCTACTTGTTCATTTTTTGCAACTTCAGCTGCAAAGAACAACATATCGTTCCAGCTTTCTACAGCGCCCTTATCAACAGCAAACTCAAAAGCCGCTTTAGCGTAAGGACGAGCGATAGTAGTCAATTCTGACATGCTCATACCCTCCTAATTAAAGCTCAGCTACAAGTTTTTCAACGATGTCGCTGTGCGCGGCTACATTGATTTCACGGCCTAAAATCTTTTCTGCGCCAGTAACCGCAAGAGAAGCTACTTGTTGACGTAGTTCTTCTTTAGCACGGTTACGCTCAGCTTCAACTTCAGAGTGACCTTGAGCAATGATTTTCTCACGCTCTTGCTGACCGCGGATAGTTTCCTCGTCAACAATAAGCGCAGCACGCTTTTTAGCTTGTTCGATGATTTCAGCCGCTTGCGATTTTGCTTCTTTAAGCTGCTCAGCTGCTTTTTGACGAGCAAGTTCTAAGTCTTTTTCAGCTTTATCAGAAGCGGCAAGGCCGTCTTCGATTTTCTTTTGGCGAGCTTCAATCGCACCATTTAACGGTGGCCATACATACTTCATGCAGAACCAAACGAAAACGATGAACGCGATTAATTCACCTAGTAGAGTGGCGTTTAAGTTCACAACCGCTCCTCCTCAAATAGTTGTTCGACAAACAAATTGGTTTATTTAAACCAGCTATTACATTACGAACAACAATACCATTGCGATACCAACACCGATCATCGCGATCGCATCGATAAGACCCGCAACGATGAACATTTTAACTTGAAGTTGTGGTGCAAGCTCTGGTTGACGAGCAGCTGACTCAAGGAATTTACCACCTAGTGTACCGAAACCAATTGCAGTACCTAGCGCGCCTAAACCGATTAGAAGTGCAACTGCGATAAATTTTAAGCCAGTAAGTAGTTCTAAAGCTTCCATTTTTTTCTCCGATTATTTAAATATTAAAAGTAATGAATTTGGTGTTTGTTATTTATTAATGACTGTCCGACGCTGCCATACTTAGGTATACAATCGTCAACATCATAAATACGAATGCTTGTAACACGATAACTAGGATGTGGAAAACGGCCCAGATAAAGTGTAGTGGCAACTGGAACATACCAATTGCTGCGATGATGATGAAAATCAATTCACCCGCAAATAAGTTACCGTGAAGACGCAGTGCCAACGAGATTGGACGTGCGACCAAAGTAATAAATTCCATCACGAAGTTCACAGGGATAAGCAACGCCTGAACAAACGGGTTCTTTGCTGAGAACGGGTGCAGCGTAAGCTCTTTAACAAAGCCTAAAATGCCTTTAGTACGGATAGAATAGAAAATGATCAGTACGAATACACCCAGAGCCAACGCGGCCGTTAAGTTTAGGTCGGTTGTTGGTACCACTTTCATGTATACGTCATGTGGATCCATACTCATTGTTGCCGCACCAATTTGCCCTGCAGCAAATGGAAGGAAGTCAACTGGGATCAAATCCATCAAGTTCATTAGAAATACCCAAACGAAAATCGTTAAGGCTAAAGGAGCAATCAGTTTACTCTTACCGTGGAAAGTGTCTTTCACGTTCGAGTCAACGAATTCAACGATCATTTCTACAAAACACTGTAGTTTACCTGGCACGCCAGTGGTCGCTTTGTTCGCGGCACTTTTGAAAATCCAGATAAAAACAAGTCCTAGTAGAACTGACCAAGCCAAAGTATCTACATGCCAAGTCCAGAAACCAGCCTCACTACATGCCTTGTTAAATGCGATACCTGAATCGGTCGTACACATTTTGGCATTGGTAAGGTGGTGCTGAATATAGCCTTGTAAGCTTTGTTCTGCAGCCATTGTTTTTCCTAAAAGTTAATGATTAAAAAAAATCGATGTAAACCAGCTCACTACCGTCACACTAATAAAACTCACAAACAACCAAAGCGGTTCCACTTGCAATGTTTTAAACGCCACAATAAAAAGTAGAGCGGTTAACAAAAATTTTAGCCCAGCGCCTCGTTTAAACGATTTATGCACTTGGTTTGCCTTACTTGCGCCCACATATCGGAAGGCGTAAACGGCAAATATTAAATTGGGAAGCACAGCAATCACTCCACCGGACAGAGCCGATAGGGCGGCTAAAGCTCCCCAACCAACAAAAACGATAACTGCGATGGCGAATGCCACGACGCCCTGAGATAAAACACCTTTTAATGCAGCTCTTCGATACGGGCTGGCTAACGATTGAGTCACTTTTAGTTAACCTTCGATGGTGTAAAAATCAATCAGGGTATTAAAACTGGCGAAATTATACTTGTTTCTAGCGATTTTGCAACTTGACTCGGTGGACAACGGTGCCATTTCGGCACCATTTTGCCTATAAAATAAGCGTTAGGAAGGTTGTTGGAGGTCAGGGTGGATACGGCCGAGTATCCCGTCGAGTTCATCTAGGCTGGCGTAGGAAATGACCAGCTTGCCTTTTCCTTTTTGGTTGTAACTAATCTCAACTTTCGCACCTAAATTATCCGCTAACTGTTGTTCCAGTAACTGGACATCAGGGTCTTTGTCTTTTACCGTCTTCTCAGGCTGTGGTTCAAGCATTTTACGGACAAGTTTTTCCGTTTCACGAACCGTTAAAGCCTTGGCAACGACTACATTTGCAGCTTCAGATTGTGACGCACCTTCAAGACCGAGCAAGCAACGAGCATGACCCATTTCAATGTCACCATGCTCTAACAAAATTTTTACATCATCATTAAGATTATTCAAACGCAGTAAATTGGTGACCGTAGTGCGGGATTTACCAACTGCTTCCGCCACTTGCTGATGAGTTAATGCAAATTCATCAATTAAGCGTTGCAGCGCAATGGCTTCTTCCATCGCATTAAGATCTTCACGTTGAATGTTTTCAATCAGCGCGATAGCAACCGCCGCTTCATCTGCAACGTCTTTGATGATACATGGAACGACATCAAGCTTCGCTAATTGCGAAGCGCGCCAACGACGTTCACCCGCAATAATTTCGTATTTATTTTCGGCAACCGGACGAACGACGATAGGTTGAATCACACCCTGTGCACGAATTGAACTGGCCAACTCTTCAAGTGCTTCTTCTGACATGTCTTTACGCGGTTGATATTTACCGCGCTGCAAAAACTCGATAGGCAGGGTAAGCAAGGTTTTGTCTTGTGAGGCAGTCGCGACATCCTGTGTCGATTCTACGTGTTCAAGTTTGGGTTCCACCGCGTTCGGTTTCGCTGAACTTAGCAAAGCATCCAAACCACGACCTAAGCCTCGTTTTTTCACCGACATGTTTTTGTTATCCTCAAATTATGCCACTGCGGCTGCTTGTTTTTCTTTTCTGCGCAGAATCTCACCCGCCAATGCAAGGTAAGACTTAGCACCACTTGATGCTCTGTCGTAGTACATCGCTGGTGCACCAAAACTAGGCGCTTCCGCGAGTCTTACATTACGAGGAATGACCGTACGATACACCTTATCACCAAAATGTTGCTTCAATTGTTCTGAAACATCATTGGCTAATCGGTTACGAGGATCGTACATGGTTCTCAAAATTCCCTCAATCTGGAGTTTCGGGTTTACCAGTTTGGACAATTGAGTGATGGTGTCCATGAGCGCCGTTAAACCTTCAAGCGCATAGTACTCGCATTGCATTGGTACTAAAATCGAATCTGCAGCGGCCATTGCATTGACTGTCAGCATGTTAAGCGAAGGCGGACAATCAATAAAAATAAAGTCATATTCAGCCAACACACTTTCAAGTGCATTGCGTAAACGTACTTCGCGCGCAAATAGTTCCATTAGCTTCACTTCTGCCGCTGTAACATCGCCATTTGCAGCAATTAAGTGGTATTCACCAGACGTCTCTTTTGAGATCACGTCATGAATTGGCTTATCTTCAATTAATAAATCGTAAATCGTGGGGACATCACCATATTTATCAACGCCGCTGCCCATCGTCGCGTTACCTTGAGGGTCAAGGTCAATCAACAAGACTTTGCGCTTCGTTGCAGCCATCGACGCCGCCAAATTCACTGCTGTGGTGGTTTTTCCGACTCCACCTTTCTGATTTGCAATCGCAATAACTCGAGCCACAATATCCCCTGATGCTTATCGATTTTTGGCCAGTATGACGAGATGACGCTCGGCACCGAGACTCAGGAACAGACAGTTCAATGTCTTGAACCATAGTGATCCCTGTAGGTAATCCCGAGAGTTCTTCTGCAGGAAATTGGCCTTTGAGCGCCAAAAAGAATCCTGAATCATCAATCAAATGCTGACACCAGTCAACCATATCCTGTAAAGAAGCGAATGCTCGACTCAACACACCATCTAATTTAACACTTGGTTGATATTCTTCAACACGAGACTGCACTGGGGTGACGTTTTTTAAATCAAGCGCATGTTTTACTTGAGTTAAAAAACGAACGCGCTTGCCAAGGCTATCAAGCAGCACAAAATTTACGTCAGGTAGGGCAATGGCCAACACGATGCCAGGTAAACCTGGACCTGTACCCACATCAATATAGTTCTTGCCTTTGAGGTGTTGCGCAACAACCAAACTGTCCATGATGTGCTTAACCATCATTTCGTTTGGATCACGCACCGAGGTAAGGTTGTATGCTTTATTCCATTTATTCAGTAGCTCAACATAACTCACGAGTTGGTTTTGTTGATGCTCCGTTAGCGCAATGTCCGTTTGCGCTAATAATCGAGAAAGTTGTTGTTGTAACACAGTGTACCTTTTCGTTACGCAGACTTGCGTAATAGACCTTGCTTCTTCAGATACACTAATAATAGCGAAATCGCCGCTGGCGTGATACCAGAAATACGCGAAGCTTGACCAATCGTCTGAGGACGAGCATCCGACAACTTCGTGATCACTTCATTTGATAAGCCACTCACTTGACGATAATCAAAGTCCAATGGCAATGCGGTTTGTTCATGGCGCATTTGTTTTTCAATTTCGTCTTGTTGACGAGCGATGTAACCTGCGTATTTCGTTTGGATCTCAACTTGCTCAAGTGCTTGAAGATTTTCAGATTCAGATCCTAAACCCTCAATCGCCATCAGATCGTGATAATTGATCTCTGGACGACGCAAAAGATCTTCCAAACTCGCTTCACGTGAAAGCGGCGCTTTTAATAAATTATTCACCGCATCTAAAGCGGGGTGATCTTTATGGATCCATGTACCACGAATACGTTGTGTTTCTTGTTCCATGACTTCCAATTTTTCATTGAATGCAGCCCAGCGAGCCTCATCAACGAGACCAAGTTCACGGCCTTTAGCGGTTAATCGTAGATCCGCATTATCTTCACGAAGCAATAAACGGTATTCTGCGCGGCTGGTAAACATGCGATAGAGCTTCTTTCGTACCAAGCGTTGCTAAGTCATCAATTAACACGCCAACGTATGCTTCATCACGACGTGGTGTCCAAGCTTCTTTATCTTGCACTTGTAATGCGGCGTTCATACCTGCGATGAGACCTTGTGCACCGGCTTCTTCATAGCCCGTAGTACCGTTGATTTGGCCCGCAAAAAAGAGTCCGTCGACGAACTTAGTTTCGAGAGATTGTTTCAAATCACGTGGGTCAAAGAAATCGTACTCAATGGCATAACCAGGTCGACAAATATGAGCGTTTTCAAAACCTTTAATCGAGCGTACGATTTCAAGCTGCACATCAAATGGCAAACTGGTCGAAATCCCGTTCGGGTACAACTCGTAAGTATTTAACCCTTCAGGTTCTACGAAGATCTGATGTTTTTCTTTGTCCGCAAAACGCACAATTTTATCTTCAATTGATGGGCAATAACGCGGTCCAATTCCTTCGATAACGCCTGCATACATAGGCGAGCGATGAAGGTTATTTCGGATCGTGTCGTGCGTCTTTTCATTCGTGTAGGTGATATAGCATGGGATCTGCGTTGGGTGATCCGATTGCTTGCCCATGAATGAAAACACCGGTGTTGGTGTATCACCCGGCTGTTCTTGCATTACAGAAAAATCAACCGTACGAGCATCGATACGCGGTGGAGTACCGGTTTTTAAGCGATCAACACGGAAAGGCATTTCACGAAGACGGTTTGCTAGTGCAATCGACGGTGGATCACCTGCACGGCCACCATTGTAATTTTCCATACCAATGTGGATACGGCCACCAAGGAAAGTGCCGACCGTGAGTACTACCGCTTTCGCTTTAAAGCGCAAACCCATTTGCGTCACAACACCGGTAGCACGGTTGTTCTCAACAATTAGATCATCACAAGATTGTTGGAATATCGTCAAGTTTGGTTGATGCTGTAAAATGTCTTGGATCGCAGCTTTATACAATTGGCGATCTGCTTGTGCACGAGTTGCACGTACAGCAGGGCCTTTAGAGCTGTTCAAGGTTCTAAATTGGATCCCACCTTTATCGATGGCTCTCGCCATAGCGCCACCTAGCGCGTCGATCTCTTTAACAAGATGTCCTTTGCCGATCCCACCGATCGCTGGATTACAAGACATCTGTCCTAACGTATCCATATTGTGGGTCAATAAAAGCGTATTCATACCCATACGAGCCGACGCTAAAGCGGCTTCGGTACCAGCATGACCACCACCAACAACAATGACATCAAACTGTTCGTGATAAAGCATTAACGGGATCCTAATTAAACACTAACCAGTAATTTCTGAAAGGGAGCGTATTCTACCTAGAAATTGAGAGAAGTGAAATGATTAAATATTGTACAGAAGCTAAAGTGGATCACTAAATATATATAAGATCTTTTAAAGAGATCTTTATTGATCTTATATTTAAGCAAGCCAATATCTGTGAGTAAGTCATTTTTCATTTTTTAAAACAGTGAATTAGATCGGATCAATTGGTGTGAATTAGATCGGATCTAACTAAGTATAAGCTTTGATCAAAACCGCTATTTATACACAACCCCGATCTCGATAATTTTTATCCAATGGATAAGTATGTATGGATCCTCAGTTAGATCAGAACTTATCCACATAGCGAACTTTATTTAGATCAAAATGTGAATAAGTTGAATATAACGATCAATCCCTACGAGGCATTCAACACGTCGGCAAGTGAAGGAGCCTCAAGCTTCAGCGGTGTCTTCCGGCAAGGATTCATCCAGTACGTTAATGTAGAGTGCTGGCAGTAATTGCGTTGCACCTTTATTGAGTAGTAGCTGTTCGACATTTTTTGCAGCGAAATTAAAGGTATCGTAGCTTGAATCACCAATTCCTATCACAGCAAATTGAATAGCAGCAAGATCCGCGGTGTCATTTAGCCGTTCAATAAAAGGCAATAAATTGTCAGGGTAATCGCCTGCACCGTAAGTTGATGTCACGATAAGCCATGTTGAATGAACAAGTTCGTTATACTCTGGCTGTAAATGCAAAGTCACATCAATTCCTTGATCTACCAGAACTTGCTGTACTTGCTCTGCTACATATTCGGCCGATCCCATTTGACTACCAACAATGATCTCGAGGTTCTGCATCTGTTTATTACATGAAAAATTTAATGCGGCGATTTTACCGTGCTTTTACTTAGAACAAAAGTGATCATCGAATTGTTGATAATGCCATTTCGAGACAAAACTAGGCAAAATGGCTAATATTTAAAATAACCTAATGATTTTATTTGTTATTTATTGTATTTATAGTTGCGTAACAAAGTGATCTAATTGTGGATAAGCAGGGAGCTAATTGCGTAAAACTGAGCTTTTGGATCGAACATTGCGATTAAAATACACCATAAATATCGGTGTGTTTTGAGCGGAATATACCATTTTGCTCACCTGTGGAAGAAAGTCTGTGGATAGTGACAAAAACCGCGTAGATTGGTCTCTAGGAATGGATCCTAAAAAGATGATCAATATAAGAAAAAAATCTAAAAAAATGGAATGTATGGTAAAAAAGAGAACATCTGCACGCGTAGATTTGCTTTTTTTGGCTCAAACCGCACACAACTTGACCGTGTCAAAGTGCTAAACATGGATGTTTTTGAGATCATTGTGTGGAAATGAGGCTAACGAGAGACTCATTGGTGCTCATTGTTGTGTGTTGAGGGTTGTCGCTTTTATGAATTCTGCCGTTAATTTGTACGCAGAAAAGTTTAAATCAGCTTATTTTTGAGCTTGGGATAGGGAATTATGGGGGAAGCTAGTTGAGTCGGCAGAACCGCCAACTCAACTAAATTGGGCTTATTTTCCGATACAGAAAGAGCTGAAAATCTTGCCAAGTAAATCATCCGAACTAAATTCTCCGGTGATCTCGTTAAGATATTGTTGAGTGAGGCGCAGCTCTTCGGCCAAAATTTCGCCTGCGATGTGCATTTCCAGTTGATCTCGACCAATCTCGAGATGCTCAGCTGCACGTTCAAGCGCATCGAGGTGGCGACGACGCGCCATAAATCCACCTTCTGTCGCACCTTGGAAGCCGATACACGCCTTTAAATGCTCACGTAGTAAATCAATGCCAAGTTCGTCTTTGGCACTTAAACGCAGCACAGGGTAGGCACCTTGCTGGCACAACCCAGCTTGTTCGTCACTGAGATCGATTTTATTACGAACGACGGTAACAGCCATCCCTTGCGGCAATTTAGCCATAAAATCGGGCCAAATTTTGGTGGGATCGCTTTCACTGGTTTCGAGTCCATCAACCATAAAGAGAACATGGTCTGCACCCCGGATCTCGTCCCAAGCGCGTTCAATTCCAATTTGCTCTACTTTGTCAGGACTTTCTCGAAGACCAGCTGTATCAATGATATGCAGCGGCATGCCATCAATATGAATGTGTTCACGCAATACGTCACGCGTTGTTCCCGCAATATCGGTGACGATGGCAGCTTCGCGGCCAGCTAAAGCATTAAGTAAGCTTGATTTACCAGCATTTGGTCGACCTGCAATAACCACTTTCATGCCTTCGCGCATAATGGAGCCTTGCTTCGCTTGGACGCGGACTTCACTCAATTGGTCGATGATTTTATTGAGATCGTTGGCAACCTTACCATCCGACAGAAAATCGATTTCTTCATCGGGGAAATCGATAGCAGCTTCAACGTACATACGTAAATGGATCACTTGCTCCACCAGCGTATGAATGTGTTTTGAAAAATTGCCTTGCATAGAATGCAGCGCACTTTTTGCCGCTTGTTCACTGGTTGCATTGATTAAATCGGCAATCGCTTCGGCTTGGGTTAAATCCAGTTTATCGTTTAAAAAGGCACGTTCAGAAAATTCACCTGGGTTTGCTAGGCGTACACCATCTAATTGACTAATTTCGCGTAACAACATGTCCATCACTACAGGCCCGCCGTGGCCTTGTAATTCCAGTACATCTTCACCGGTAAATGAATTCGGTCCTTTAAAAAACAGGGCGATACCTTGATCGAGTTGTTCTCCTGCAAGGGTTTTGAACGGCAGATATTCGGCGTATCGTGTCTTAGGACACTTTCCTAAAATATGCTCGGCAACTTGCTTTGCAAGCTGTCCAGATACTCGAATAATGCCAACGCCACCGCGACCGGGTGCGGTAGCCTGAGCGGCTATGGTGTCTTGTGCAATCATGACGACTCTTTGACTGACGGTTTAATATGCTTAATTGTACAGCAATCGAGATTTGTCAGGTATAGTAAGTGGACAATATCTACACCTTGTTGCGCTGTTTAATACTTGTTTAAGGACATTTCTTCCTGTGTTGTATTTTCGTCAGTATCGCTTCGATTTAGCCTCGTTAAGTTTGTATTGTGAGGAAGAGCAGATTGCACTGCGACCTAAGGTTGCACAGTTATTGAGTTACTTTCTAACGCATCCCAACCAAACGGTGACACGCGAAGCGTTATTATCTGCCTTGTGGCAACACGGAGAATTCCGCGAAGCTGCGCTAACGCAAAGTATAACGGAGCTACGTCAGGCATTAAACGACAGCGCACAGCAGCCTATTTTTATCAAAACGGTACCTCAACAGGGCTATCATTGGATTTGTCCCGTCGAAAGTCCAAAAAAGCGCCGTGCAGAAGTTTTGAATAAAGTAACATGGGCGGCTGTTTTGATGGTTTTTTTAACCGTCGGTGGGGTGGGTATGAAAACCCTTTTTTCCGCTGATCATGTACCTTTTCAATCGATCAATAAAACGCGTTTGATCATTTTTCCTCTACAAAATGAAACGGGAGTTGATGCGAATGCGTGGTGGGGGTATGCGCTAGAGGCGTCGTTGCGAGAACAATTGCATGATCAGTTTCAATTGCTGCCAAAAAGTCAGAACGCCGAATTCGAAACAGAAAAAAATGCAAATAAACTCACACTAACGCTCAAACCGATGCAGCAACGCTTTGTCTTGGAAGCGCATTATGGAAACCAAACTCAACAATTGGTTGTGGAGCAACTCGATGAGCAATTTGCGAGTGTAGCAGGTCAGCTAATTACCCAATTAAACATGCACAAACAACCTCAACAGAGCGCCGATACGCCAATAAACAGAGGCATGAGTGATTATTATCGAGGTGTCCAGGCTCTGATGGAGCAAGGACCTAAACTCGCGAAAGCGTATTTCGACGCGGCTCTACTGCAAATGCCAAACCATGTACCGAGTCAACTAGAGCTGGCTCAGTTGAGTTGGCAGATGGGTGAGATAGAGGAAGCGGAACGACGCTTTGCTGCAATTTCACTGACCTCAGCAAAAGTTGCCACCCAAGCCCGTTTTTATCTCTACTATGGTGAGTTTTACAAGGCGCGTGGACAATTTACCAAGGCACTGAGTCAGGCGGATCAAGCCTTATTATCGGCACAGCGCAGCCAGCAAGTTGAATTAATAGCGATGGCCTATCAACTGCAAGCCGATTTGTATTGGACGCTACAACGCTGGGAAGCGTATCAACACGCCATGAATGCAGCGCATACGCTCATTGGGAGCCGTTCTTTTGCCTTTAGCGAAGCGCGACGCAGTTTTTATTTAGCTAATCCACCCGCTGCAGGCCCCATAGAAAAAACCTTGCTGAATTTGCAAAACAGTAGACCTGTTTTAGAGCAAGCCATTACGTACTATCAGCAAACCGGGCAAACAATGAGTTTGATCCAGGCACTTTTTGCGTACGGACAAAATTACTTGGTGCCCGTGACGATTACTGAACCCAGCCTATTGCGCGCGTTGGCACTTGCAAAGCAAGGTGGCTACGAGTTCTTGGAGCAACAAATTCTGTCGTATCTTGGCTTTTACTATATTCAGCTACACCAAGGGCAAACAGCCCTTCAGTATTTAATGCAAAAGCGCATCGATAAGCGTTTTTTGCCAAGTTACGAGCAACAACAACTTTTAATTGCCATGGCATACATGGACATCGCGTTGCAAAGTGGAGATAGCGAAGCGCTGCAGCAGGCGATAACCGCTTATAAAGCGTTGTTGGACAGTGATTATCTGTATCCCGTTACACGCGCTAATGTGAAATTATTATTTGCTTGGACTTGGTTAAAAGCGGGAAACCTCTCTGCAGCAGAGCAATTAACGCAGCTGGCATTTGCGGACTATCAACAACTCCAATTGGGTGAAGTAGAAACCTATGCACAGTACACTCAAATGTATATACATCTACTAAAAAATGAACCAGAGCAGGCGATTTTGTTGATGCCGACACACAGCGAATCGCAATTGGTGTTGCTGTATGGGGCAGTCGCGGCCCAAATGAACCATCAAGAACAATTAAAACAACAGTTGGTAGCTAAACTTGCTGAACTAAATAACAGTGGATTGCTGTTAACCCAACTTCAGCAACTAGAACAACAAAGTGCGACAACTCCCAGTGTCATTACGGGGCTTATTGACGCACCTTACAGTGTATATTGCCAAAGTAAATGGACAATTAATTAGTGAAATAGCGCTGGTAGCGTTGGCATTTTGTTTCCTCGGTATATCACTTGACCTTGTTGGTTTTGTACGAGCCAATAAGGCAACTCATGAACATCAAACTGACGAAATACTTCATTGTGGTGATCGAACACAATTTCCTGTTGCACTAGAAAACGTTGTTGATAGTCACGGGCATTTTGAATATCAACGTAAAATGGTTTGATGATAGTGATAACAGGGTAGATAGAGGCTGATGCCAATTCGTTGTTTTGCTTTACGCGCGTTTCGCAGTTTGGCAAATGATGGAATGGGCACAGGCTGTCACTCAGAAATAGCACTCGATATTTAGTCTCAACGTGGTTGATAGCGAACGATTTACCTGACAGCGTTTGCAGTGGTATTTTTTCGTCGACATGGTTAGACGATGCGAGTACTGGGGTGAGCGCTTCGCGTTTCACGACCGTGCCATCTTCAACAATGACGCGATAGGGCGTTTGTCGAACACCGAATGTGCGCATAAGTTGATTGTGGCTATCGATATTGAGATTGGCGTAATCTGGAAATGACGCTTTAAATTGTTGGAGACTCGCAGTATCAATATTGAGATCGGGTTGCAAAATGGTTCGCGGTGCGAGTGGTATTGGTAATGCAGTGGGTTGTTGGTACTCATCCCAAATATTAATAAACACATATTCCTTCGTTTGCGCACTGACGATTGCCGTTTTAAATACGCATAACACGATGAGTAAGGCCTGTCTAAGTAACATTAGTTACCTCCTTGGTAGGTTTCTAACAGGGTTTTTAATTCGTCGGTAAAAAGTGCACTCCGATAAATTTCCTGCCCATGTTCGTCGATTAAGATATGTTGTGGTGTACCGAGGACCTTGAATTGTTGAGTGATTTCTCCACTAGCATCGAATACGGTTGGGAATTGATACTGATGTTTGTTTAAGAACGCGCGCACACCTCGTTCGGATTGATTAAAGCCGATGTTGACGGCGATGACTTGATACCCTCCATTTGCTTGTTCATAGCTACGCACCAATAACGGCATTTCTTCGATGCAGTAAGAACACCACGTTGCCCAGAACTTAAGGTAAGTCACTTTGCCCTGACTTTTGACAGGTTGACTATCAAGCGTTTGTGTACTTAACGGTGCATACTCTTTTGCCATAAGAGAACAACTGAGTAGGGTGATCAGTAAAAGTAATGGTGATCGTTTCATAAATACTCCTGTGGGGATTAAATCCAGCTCTTGCCGGCTTGAATAAGAAAATATTGCGCCATCGCCAAAAGCAGCAGTGCGGTTAATGTGGTGATGTGATTCAACCAAGTAGCCGATTTGGGCAATTGAGCGATAAATCGCGTACTCAAGCCGGCAATCAGCAGTAGGCTGCTCATGCCAAGCGCAAAACTAAAAAGCAACGCGCCGCCGAGTATTGGCTGTTGCGCATTGGCGACATAGAGCAACAAACCGCCTAATACGGGGGAAGTACAAGGTGCTGCAACGAGAGCACTGGCCATGCCCATCAACAGTGGTGCAGAGTGAGTGTTCGAAATGGTGGAAGGAAGCGAGGGTAAGGAGAGAAATCCTTTGCTGACTGCTGCAAAATACAAGAGTAGATTGGCGAACACGAGGAGTACCCAAGGGGTTGTGGCTACTTGGCCAAAAAGGCTGCCTGTCCACGCAGCAATGAAACCGAGAGCTGCGTATATGGCAGCGAAGCCCAAGCAGTAGATAAAGGGTGCAAATCGTTGATGTTGCTGCTGGGTGAGAGTCGCTAAGGTAATTGGCAAGATAGGATAAACACACGGGGTAAAGCTTGTTAATACGCCAACTAAAAGGGCCATTGGTAATTGCCACCAACTGATGGAGGCAGAGGCTAACCTGTCTAGTAATAGGGCTTCGATCATAGGTTACTCTTCGCTGTAAATTAATGTGCGGCGAGCATGGCTTAGAGACTGATAATTCCCTATCAAAACCACCAAAAATCGGTATCAAAATTTATCAAGAGTTTGTTTTATATGGTTACTTTTAGGATTTAAACGGAGGCGCGTTTTGTCTGAATGTGTGGCTTTATACAGGTTATTGCAGAGAATAGGCTGCTGGTGGAAGTGGCTAGAGCCTGCTGGAGGATAGGGTTGTCTCGACAGTCGCTGTCTGAAAGAGAGAGCAAAGAAGCTTAATAGGGATAATAAGAACAGAAACGGATTAGACACAAACAAAAACGCCTGCAAATACGCAGGCGTTTGGTGATTTGTAAACGAGTTTAACCGCGTACTTTCAAGCCTTTCTTCTCCATACCACGGTAGATGAAAAGCATCTGTGCGATAGAGATTAGGTTTGAAACCAACCAGTAAAGTACTAAACCTGAAGGGAACCAAAGGAAAAATACCGAGAAAATCACAGGCATCCAAGTCATCATTTTTTGTTGCATTGGATCGGTGACTGTTGTTGGTTGTAACTTCTGCGTCAAGAACATACTCGCACCAAACAGGATTGGTAGCACAAAATATGGGTCTTTAGACGACAGGTCAGTTAACCACAAACCAAATTCAGCATGACGTAATTCTGTTGATTCTAAGAAAACGTAGAACAACGCTAAGAAAATAGGCATTTGCAGTAATAATGGGAAACAGCCGCCCATAGGGTTCACTTGCTCTTTGCGATAAAGTTCCATCATTGCTTGACCAAACTTCTGACGGTCATCACCAAAACGCTCTTTCAACGCTTGCATTTTTGGTTGCAACATACGCATTTTAGCCATTGACGTGTATTGTGCTTTTGTCAGTGGGTAAAGCAGTGATTTTACGACGATAGTAATGGCAATGATGGATACACCCCAGTTACCGATGACGCTGTAAAGGAACTTAAGAAGAGACAGTAATGGTAAAGAGATAAACCATAACCAGCCATAGTCCACCGTTAAATGAAGATCAGGGTGGATAGCTTCTAGCGTTTTCGTGTCTTTTGGACCCATGTAATACTGAGCCGTAAGCGCTGCATTGTCACCAGCCGCAATATTCACTGGATCAGCTTTTACACCAATGATGCCTTGGCCATTACGAACCGCAGAATAAATTAAGTTGTTGGTCGTTTGATCTGGAACCCATGCACTAACAAAATAGTGCTGGATAAAGGCAATATAGCCACCTTGTGTCGTTTTATTCAGATTCGCTTCAGCCATTTTTTTGAAAGAGTACTTTTCATATGGCTCTTCTGAGGTTCCGTAAGTCGCACCTAGGTAAGTTTGATCAACCATGCTGCCTTTATCTTGTACGGTACGCTTAATTTGCGTGTACAGCTGTACTTGAATTGGCGCGTCCGTTGGGTTGTTTACGTCATAACGAACACCTACGTCATAGTTATTCGCTTTAAAAGTAAACGTTTTAGTAAACTGTACACCTTTGTCATCCACAAAGTGTAAAGGAACTACAAGTTCATCACCTGTTAGTGTGTATTCACTTTTATCAGACGTATAGACTGGACGACCTTGTGCTGCCGCATCTGGGCCATTCAAACCAACTAAGCCACTTTGTGAAACATATTGTTTACCATCAAACTCACCGAGTAGCAGGTAAGGTACATCACTACCGTGCTTTTCCATGTGTTTCAAAAGTTTTGCTTCAACAATGTCACCACCTTTCGTGTCGATTTTCACAGCCAAAACATCCGTTTTAACCGTGATCACTTGGCGATCAACGTGTGTTGTTTGAGCAGGTAAACCTGTACTTGAGGTTGGTACATCTGCATTCGAAGCAGTTTGTGACGGTGATGTCACAGTTTGTGTGGCACTGGTATCAGCTTTTGGCTGGTTGTTTTCTTTTTGCCATTCAGTGAATAGTAAAAAAGAAACAAGCAGTAAACCGATAAATAAAAACGTGCGTTGCGATTCCATAACAGCTCTTATTTCTCGTGTTGGTGATTATTTGGCTCAGATTTTCCCGGTACAGGATCATCCCCACCGGGATTTAAAGGGTGACATTTTAATATGCGTTTCATTGCTAACCAACTCCCTTTTCGCAATCCGTGCAAATTTATCGCAAAAATAGCGTAATGAGAGCATGTCGGATTGAATCGACAATGCGGTCCTAACATCGGACTAATAAAGCGTTGGTAACCACGGATCAGGGATAACGCGACAAATTTTAGAAAGCGTCGCAATGCGTTTAGCATGAGGTGAATACGCGATGATTAAAAGGTGAGCTAAGAGTACCGCAATCTGGCTGTTATTACCATGATTGTGGATGTTTAGCGTTTGTCTTTGCCTTTATTCGACTTATTACGCTGGTTGTTACGTGGCGTAAATGGAGGCGGGGTGTAACCCGGCTGACAACGTTCATTAATCTTGCGCCACAATTTGGTTAATTGTTTTGTGATTTCTTCGTTGCTCTGCTCATCAATACCTTTTTTAACCATTAATACGATATCAATGTTATCTAAGGAATGGCGATTTAAACGGAAACTCTCACGCGCTAAACGTTTAATACGGTTACGTTGGTTCGCTTGCTTTACGTGTTTTTTAGCAACAGTTAACCCAAGACGTGGTACATCTTGTTCATTTGGTTTTGCTAATAAGGTAAAGAAAGGAGTGGCTGCCCTTGCAGGCTCTTGGAAGATTCTGGAGTAATGAGAGGGAGTTAACAGACGTAACTCCCTACCAAAGCTAAAGCTTTTCACTAAGGCTTATGCACTTAGTACTTTACGGCCTTTAGCACGACGACGCGCTAAAACTTTACGGCCGTTCTTTGTAGCCATACGAGCACGGAAACCGTGAGTACGCTTACGCTTTAATACGCTAGGTTGAAAAGTTCTTTTCATAACAATTCCATCCGATCGGTTAAGGTTAAAACATCCTATGCAGGTCGCGATCCTGGCACAGGTGCCATTGCGAGCGCGAGATATTACTGCTGCGACTCAATAAAGTCAATCATAATCTGCTCTTCAGTGCTTGTTTTTCAGGCAAGTTGCTGAAATTTCGGCAAGGACGAATGGATGTCTTGGCAGTTCTGAGCCATCTTTGCGGCAGTGGCGCTGATCTTAAGATCAACTTGAAGATCTCGCAAGATCTATAATGTATCGAGTTTTCCACAGTTTATGTAGACAAAGTGGCCAAAAGCTCTGGAAAACTAAAAATGATCGAACTTTTGGGGTGAGATCTTAACCAGAATATGCTACGATCTAGATGAGTTGGTGAAAATAAATAACCTTAATAATCAACGCTTTAATTTGTTTTTTGATTGAGATCGTCTTTTTCAAAAAAGTCAATATTGAACTTGTGGATAAAGTAGCTTCATAATATCCGGCTTTCACCTCTTATTAGAACGATAATAACAGGTTATCACGTACATTTATTGATGTCCGGGGATAACTTAGATGATTACTTGGAGTGCATTGTGTATCTGTCGGTTTGGCAAAGTTGTTTATATGTATTGCAAGACGAGCTTCCTGCTCAGCAATTCAATATGTGGGTAAGGCCCCTACAAGCGGAAAGCACCGAAGATACCTTAACGATTTATGCACCAAATCGTTTTGTTCTTGATTGGGTACGCGAAAAGTACCTAAACCGTATTAATGAACTGCTCGTTGAAATTTGTGGTAATGAAGCGCCTGAGTTGCGCTTTGATGTCGGTAGCAAACCGATGATGCCACAAGTACAAGCAGCTAAAGTTGACGTAGTCAGTGCGCACAGTCATGAGCTACGAACGCAAGAAAAACCTGAAAAAGTAGAACCTGCGCCAAAGTCTGGTTTTAAAACAAACATCAAAGAAAACTACACGTTTGATAATTTTGTTGAAGGTAAGTCAAACCAATTGGCTAAAGCGGCGGCTGTGCAAGTCGCCGATAATCCAGGTTCTGCATTTAACCCTGTATTTATCTATGGTGGTACGGGGTTAGGTAAGACTCACTTACTTCACGCCGTTGGCAATGGAATTTTGGCGAAAAAACAAGATGCCAAAATTGTATATATGCATTCAGAGCGTTTCGTTCAGGATATGGTGAAGGCGTTACAGAATAACGCGATTGAAGAATTTAAACGTTTTTATCGCAGTGTTGATGCATTGATGATTGATGACATTCAATTCTTTGCAAACAAAGAGCGATCTCAAGAAGAATTTTTCCATACCTTTAATGCGTTACTAGAAGGTAATCAACAAATTATTCTCACGTCTGATCGTTACCCGAAGGAAATCGAAGGGGTAGAAGACAGACTTAAATCTCGGTTTGGTTGGGGTTTAACTATCGCAATCGAACCACCAGAATTAGAAACGCGGGTCGCAATTCTGATGAAGAAAGCGCAGCAAAGTAATATCAATTTGCCGCATGAGGTCGCTTTCTTTATTGCGAAAAAATTGCGTTCCAATGTGCGTGAATTAGAAGGTGCATTGAACCGTGTTATCGCCAACGCGAATTTTACGGGTCGTCCAATTTCAATCGACTTTGTCAAAGAAGCTCTTCGTGATTTATTAGCACTGCAAGATAAATTAGTGACGATTGATAATATTCAACGCACCGTTGCAGAATATTATCGTATTCGCGTGTCGGATTTGTTGTCGAAACGACGCAGCCGTTCGGTTGCACGTCCTCGTCAAGTGGCGATGGCTTTGTCAAAAGAATTAACCAATCACAGTTTACCTGAAATTGGTGACGCATTTGGCGGGCGAGACCACACAACCGTGCTGCATGCTTGCCGCAAGGTAAAAGCATTGCGCGACGAATCTCATGAAGTCAAAGAAGATTACCAAAACTTAATTAGAACGTTGTCATCGTAAAGGGCAAAACACTCATGCAAATAACAATATCAAGAGACCAGTTTTTAAAGCCATTGATGCAAGTGTCTGGAGCTATTGAACGCAAACATACCTTGCCAATTTTGGCGAATGTATTACTTGAAGTGAAGGACGGTATTTTGTCTATGACAGGTACTGATCTCGAAATCGAGTTAGTTGCGTGCGTTGAATTAGAGCAACCCGCGCCAGATGCGAAAATTACGCTGCCAGCAAAGAAATTGCTTGATATCTGTAAGAGCCTACCGGATGGTGCGACGCTCACCCTAGCGACTCAAGAGCACCAACTGTTGTTAACGAGTGGCCAGAGCCGTTTTTCATTAACAACTTTGGCTGCGGAAGATTTTCCTAATTTAGAATCTTGGGACGGTGAAGTTGAATTTCAGCTCACGCGTTTAGAACTACGTTCTTTGTTAGAAAGTACTTCGTTTTCTATGGCGAATCAGGACGTTCGTTACTACTTAAATGGCATGTCTTTTGAAGTCGACAATCAAGACATTAAAACGGTCGCGACAGATGGCCATCGTTTAGCACTGTCTCAAACGCATTTAGCTGGTTCGGTGGGTATGCAACGTCAGTTGATTATTCCTCGTAAAGGCGTGCAAGAAATTATGCGCTTGATGATTGCAGACGATACGCTAATTACCATTCAGTTTGGCGCAAATCATATTCGTATAATCGATGTTGAATTTACATTTACGAGTAAATTAGTGGATGGTCGTTTCCCTGATTACCGCCGTGTATTGCCGCGTGGTGGGGATAAGATAGTGACTGCGAACCGAGAGTGGTTACGTAGTGCATTTCAACGTGTGTCTATTCTTTCAAACGAAAAGTTTCGCGGTGTGCGTTTGAATCTGACCAATGGTCTGCTCAAAATCAGTGCGAATAACCCGGAGCAAGAACAAGCAGAAGAAGTCGTCGAGGTAATGTACCAAGGTGACGATCTAGAAATTGGCTTTAATGTGTCTTATTTGCTTGATGTACTGAACACGCTGAAAACTGAAGACGTCACATTTACGCTGTTGGATACGAACAGCAGTGTATTAATAGAAGGCGTTGACGAGTCAGAATCAATGTATGTTGTAATGCCGATGCGTCTGTAGTTTTGAAATCCTAAATATGAGTCTTAGTCAGCTCAGCCTTTCTCAATTTCGAAACATTGAGGCGATTTCCTTGGAGCCTAGTGAACACATTAATGTGATCCTAGGTGCCAACGGAAGCGGTAAATCGAGTTTACTGGAAGCAATCTATTTTTTGTCGCATGGTAAATCGTTTCGAACAACTAACTCAAAATTACTCATTCGTCATGAACAGCCTCAATGCGTTGTGCATGGTAAAAAATCTCTACATCATCTTTTAGTGCCTGTTGGTATCAGTAAAAACCAGCAAGGCGAGAGCATCATAAAAATCCAAGGTAAAGTCGCGCGACGTATGTCAGAGCTTGCGCAGTTGTTGCCTGTACAAGTTATTACTCCAGAAAGCTATAGCTTGTTTTTTGGTGGCCCAAAAGAACGTCGTCGTTTTTTGGACTTGGGTGTGTTCCACGTGGAACATGAATTCATGTCAGCGTGGCAACAGTTTTCCCAAGTGTTAAAACAACGTAATGCGTTACTTAAAACACGACCGCAGAAATATTCTGAACAAATTAAGTATTGGGATAAAGAATTTGTTAGACTGGCAGAGGTCGTAAATCGCTGTAGAGAAGCGTATATTAGTAGGTTTAATGACGTATTTTTTGGTAAAATAATAGCCAACTTACCCTTTGGTGAAGGGCTTGAAATTCGCTTTCAATCAGGTTGGAAAAAGGGCGAAGCTCTCCAAAACGAACTTGAAAGCCACTTTGAGCGGGATGTTAAACTTGGCTATACAAGTAAAGGCCCCCACAAAAGTGACTTTAATTTTTTTACCAAAGGAATGAGCGTGGAACAGGTGTTGTCTCGCGGTCAACTTAAGCTTTTGCTTTACGCTTTAAAAATAACACAAACTGACTTAATAGAGTCGCAAAGCAAAAAGCAGTCGATTCTTTTAATCGATGATTTACCATCTGAACTAAGTTCAGAAACAATAGAATTAGTAGCAAGACTACTGCAGCTTTGTCAGTCTCAGCTATTTATAACAGCCATTGATGAGCAAAGTATTGCACGTGTTGTGGAACCCATGGAACGTGAACTGAAAATGTTCCACGTGAAACATGGCAACCTAATAACAAGATAATTGGAAGAAACCATGTCTAATAATTACGATTCATCGAGTATCAAGGTACTGAAGGGATTGGATGCTGTAAGAAAGCGTCCAGGCATGTATATCGGTGACACCGACGATGGTACAGGTTTACACCACATGGTGTTTGAGGTCGTTGATAACTCAATCGACGAAGCACTTGCAGGATATTGTGACGATATTTTTGTCACAATCCATTCTGACGGTTCTGTGTCTGTTCGCGATAATGGTCGTGGTATCCCTACTGATATTCACCCAGAAGAAGGTGTTTCAGCTGCCGAAGTTATCATGACGGTACTTCATGCCGGTGGTAAATTCGATGATAACTCCTATAAAGTATCAGGTGGTTTACACGGTGTTGGTGTATCGGTAGTAAATGCGCTTTCTGAGAAACTTCTACTGACTGTACGTCGTGCGGGTAAATTACATCAACAAAAATACACTCATGGTGTGCCGGACGCGCCGCTTGCTGTGATCGGTGATGCCGATAGCACTGGTACTGAACTTCGTTTTTGGCCTTCAGCAGAGACGTTTTCTGATATTAATTTCCACTATGACATCCTAGCAAAACGTCTACGTGAGTTATCATTCTTAAACTCAGGCGTTTCGATTTTCTTAATGGATGAACGTGAAGAAAACAAACAAGACCACTTTAAATACGAAGGTGGTATTAAAGCGTTTGTTGAGTACCTTAACCGCAAAAAGACACCTGTTCACCACAACGTTTTCCATTTTTCAATGGAACGTGAAGATGGTATCAGTGTTGAAGTCTCTCTTCAGTGGAACGACGGTTTCCAAGAAAACATTTACTGTTTTACCAACAACATTCCACAACGAGATGGTGGGACTCACTTAGCTGGTTTCCGTGCTGCATTAACGCGTACGTTAAACAACTACATGGAAAATGAAGGCTACAACAAGAAAGGTAAAAACAATACTGCGACTTCGGGTGACGACGCTCGTGAAGGTTTAACTGCTGTTGTGAGCGTCAAAGTACCCGATCCTAAGTTCTCATCACAAACCAAAGATAAACTTGTTTCAAGTGAAGTGAAATCTGCGGTAGAGCAAGCGATGGGCGAAAAGTTCAGCGAGTATCTACTAGAAAATCCAGGCGATTCAAAAATCGTTGTTGGTAAGATTATCGATGCTGCCCGTGCTCGTGAAGCAGCGCGTAAAGCGCGTGAAATGACACGTCGTAAAGGTGTGATGGATTTAGGTGGTTTGCCAGGTAAATTAGCCGATTGCCAAGAACGTGACCCTGCATTATCTGAACTCTACATCGTGGAAGGTGACTCTGCGGGTGGCTCTGCAAAGCAAGGGCGTAACCGCAAGAACCAAGCAATCCTGCCACTAAAAGGTAAAATCCTTAACGTAGAAAAGGCGCGATTTGACAAAATGTTGTCTTCACAAGAGGTTGCGACATTAATCACTGCGCTGGGCTGTGGGATTGGTCGTGATGAATATGACCCGAGTAAATTGCGTTATCACAGCATCATTATCATGACGGATGCTGACGTCGACGGCTCGCATATTCGTACGCTACTGTTGACCTTCTTCTACCGTCAAATGCCTGAAATCATCGAACGTGGATACGTTTATATTGCACAGCCTCCACTTTATAAAGTAAAGAAAGGTAAGCAAGAGCAATACATTAAAGATGACTCAGTATTGACTGAATATTTGACGACCTTAGCACTTCAAGACGCAAAAATTATCCCAACGGCGGGTGCGGATGGTATTTCAGGTGCGAAACTTGAAAACCTAGTTCGCGATTACCAATCGACTGTTAAGGTGATCGAGCGTCTAAATCGTAAGTATCCATTGGATGTGATGACGCGCTTAATCTATCAGCCAGAGTTAACTGAAGCTCAGTTGGCGGATGAAGCGGTGGTTACAGCATGGACCAATACGTTAGTGGCCGACTTGGTTGAAAATGATGTCGATGCGACGATTTTCTCAGCGGCAACTCAACATGACGAAGAGCGCAACTTATTCTACCCAGTGGTGAATATTCGCCAGCACGGTGTAGATAAAGCCTATGTGCTTAACTACGACTTTATGACCTCACGTGATTACAATCGCATTGCTCAAACAGGCAAACACATTGCAGGTTTAATCAAAGATGATGGTCAAATTCAACGTGGTGAAAAGCTTAATCCAGTGACTAACTTTGTTGAAGCATTGGAATGGTTAATGCACGAATCTAAACGTGGTTTGTATATACAACGTTATAAAGGTCTCGGTGAGATGAACCCTGACCAATTGTGGGAAACAACCATGGATCCAAATGCGCGTCGTATGCTTCGTGTAACGATTGAAGATGCGATTGGTGCAGATCAGTTATTTGCTACATTAATGGGCGACCAAGTTGAACCTCGTCGTGAGTTCATCGAACAGAATGCGCTACGCGTAGTAAACCTTGACGTTTAGGTTTTAAAGTCTGTGGGATCTCAGAATTCACGGAAATGTGTCTCATAGCCGTGAAATAAAATCTCACAATTCGTGAAAGTTACTAAGAAGCCATCCTAATTAGGGTGGCTTTTTTATGCCTGGAATTTAATGAAGTAATAACACACAGCCAAGTGGTGACATTGTATGAATTCATACACTTCAAGATCATGATATATATGAACTTTTTTTAGAGATTAATTCAAAAACTGGGTATTTGTTGGTAATATAGATAAACGAGTAAACTAAAAACAAAGGCAATTATGAAAATATTGAAGAGGATTTAACAGGGCAAACCAAATGGGTTTGGAAAGCCCCGTCAAATGAGAAATAGTTAAACTATCTCCCTAAGCAAGAATAGTATGACATCTCTAATTTGACCGCGCAACTGAACCCTTACATGAAGAATCAATGATTTAAGTCATTACCATTTTGGTAAGGGGTTACTATGTCTGTAAAAACAGTAGATTACGCCAGTGTGCGTGATCCAAAATCTAATGGAAAAAATTTTTCATTGGTCGCTTCGAGTGGGCAAGTCAGAGAGCCTGTTACTCGTTCAAAAGGGCGAGTGGTCGGTCGCTTTCCCTCTGCAAAGACCCAAGCTTCCATTTCTTGGGAGTCACAACTTGAGCTTAAAGCCATTAGGCTACTCGAGTACTGCGATAGTGTTCTGTCGTATCGAGAGCAGCCTAGACTATTCAGCCTTTTAATCGATGGTGTGCAAAAGCGTTACTATCCTGACTTTGAAGTTAATTTTAGTTGTGGCCAGCGCATCTATGTTGAAGTGAAACCAAAGAGGAAGCTATTAAGTCAGCATATAAAAGCAAAGTACTTAGCCATAGCTGATGCACTTGAGGAGCTAGATGAAACACTCTGTTTTATCACTGACTCACACGTTGCGAATGATGCCTTACAGCAAAACATCACGCTTATCCATCCTTACAACCAAGTTGATATTAAAAAAGAGGATATCGAGTTACTGAGAGTTGCTTTCAAAGAAAGAGAGACAAGCTTTGGCGCACTTATCTCAGCGGGTGTTGCTTTGAAAACGTTATATTCAGCAATCGCAAAAGGCCTGATAACAATAGACTTATTAAGCCTGATCTCATTAGAAAGTAATTGTATATACAATGAGGAGGGGCACCATGAGAACCGTATCTTTACATGCTGGTTTGCATCTGACCTTAGATAATGCAGATTATTTTATAGATAGAATCGTTGATGACAAATGCTACTTGGTTGCCCTTAAAGATAGCTCACTACTTATCGAATCTAAATGCGCGTCGCGAGATATGCATAGTAATAGGCGTGTCATTCTGCATGGTTCGCAACGTAAACAAACCACTAAAATTTCCGCAGACCTATCAACGTTGACTGATAAACAAAAGGCGCAACTTGATATCAGGCTTGTGTATTTACAAAGTGTGGTCCGTTGGCTTGGTAGTAAGCCAACAACAAAAGGGATTGAAGATGTTGTCGATTGTATTCACTCTGAGCTGAAAGGGGCGAAACCCTCGGCGAGCACGGTATACAGATGGTGGCGTAAATGGGAAAGCTCAAGCCATGATCCAATGAGTTTAGTTAATAAGAAGTCTGGCTCTACAACGTCTCGAAAGTTCAATCGGCATGTCATACAAGCATTTAATGAGGTGGTTGAAGAGATATATTTAAACCGTCAGAGCAAGCCAAAATCAGAGGTATACGATGCCTTTCTCATTCGGCTTAACAAGATGAAAATGACTGGACTTTACGAAGTTGAGATATGCATACCGAGCCGAGTCTCAGTTTTATCGCATGTTTAATTCATTAGATAAGTTTGATGAGATGGCTGCCCGAAAGGGTAAATACGCAGCAGAGAAACATTTTAGGATTGCAGGGGCTGGACCCGTTGTAACGCGAATCTTAGAGCGAGTTGAAGTTGATCACACACCACTTGATGTTTTTGCTGTTGATGGGCAAGCCAAAACAGTTGTTGGCCGGCCAACCTTTACGGTGTTGTTGGATTATTTCTCAAAGATGATCTTAGGTTTCTATGTAAGCTTAGAGCCTCCCTCAGAAATATCTGTGATGCATGCACTGAAGAATGCGGTGTTCACTAAAGATTACTGTAATGAGATGAGCAGAGTAAAAGAGCGCTGGGAGAGCTTCGGAGTGCCGCACACTTTGATATGTGATAACGGTCTTGAGTTTCATTCAAGTAACTTAAGGCGAGTATGCAAAGAGCTAATGATTAATTTGCAGTTTTGTCCGAAAAAGCAGCCACATTACAAGGGCGCTGTTGAGCGCTTTATAAAAACAATGAATCTATCTACGAGCCATAACTTCCCCGGTACAACACGCTCGAATGTCAACGACAGAGGTGACTATCAATCGATGGAGGAAGCGATATTCACCCTTAATGACATTAGTAACCGCATTCATGAGTGGATCATCAATATTTACCAGAATCGAGTTCATAGAGCGACACACAGAACACCGTTAGGGCTTTGGCGAGAAGGGCTAGGTGTAGTTGAACCGCTATTGCCAGAAAGCAAAGAGCAGTTTGATATCGCACTGTGTAAGGAGGCTACACGCACCCTCAGTCACAAAGGTGTTGAGATAAATAACCTGCTTTACAACAGTACCGAACTTGGATTACTTCGTCATAAAAATCGTGTTGAATCAATCAGTGTTCGTTTTGATCCGATGAACATGGGGCATATATGGGTATTAAATGAAACCGAGAGTTCACCGTATTTTTTCAAAGTTAGTTGTACAAAATCAGATTATGCAGACGGACTAACAAAACGAACGCATAAGGCAATTATTGCCGAGCAAAAGACAAAGGGCATAAAAGATTTTAGCCAACAAAAGTTACTTGAATATAAACACGAGTTTATGGAGCAAGTGACTAAAGATGTGAAGGGTAAAAGTTACCGCAAGCGAGTCAAAGCGGCTCGTTATTCTATTTCTAAAGATAAAAGCCATTCAGAGCCATTGAGCAAGCGCTTTAGTACAGGAGAAAACAACTCTCTTACTAATGATGGTGCACTTTACCGGTTTAAGGTCGAAGGGGCTGACGATGAATAGAGCAGAACATATCGGTGTAGTTAAAAGGCTCAGAGGAATGGTGATCGTACACCCCAATTACGAGAAAGTAATGAAGGAACTCACCAGCTCATTTGAATTGCATAGAGAAACGGGAATTGCGCAAAACCTGCTGTATACAGGGCCATCAGGCTCAGGAAAGACGACATTAATTAATCAGCTTAAAAAGAAGTATGGCAGTATTGAAGAAGATGAATATCAAAGCCCGATCATCGTTGTTAATACACCACCGCAACCGAACATAAAGAACTTTGCCGAAGCGTTTTTGGCCGCATTGGAGGACCCATTTACTAAATCAGGTAACACAATACAAAAGACTAACCGGATCACAGAAGTGATGAAAATGAAGCAAACACAAATGCTCATTGTTGATGAGCTACAACACTTCGTTGAGCACGGACGAGGTATCACACTCAGAGGCGTATCTGATTGGCTCAAAAGTGTTATTGATACAGCGCAGGTATCTACCGTACTAATGGGGCTTGGTAAGGCCGAGGAAGTGTTGAAAGTGAATGAACAAATACGACGGCGCTTTAGCCAAACTTTGCGTCTCGAACCATTCACTATTGACAGTAAGGCTGAGGCTATAAAGTTTGCATCGGTCATCCGAATACTTGATGAACAAATAGGGCTACCTGAAAAAATAAAATTGTGTGATGAAAGTATTGTTCGCTTTTATTACGCGACCAATGGCCTAATAGATTACCTTGTAAAGCTAATGGTTGGTGCGAGTGAGTTACTATATTCTCAGAATAGAGAAAGGATTGATAACACTGTACTCGCTGGTGCTTTTCAAAAGTATATTTGGCGCGATTGCAAAGAGAGCCAAAACCCTTTTCATAAAAGCTTTATCGAACAGCGCTTAGACAAACAAAACATGCCGTTTTTTGTCGGGTAATGAGCTGAGCATGGATAACAGAATAAGCAGACCCGCGATTTGTATTCCCCTGGCAGATGATGAATCTGCCATTGGTTACTTTAAGCGCCTGGCCGATATCAACGTAGTCGACCCTAAAGATTTAGTGGTTTCAATCAGGTGCAACACATCATTTGCCAAAAACTTGCAGCCCATACTCGAAGAAAACAAGTGGATTGAGTTTAGCATAGCGCACCACAACATGCTTGTTGAAATGTCAAAGCTGAACTTTAAGCACTTAAGCAAGCAATTGAAGTATTGCCCATTGTGCTTGCAAGAGGGTGAGGTGTGGCAAAATGGCTGGCACTTTCTATGCTCCGCAGCATGTATCAAGCATGCGGTCTGGTTGCTTGATGCTTGCCAATATTGTGGCAAAACATTAAGTCTTACGCATACGTCTTTTCACCATTGCCGCAGTTGTGGTTTTGACATGAGACGTGCCACATCACAAGCTCAGAAGTGTCCTGAAGAGGTTCTTACGCTGCAGTGCTTTTTGGAGGGTAAGCCTCTACCTAGTACATCAATGCCTTTGCTATGGACGGACTTTAGTGAGCTTACTCTTGAGGAGCGTTCAGAGGTTTTGCAGTTATTCGCCCGGTTTCAGCCTCAACCTGACGGTAGTCTGAGGCAAGTGTACAAATATCTAAGTAACAAAAACTCAGCCAAAGTATGCTTACATGAGGTAGCTCATTCACTATTTGGTGGCTATGTGGGGTTATGGAACTATCTATATGCCTTAAAGATATTTGATGAAGGCACAGTAAGTTCGAGGTTTACGAAGTTCTACAGAACTTTTTATAACTTGTGTACTCATGCGTGCTTTGAGCCATACAAAGAAGTTATTGAGCAGTTCATCAACAATCACTGGCATAAAGCCCTGTCAAAACGAAACAACTTATTTGCTAGCAAAACGATTCAAATTCACCCTTGGGTACCGCTACAACAAGCTTGTCGAATGTATGGTCTTTCAAAGCGAACTTTGCGCCGAGCTGTTGCTGATGGCATGCTTACTGGCAAAGTAGAGAAAAAGGCATGTAACACCTCCATTCTGATTTATAAACCGGATATCGAGAGAAAGGTTATTCGCTTAAAAGATGTGTTGAATGCAACTGAGGCTGCCACCTTACTTGGTGTGACTAAAGCACAATTTAAACAGTTAAGGGATGCGGGTACATTCAAGCAGTTCTCGGCACCTGAAGCGGATTATTGTAGCACATGGCAATTTTCAAAAATGGAAATTGAGTCGTACATGGAAACGGTGTTGTGGCACACAGCTGTCGTTCAGTCAGATTACCTGTGTATACCTGACATCATGCGAGCGTATGGTCACAAGTGCGAAAACTTGCTATCTAGGTTGCTTAAGGCGGTTGAAGCCAATGAGCTTATTGCAAAACAGTTCAGTGCCAAACCTAGTGTTAGGTCATTAGCGATTAAAAAGAGTGACTTGCTTCATTGGCTCGATACTACCTTGCCAACGGACCACCATTACTCGGTTCCGCGCGTAGCCAAACTACTTGGGGTCAATCAGCAGTTTACCTATGAATTAGTACATTATGGCTTGTTGCATAGCGATGAAACTGACCACGGTTACGACATAACAGATGAACACCTCATGGCTTTTCATATTGAATATGTGTTGCTATCAAAGCTATCTAAATCGACTGGCGTCAATTCACGTAACCTCATAAAGAACCTTATGGATTATGAGATCTACAGCGTAGACAAAGACTGGCCAGTAAAGCTCAGGCAGAAGGTATATCGAAGGGAGGACGTGGAAGCATTGGAGTGGTTGGCTGAGCTATAACTAATTCAACCAAAAAACTGTCATCAACAACCTATAGCAAGGACTGCTTAAATTTGCTTCAATAGTTATTAGGTAGCTGAGAGGTCTACACTTGTTAATCTGGTAGTTACCAGCTCGATACTTAAGGAGAAGGAATGAATCAAAGTAAGATGCTGATTCTGAATGAGATTTGTACGGCAAATTCATTGGAAGAGTCTTTAATGTTGTTCAACTTGCATTTCGACAGTTTACGTAGCTACAAGATCGTATTTGGCGCAGAAGATGGAGCAATGCCTGGGTTTTCGACAAATCATAATTTTTCAGATGGTTCCGTTGTCAGAAGTCTTTTCAGCACAGATTCTGTATTTGTACTTGACCAAGAGACTGTTAATGACATGAGAAGCGGGTCAGCTACGTACCCTATAGATTACTCAATATCCATGGATACCCAGGCGATTAGCTATTTAGAGCCTTATATAATAGGTAATAAGTCTAGGCTTCCTAGTGACTTTGAAGAAATATTTAAATTTATCTCGCGCAAGGATGTACAGGTTGATCCTATGCCGTATGTTTTAGAAAATTTAGAAAACCTTTTAGATCCAAAGAAAGCTGAGCGCATCTTTGAGAAAATAAAGGCCTATGAAGTTCTTCGCACAATAGATGTCGAGGCTTTGGAGAAGCTTGGCATTGTACAATCAACTCTTAGTAATGCTGAGCTTATGAAAAGTGCACAAGAACTTATAGCAAGCTTGTATCAGGATCTTTGCCAGCCCGGCATAATTAAGCAAGTAGAATTTAACTTCAATTTTAGTTACTGGCATCTTCTTGCCATGATATCTATCCAATTATCTGAGTCTCAAAAGTACAACTGAGGCTAAGTTATATAAGTTAATTGGAATGTGTGACTCTGAGCTTGCAACTATAAGCTTTAGAGAAATAACGATAGCGAGGTCATATTTCGATAAGGGACAAGGTCTAAAATTTTTCGGAAAAGTGCAAAAAAAACGAGATGACCTTTTTGTCATTATCAGAGGGATGGCTTGGGATATGTGGCACATAAAACAAATGGAATTGAACTTGACTACTCGGCCGCGTGCGGAAGCCCGTTATTATTTTCCGTCATTTTTAACGTGCGACAAGCGGTTTGTTGAGATTATTGATCTATATCCACTCAAGGCACTTGCATACGACCAAAATGACCCGACACCGATGCCTTTCTATGGTAGTAATTGGATAGATTCACTATCATCAAGTGAAGAATTTGGACAAGAAATTGGCATAAAATATTTTACTGATAGCGCTCGGCTTTCACGAAATATTCGTAGAAATGAATCAAAAAGGAAAATGAAAAGTATGGTATCGGAGCTTGAAGCAAGAGTTGCTGAAATTGCGAATATCCCAATGAAAGAGCCTCACAGAAGCTTGATGCTTTTGGTGAAATATACATTAGTGTGCTCATCAAAGTGAACAGGTATCAGCCTGAGGATACATGCGTAGCATAGGGGTTAAATGTTAGGTGTAGAACTTGAGTATCCTATAAGGTCATTTAACGAGTAAACCTTCTTTGGGATCGACTTCGGAGTTGCTGACAAGGGTCAGCATTGTGCACATGTATCCATTTTCTTGATAGTAAGTTTGTTCCCATACATGGCTTAGTGAATTATTAGAGTGATCATCAAACCACACCGCTGTGCTACTATGGCTTATGTCAGTAAAAAAGTTACTCATATTCGATAATAGACCAGAAGCATATTTCTTTGGAAGGGTCTGTTTTTTGCTTGTGAGCAAATAGGACTCAAACTCCTTAGCTGACCAGTTAGACCACACATAACGACATACATTATCTTTTGAATGAATGATCATCATCGGGACTGCATTACTTAATAAGTCACAACATCGATTTACTGTAGCAGAAAAGCTCATTTGAGCATTGTCTGAGATAATTTTAAACAATCTTAGGTCTGGCGTCTTATCTGATAATTCTTTGAGTAGTAAATGTTTAGGGAGCATTAATAACTTTGCGAACTTAAATGCTTCATTCTCTAGGGACTGATGTTCAGGCCCATAAATTCTGGTCATTGTATGATGAGGAAGTAAATGATGGCCTAGTTCATGTGCAATTGAATAGCGCTCTCTACCTGAATTATTTGTATGCGTTCTATATAGTATGACAGCTTCATCCTTAAAGTTATCAGCATACAAAACCCCTTCTGGTTTTCCTTTTAGTTGGTAGGGTATAAATCCAACGATACCACACTGTTTTGCTATTTCTAACAGAGGTATTGGGAGTGATAGACCTTGGCACTGTTTGAAGATTTCGTTTACTAATTCATGAGGTGTGAAACAATCTGCAAGTGCAATACGGTCTATCTTTAACATTATAATCCTTTGTTTTTTCTCTGCTCAATCAGGGCTTTAGCCATTTCCAAAGCATTTGTAATCGTGCGCTTATCTTCGCTAGTCAATGAGTTTACGTCCAAGTCAAGCTCTCGAAACATAATGTGGAGCTCCAGAGTTATCATTTTCCTCTAAGCCGACAAGAGTATCGAGAGATACTTGATAGTATAGCGCAAGTTTTTTGAGCAATTCCAGTGATGGATTTTTAGTCTTCCCTTTCTCTAGCTCCCAAATGTGGGGCTTTGAAACGCCAACAGCATCAGCTACAGCTTGTAAGGAAGCCTTTTTATTGACCCTTAATTCGGTCAGCTTTTCTGCTAAAGTCATGCGTAATTCTCCACTAAATAGACCTTGTAATGTTTTTATTGTATGTATAAATCAAACGATACTGTATGTATACACACGAACATACAAAAAAGCAAATTCTGTTAGGTGTTACTTGACGGAATCGTTTATTAGATCTAACATGATTATATGGATAAAGTTTAACGTGTCGTTAGGTTATAGTTAACAGTGAGCGAGCGCGTGTACTAGACCAGTGTTTTAACTGGTATTTAGAGGCTTTTATTCTATTAATGGGAATTCAACGGGATTTAATTCTGAAGAGTTTGAGCTAGCTCCCGAAAAGGAGCGACGCTCAGTAGAACAATCTAAAAGTAGTTTAGATGTAATGTTTAGCAGCAAAATTCTAGCTACTTTTTGTGATTTCTGCAACCCAAATTATTTTTCTTAAAATGGGAGCCTTTTAATATGGCCGATAAGAAACAAAGCAAAAAAGTAGTAAAAAGTAATAAAATTAAAGTGCCTAAGGGCATGAAACTGATTTTCCGACCTTACCGAAAGAATCCAAAAACAAATCAAGTTGAATATGCCAGAAATTATGGGAAGCGGGTATTCCCTATGCTGGTTCCTGATACTAATGGGTAGGAGGTTATTATGAAATATATAAGAACCTTAAGCGCATTTAGTGCGATTTTGGAAGGCAAGGAAAATGTATACGTGTCGCTTAAACTTGATGAAAATAAGATTGAACGACTTCATCAAGTTGGATTTCCAAAAGAATTGAAAAGTGGTTTGACCTTACTGCCTCGAGTGATCGGTCCTAGAACTCGGTATAACGCTGAGGGTCAGTATGGCCCAGCCAATAAAAGTGTTCCTAAAGTTCCGTATGTTATTGAGCGCCACTGGGAAAGAACTGATTGGCACGGCAATATGCATTCTGGAATTATTTACCAACACAGGCTTAAGTGGTTTAGGGAGTATACGCCAGCTCCATCAATTGAAATGTCGATTGTGTTTATAGGTGAGCAAGCTTTTGTAAGAAGCCCGTTGTTAAGCACCTTCGAACCAAGCGATCTAATAGCCGCTATTAATGTATTTTTAGAGGTTTTTGGTGAGGTTGAGTTTATGAGTGCCAATCAATTACCTATATATATGAATTTGCATAAGGTGAATTGGGAATTGCTCCCTCAAGGGACTGTGCTTAGTCAGCTTGGAGAGCGTGACATTGAGAAATTAACCACCAGAAAATCAAAGAAAAAAGATAGTGTATGTAAATATCGTTTAAGCACAATTGAGAGTTATGCGCCGGACTTTGTAGCTATAGGAAATGGAGGTTTCCAAGGCTATATCGTATATGGATTTAAGCAGCATGGTATTTTTGTCTTAGAGAGTATGGTGAGGAATAATGCAACATACATTCTGAATGGAGATTGGCAAAAAATTAGTCAGCTAAGCAAGAGAGATATACTCGACCAAAGTCTTCACGAAGAACGGATCATTCACAACGAAAGTTGGTCAACAAACTTAAGTCGGTTATTCAAAGAAGCAGCTTAAGGCTCAGTCATAGTAATGCCCAGACTTTATGTTGGGCATTACTAAATTCCTTGGTGGAGCTGTCTGCGTTTAAACATGCTAAATAGATACTCCATTTCTTCATTTAATATTGCCGGATATGCAAGTTATTGCAGGTAATTTACCTTTGGTTCATTCATTGTGGCTTTAATGATTCGCAAACAAATATCCAAAGCAATATGGAGGTATAAATGCGAAATGTACATACAACGATAAATAGATATTACAGAGTTTTTGAATCTTATGAAGGTGTCTTTTCTCCTAAGTCCTTGCTCCTTTGGGCTGTTATGGTTTCAAGTTTGCTGTCTATTACTTCAATTTTTTGGCTTGCAGGGTTTATCCAAATAGAAAAATACATACAGATTGAGAAGGTGAGTAGTGCAGTGAAGATGGCTTGCTTTCTATTTTTTTGTGTTCTAGCGTTTTTTTGTTGGCTCAAAGTATTGTTAAAAAAAGATAACTTTGCTCGACGACGAGCTCAGATGGAGCTTCAAACGAATGAAGAAAAATTATGGAAACTAGAAGAAATGTGGCTCCGTAGGTATCTGCCATACAAACCGTCAGAGTACTTATCTTTGGCCGAAGATATAGATAAGTCACTATCTTTAAGAGAAAAGTATGCATCTTCAGATAAAATCAATGCTCGAAAAGTAATGGAACACATTTTTGCTAATGAGTCTAAAGCTCGAGTACTTGCAATGTTTTTGATGTTGTGTGCCAGCACCGTAGCACTGTCAATAAATGGGGGAGCGACAATCGAAACTGTTTTTAGTTTCTACGATAATACGACTAGAAAAGAGCTGGCTACTATTTTTCTGATATTTACATTTATGAGTTATGCATTTTATGTTGAGCTGAAAATAATAACTGCTTACCTCGCAATGCTTATTGAGCGCGGATTTGAGAGATTTGATGGAAAGAGTGCATTTAGTAAACGAAAGGCAAAGATCTTTATTAATGTGCTAGTGAGATATTTTGCATTTGAAAAGCCGCGAGAGAGAGTTGAATTGGACTCAAAACAGAGTATCGTGAATAAAGCTGTATAACTCAGGTGAACTTGGTGAATAGCAAGAATCATGAGAATCAACCCTGATACTTCCAAAGATTATGAGAAAACGCACACTCATAGTTTCTCACAATTCTTGTCAACGCCTTAATCTATAAGGGTGTCATTTTCACGAATTATGAGCCTCTCACAAAGTCCAATGAAATAAGGAGGGGAACCCCTCCTTTTTTTATTTAAACATCCGATAAATTGCTTAAAACCTGTTAGCGCACAAGGTATACTGAGCGTAATTTTCAATCACAACAGCTCTCATCCAACGTGTTAATCGCGTCAGAGATGAGGCATTACTCTGTACCAAATAAAAGCCATTATGCAAAAATACGATATTAAAACCTTCCAAGGTTTGATCCTGGCTTTACAGGACTATTGGGCACAGCAAGGCTGTGTAATCGCCCAGCCACTTGATATGGAAGTGGGTGCGGGTACATTCCATCCAATGACATTTCTAAAGTCGATTGGCCCAGAACCTATGTCAAGCGCATACGTTCAACCATGCCGCCGTCCAACAGATGGACGCTATGGTGAAAACCCAAATCGTCTGCAGCATTACTACCAATTCCAAGTAGTTATGAAACCTTCTCCAGACAATATTCAAGAACTTTACTTAGGTTCTTTGGAAGCCATGGGCATTGATATCCTTACCAATGAAATTCGTTTTGTTGAAGACAACTGGGAATCTCCAACATTAGGTGCATGGGGTCTTGGTTGGGAAGTTTGGTTGAATGGTATGGAAGTGACACAGTTCACTTATTTCCAACAAGTCGGCGGACTGGAATGTTTTCCAGTAACCGGTGAAATTACTTACGGTCTTGAGCGTCTGGCAATGTATATACAAGGCGTAGACAGTATCTACGACTTAGTTTGGACAGATGGTCCGCGCGGAAAAGTGACCTATGGTGACGTTTTCCATCAAAACGAGGTAGAGCAGTCGGCTTACAACTTCGAACACGCAAACGTCGACGCATTGTTTAAGCAATTCGACACGTGTGAGCTTGAAAGCCAAAAGCTGATCGAAGCAGGCCTACCGCTACCTGCATATGAGCAAGTAATGAAAGCATCCCATGCGTTTAACTTACTCGATGCGCGTCACGCTATCTCTGTTACTGAACGCCAACGTTATATCCTTCGTGTACGAGCGCTCTCAAAAGCGTGTGCGCAAGCCTACTATGAGGCACGTGAAGCGTTAGGTTTCCCGCTGTGTAAGGACTAACCATGACCACTGAAAATTTAACAATTGAAATCGGTACTGAAGAATTACCACCGAAGGCATTACGTGGACTTGCCGAAGCGTTTGCTGAGAATTTTAAAAACGAATTGGCCAGTCTTGAGCTTGCCTGTGAATCAGTGTCTTGGTATGCCTCTCCTCGTCGTTTAGGGTTACGAGTAATTGCGCTTGAAACTCAACAGCAAGATAAAGTTGTCGAAAAGCGTGGTCCAGCGGTTGCTGCTGCGTTCGATGAAGATGGCAATGCAACCAAAGCGGCTGAAGGTTGGGCGCGTGGTTGTGGTATTACGGTTGACCAAGCTGAACGTGTTGCCACCGATAAAGGCGAGTGGTTGTTACACCGAGCGAAAGTTGAAGGACAAAAGACGACGACACTTCTAAGCGACGCAATCAACAAAGCATTGGCTAAATTACCAATTCCAAAACCGATGCGTTGGGGTGCGTACAGAACGCAATTCATTCGACCTGTTCATACAGTCGCTGCATTGTTTGGTGGTAACGTAGTACAAGGTGAAGTGCTTGGAAAAACGATTGGCAATGAATTACAAGGCCACCGTTTCCATCATCCTGCTCGTACAACGCTTGCTCATGCAGACGCGATTTTTGACACGTTAAAAGGTGCATACGTCATAGCGGATTATGAAGCGCGAAAAGCGATGATCCGCGAACAAATTGAAGTTGCGGCAAAAGCGGTTAATGCAGTCGTTGCGATGGATGAAGATTTGCTTGAAGAAGTGACGTCACTTGTTGAGTGGCCAGTAACGCTTACCGCGTCGTTTGAAGAGTCTTTCCTTGAAGTACCCGCAGAAGCGTTAATTTGTACAATGAAAGACGACCAGAAATACTTCCCATTGCTTGATGAGCAAGGCAACTTATTGAATAAGTTCCTGTTCGTTTCAAACATTGAAAGTAAAGACCCTCAAGTGGTGATTTCAGGCAATGAAAAAGTGGTACGTCCGCGCCTTGCTGATGCGAAGTTTTTCTTCGAAACAGATAAGAAACACACGTTAGAAAGTCGTCTCGCGTCACTGGAAACGGTCTTGTTCCAACAACAACTTGGTACATTAAAAGACAAATCTGATCGCATTTCAGCGCTTGCCGGTTTTATTGCTGAACAATTGGGCGCAGATAAGGCACTTGCAGAGCGTGCAGGCTTACTTTGTAAAACAGACTTGATGACCAATATGGTCATGGAGTTTACGGATGTACAAGGTGTCATGGGTATGCACTATGCGCATATTGACGGTGAAGCTGAAGAAGTCGCACTCGCTCAAAATGAGCAATACATGCCTCGTTTTGCGGGTGATGCATTGCCAACCAACCCAATCAGTTTTGCCGTGGCACTTGCGGATAAGTTTGATACGCTGGTCGGTATCTTTGGCATTGGTCAAGCACCGAAAGGTGACAAAGATCCGTTTGCGCTACGCCGTGCTGCGATCGGTGCACTACGTATTATGGTGGAAAAAGCGTTGCCACTGGATTTGCTCAAGATTATCGCAAAAGCACAAAGTTTGTTTGGTGATAAATTGTCAAATAGCAATGTAGCAGAAGACGTTTTTGAATTTATGCTTGGTCGTTTCCGCGCGTGGTATCAAGACGATGGCATTGCTGTTGATGTGATTCAAGCGGTACTTGTTCGACGTCCTTCTTCACCTGCTGACTTTGACCGTCGCGTGAAAGCAGTAAGCCATTTCCGCACATTAGCGGAAGCGGAAAGCTTAGCGGCAGCAAACAAACGCGTGAACAATATTCTTGCTAAGAATAACGTGAATACGGAAGCAGCTGTGAACAGTGCACTTCTACAAGATGAAGCTGAAAAAGTACTTGCAGCACAGGTTGCAGCATTGACTGCGGAACTTGGGCCTGTTTATGCCGCGGGTGACTATCAGCAAGCTTTAACACGTCTTGCTACGTTGCGTGAAGCAGTCGATAATTTCTTCGATAATGTCATGGTAATGGCCGAGGATGAAGCGGTTAAAAATAACCGACTGGCGCTACTGTCTGAACTAAGCCGACTCTTTATGAATACGGCGGACATTTCTGTTTTACAAAACTAAGAGTAAAGGCCCCACGAAAGTGGGGCTTTGATTTAATATGATGAAACACATTTTTCTAGCACTTACAGTCTTATTACTAAGTGCCTGTAGTGCGCAGCTGTCAAATGTCAGCGTGCGTGGTGGCAATACCACAAATTCTGTTGTAAAAAGTATTGATAGACCGATGTTTGTCCGAGGCGATTTCACGTTGTGGGATGCGGAAGCGGTTTATCAAATGCGGGAAACGAGTGCAGGGGTTTACCAAGTTCGCGTGAAGTTTACAACGCCAGGTAAGGTATACGAATTTAAAATCGCTGATGCGAGTTGGACGGAAGGCTATAACTGCGGTTATGCGGTTGATGGCAAGCTCGCTCTAGGCGAACCGAAAGTCGCTGATTGTCAGACCGTGTATAACTATTTTAGTTTTACCCCAGCGCGTAAGGGAGTCTTTATTATTCAATTAGATTACCGCACTCCCAGTCAACCCTTGGTGTCTGTTTTGCCAAACTAGAGCAAAGACAGAGCGCGTATAAAAAGTAAAAGGGGCCGAAAGGTCCTTTTTACTTTTTATATGCGTAAAAGGTTCAAGCCAAAAAGTAGTCTATTTAAACCAAGTATCTGTTCGTCGTTTCTCTCGATTCTTTAGCTGTCAAATTACAAAAAACGAAGAGAAATAACGGCTATTTATTGGAGGAGCGATGTCGCTAGAATATCAGCAGAACCCAAGAAAAATAACCGTTTATTTATATTGAGAGCAGATGGATGGAGGCAATTTATTCATGTCATGTCATGTCATGTCATGATGATAAGTTCTGGAAAACGACTCATGGCAAACTCACCAATTAACCGACCTTTCATTTGTCTTGTTATTAAACTAATTATGGTTGAGACGGAGTGAACAGGTTGTTTTTCTGTTCACGATGACCACAGCTTCTCTTTAGAGTCCCTTTTTTAGCAAGTAACGATAAGGCACTTGCGCTACGTCTTTAGCTACTAACGTATGGTCCATAAATTCACAAAAACTTGGAATGTCACGAGTCGTCGAAGGGTCGTCCGCCAACACCAGTAAGGTTTCGCCATCTTGCATTTTTCTTACTGCACCACGGATCATCATGACGGGTTCTGGGCAGCGAAGACCAATGGCATCTAATGTGTGGTCGGGATTTTCAAAAGACATAACTTGACTCGGCTTACTAATTTTGACGAAGTTGTTATTTTATCGCGCATTCGGCGACAAATAAACCTAAGCGCGGGTTTTGCTTCCGGCCAAGAAAAAAGGCAAAGCACGAAAATGTACTTTGCCCTTGGTCACCAAGTTGAATTGAGAGTGCGTTGTTGGTTATTCAACGCGCTCGAAGATTGTCGCGATACCTTGACCTAGTCCGATGCACATCGTGGCCAAACCGTATTTCGCGTTTTTCGCTTCCATTAGGTGGATAAGCGTTGTACTGATACGAGAGCCTGAACAGCCCAGCGGATGACCCAATGCAATCGCACCACCGTTTAAGTTTACTTTCTCGTCTGCTACGTCTAACAAACCAAGATCTTTAAGTACAGGTAGTGATTGAGCCGCAAACGCTTCGTTTAATTCCGCAACATCAATATCATCAATCGTAATACCAGCCGCTTGCAATGCTTTCTTTGTCGCGGGTACTGGACCATAGCCCATGATAGATGGATCGCAACCAGCAACCGCCATGGATTTAATACGCGCACGGATAGGTAAACCGAGTTCTTTCGCTTTACTTTCGCTCATGACTAACATCGCAGAAGCGCCGTCTGACAACGCTGAAGACGTACCAGCAGTAACAGTACCTGTCGCCGGATTAAACACTGGACGAAGCTGCGCTAAACCTTCCATCGTTGTTTCTGGACGAATGACTTCATCGTCTTCCACAAGAGTAAGCACGCCGTCGTCGTCATGACCTTCAGTTGCTAAAATTTCTGGACGGAAGCGGCCTTCAATCGTCGCTGCGTGAGCACGTTGATGTGAACGAACTGCAAATGCATCTTGCTGTTCACGACTGATGCCGTGGAGAGTCGCAAGGTATTCCGCTGTTAAGCCCATTGACCCGGCTGCTTGTGCAACTGAAGTCGATAGGCCTGGGTGGAAATCCACACCATGCGTCATCGGTACGTGACCCATATGCTCAACACCACCAATAAGGTAGGTGTCACCGGCACCGGTCATAATCGCACGTGCTGCATCATGTAAAGCTTGCATTGAGGAACCACACAGACGGTTTACAGTTACCGCAGGTACCGAGTGTGGAATGCCCGCAAGTAGTGATGCATTACGCGCTACGTTAAAACCTTGTTCTAGCGTTTGTTGAACACAGCCCCAGTAAATGTCATCAATACTGGCTGGGTCAACTTGAGGGTTACGTTCGAGCAAACCTTTCATCAAATGAGCGCTTAAGTCTTCTGCGCGGCGGTGTCTGAACACGCCCGCTTTAGAACGGCCCATTGGTGTACGAATACAATCAACAATAACTGCATTATTCATTGTGTTAGACATCTTATTGACCCTCCACTTTGTAGAACACTTTGCCTTCTTGTGCCCATTGACGTGTTTGTTCTGACACTTGGTAAATTGCACCTAGGTGAGCGTATTTGTCCGCCATTGCAACGAAGTTTGCAAGACCAATTTGGTCTAGGTAACGGAACGCACCGCCACGGAATGGAGGGAATCCGATGCCGTAAATTAATGCCATGTCCGCTTCTTGTGGTGACGCAACGATGTTTTCTTGTAAACACAGTAACACTTCGTTCAACATCGGGACCATACAGCGTTCAATGATCGTTTGCTTGTCAAAGTCCGCTGGTGCATCGCAAATAGAACTTAATAAAGCAACGGCTTCTGCGTCTTTAGCTTTTTTCAAGCGACCTTTGCGATCTGGTGCATACTGATAGAAGCCCAGTTTGTTCTTCTGACCAAAGCGACCCGCATTGGCAAGTACAGCAACAGGATCTTTGTCTTGACGCGCCATACGAGCAGGGAAGCCATCAGCCATTACACCAGTACAGTGATTTGCGGTATCAATACCGACAACATCAAGTAAGTACGCAGGACCCATTGGCCAGCCGAAGATACCTTCCATGACTTTGTCGATAACCGTGAAATCAGCACCTTCAACAACCATTTGGCTGAAACCAGCAAAGTAAGGGAACAACACTCGATTCACGAAGAAACCTGGGCAGTCATTCACAACAATCGGTGATTTACCTAGTTGCAGGGCATAGTCTACAACGGCGTTAATCGTCGCCTCTGACGTTTTCTCACCACGGATGATTTCCACAAGCGGCATTTTTGGTACAGGGTTAAAGAAGTGCATGCCACAGAAGTTTTCTGGGTTTTTCAACGCTGTAGCTAATTCATCAATACGAATGGTCGAGGTATTTGACGTTAGCACTGTACCTGCAGGTAATTGCGTTTCAAGGTTCGCCAAAACAGCTTGTTTGATTTTCGGATTTTCAACAACCGCTTCAACGATCACGTCAACACCCTCGAGGTCGCGGTCATTAAGCGTCGGTTGAATTTTGCCCAGCGTTGCGACCATTTTGTCGAGTTTCATGTGACCACGCTCGACCTTTGTACCCAATATTTTTGCCGCTTCGCCCATGCCTAATTCAAGTGCCGCAGGCTGAATGTCTTTCATGACAATCGGAATGCCTTTGTAAGCGGATTGGTAAGCAATACCACCACCCATAATACCGGCACCAAGCACTGCTGCACGCTTTATCGGCTTGTCATTTTGTTTTGCTTGTTTCTTTGCTACACCTTTAATGTATTGGTCTGCAAGGAAAATACCTGTTTGTGCAGCTGCTTCTGGCGTTTTCGCCAATTTAGCAAAATTGGCATTTTCAAGCGCCATTGCTTCTGTGCGACTTTGATTTGCTGCCGCTTTAATTGTTTTCACTGCCATCATAGGTGCAGGATAGTGACCTTTAGTCTGGCCAAATACCATACCTTCGGCCATCGCGAAACACATACCTTGTTCAGTGCGGTTTAGTTGTAATGGCGACATTTTCTTCGCGCGCTTTGCACGCCAATCTAGCTTGCCAGCGATCGCTTGTTCCAACATTTTAATTGAAGCCTCGACGAGCTTCTCTTGGCTCACAACGGCATCAACGGCACCGACTTTTAATGCTTCGTCTGCGCGGTTTTCTTTGCCTGTTGCTATCCATGTCATGGCATTGTCCGCACCGATAAGACGCGGTAAACGAACTGTGCCACCAAAGCCCGGCATGATCCCAAGTTTAACTTCAGGTAGACCAATTTTCGCAGCAGGTGTTGCTACACGGTAATCTGTTGCTAGTAACCACTCACATCCGCCACCAAGTGCTAAACCATTGACTGCTGAGATGGTTGGGAATGGCAAATCTTCGATAGCGTCAAATACGTCCGTTGCGTTTTTGATCCAGCCTACAAGTTCTTCTTCTGGTAGTTGGAATGTCGGTAGGAATTCGAAAATATCGGCACCGATAATGAAATGGTCCTTATCACTGGTAAACACAAGACCTTCAATATCACCGCGTCTGCGCAAGTTCTGCTAACGCTTTGCCACATTCTTGTAGCGTTTGCTGAGAAAGTTTATTGACCGAACCTGGCATACAAAACTTAAATTCAGCGATTTTGTCTTTGTAGAAATCAACTACAAATGACTCGCATTGGTATAACATGCTTTTATCTCCCTCGTTGCTCACTGGTACGATGAGTTGTTATTTCGCTCAGTGTGGCCGCTTTAAAAAAAAATTGCAATGAAAAATTTACCAGCAATTTACCGCGCAAACTAAAAATCGGGGCGCAGAGATGCTAAGGTGGAAGGCGTAATACCGCGTCAAGGAAACAAGCGTAGGTTCAGCTTGATTCTAATACCGTGGTGTTTTGTATGACGGACTGTTGATGCGCGCCTTTTTTCCTTCGCATCCAAAACTGTAGACGACTTCCGAGGACAATGTACTTGGTATGATAAAAAAATGGTTTTTGACAACAACGTGGCTCACTTTAGGGTTGGTTGCGTTGCCAAGCAAAGCGGATGATCATGATAAATTTAAAGAAGCAGAGCGCGTTGCGTGGTCGGGCAATTTTAAGGCCTTCCAAGCATCGCTCAGCGAATTGGATCATCCTTTATCCCCTTATGTAGAGATGGCCTTTTACAAACGTCATCCACACCTTCGTTATCAAAAGCAAATTGAGCATTTCTTATCCGTTTACCAACACACCCCGTTGGAATGGCCGGTTCGTGAAAGTTGGCTGGACTATTTGCGTCGCCATAATAAAAAAGCGTTGTTCATCAATGCCTATAAAGAAACCAGTGACGCTGAATTGACGTGTTACTATTTACGATATCAGTTGGACTTGGGCGCACCGAAACCCGCTATTTTGGATCAAGTTGCCAAGCTCTGGCGTGTCGGTAAATCACAACCCAAAGCATGCGATAGTTTGTTTGCGACATGGCAAAGTGCTGGTTACCTTACTCAAGAGCTTGTTTGGCAACGTATAACCAGTACCGCACAAGGTGGGCAAAGTGCACTGCTTCCTTATCTCAAGACGTTATTGCCAGAAGACGAAGCCTATTTAGCCGATCTGTATTTGGCTGTCAGGCAAGACCCTAGTGCTGCCGCGGGTCTTTATCGATATAAAAAGCGTTCAAGCAAAGAAGCCGAGATTGCGGTTTATGGTATGAATCGCTTGATTTGGCGCGATAAAAAGCTTGCGCTTCGCGCTTGGGATAAATTGCAAACCATGTTTGCGTTTAGCGAATCTCAAAAGTCGAAAGTTGCGTATCGTTTTGCGCTTGCGTTGGCTTCCAAGGGCGAACCTGAAGCAGAATTTTGGTTGAATAAAGTGCCTAAAGCGGCTGCGTGATGAAAAACTGATGCAATGGCTATTAGCAAACAAACTTAAACACCAAGATTGGCAAGGCATTAAGGCGCTCTTCGTAGGCCATGAACATATGAGCAGTGGTCAAAAGTATTGGCTGGCATACAGCTATAATCAGTTGGGTGAGCAATCTAAAGCGCAGCAGTTATGGCAAGATGTCGCAAACGAACGTCACTATTATGGTTTCTTAGCGGCTGGTCGACTAGGGCTTCCAACACAGCTCAACGAAGTTCCTTTGGCCCTTGAACCTGCGTTGTTGAGCAAAGTCGCGAAGGCCCCTGGCTTTAAGCGTGCAAAAGCGCTGTATGAATTGGAGCGTTATACCGAAGCGCGTCGAGAGTGGAATTATTTAACCAATACCTCCAGCCAAGAAGAAAAACTTGCGGCCTCACAGTTAGCCGCGGAGTTTGATTGGTATGACTCAACCATTTTCACGTTAGCAGAAATTGGTGCTTGGGATCACATTGAGCTGCGTTTTCCGCTCGCATTTCAAGACTTGTTTGAGCGTTTTAGCTCAAGCAATAAAGTTGACGTGGATTGGAGTTTTGCCATTGCCCGAAGAGAAAGCTCGTTTGCACCAGATGCGCGTTCGCACGCTAACGCTTATGGACTAATGCAGATTTTACCTAGCACGGCAAAATACATCGGTAAAAAGCGCATTTCGAATTCACGATTAATGAAACCCGAAATGAACATTCGATTAGGGACACATTACCTGAATTACCTTAAATCGAAAAATGATGGCAACGAAATATTGGCGACGGCGTCATACAACGCTGGTTTCCATCGTGTCAAAAATTGGGTACCAAAGGAGCCCATGCCGGCGGAGGTATGGATAGAGACTCATCCCATACACGGAAACGAGAGATTACGTTAAAAATGTTTACGCCTATCGACAAGTCTATCGACAACGATTAGGCAACAACGATAATCTACTTAAAGAGGTACTGGACTTGTCTATTGGTGGCTAACGCAGTTCGACGACGATGCGTCGTTTTTGTTTAAGGCCTATGATAGACTCAAGACAATAACGTATAAAATGAAATGGGTACACCATGGAACTATTAGCTGGATTATACGCTGAACACATCGACACGCTTCAGCAACGTACACGAGTAATTCTAGAACGTCAGGGTCTGGATGGATTAGTGATCCACTCAGGTCAGGCAAAGCGTTTATTTTTAGATGATATGTATTATCCATTTAAAGTGAATCCTCACTTTAAAGCTTGGTTACCCGTTATCGACAACCCGCATTGTTGGCTGGTCGTGAATGGCAACGATAAGCCGCGCCTTGTGTTTTACCGCCCAGTTGATTTTTGGCACAAAGTGCCTGACGTACCAAGTGACTTTTGGGCAGACTATTTCGATATTCAATTATTGGTTCAACCTGATCAAGTTGAAAAATATTTGCCTTACGACAAAGCCTCCTTTGCATACATTGGTGAGTATTTAGAAGTTGCTCAAGCGCTCGGATTCACGCACATGAATCCAGAAGCTGTACTGAACTATTTCCACTACCATCGTGCGTATAAAACACCCTATGAACAGGCGTGTTTGCGCGAGGCAAACCGCTTGGCGGTGCTCGGTCATACTGCGGCGAAAGACGCGTTTTACGCAAAAGCGTCTGAGTATGAAATTCAACAAGCGTATCTCAGCGCAACACACCATGCAGAAAACGATACTCCCTACGGAAACATTGTTGCGCTTAACGAAAACTGTGCCATTTTGCACTACACCCATTTCGAGCGCCACGCACCGAAATCACATCTGTCTTTTTTAATTGATGCCGGAGCAAACTTTAACGGCTACGCGGCGGATATTACGCGCACCTATGATTTTGAGCGTCGTGGAGAATTCCATGAACTCGTGGTTGCCCTTAACGAGCACCAAATTGCGTTAGGTAAAGGTCTTGCGCCAGGCAAGTTGTATGGCGAATTACACATGGATTGTCATCAACGTATGGCTGAGTTGCTGTCTCGCTTTGGTATTGTGAGTTTGCCCGCAGAGGAAATTGTTGAACGTGGGATCAGCAGCACCTTCTTCCCGCATGGCTTAGGTCACCATTTAGGTCTGCAAGTACATGATATGGGTGGCTTTATGGCTGATGAAAGTGGCATTCACCAAGCGCCGCCAGAAGGCCACCCATTTTTGCGTTGCACGCGCAGAATTGAGGCGGGACAGGTCTTCACCATTGAACCAGGTCTCTATTTCATCGATTCATTGCTCGATGATCTGAAAAAGACGGACAACACGAAGTACATCAATTGGAATAAAGTTGACCAATTCCTTCCATACGGCGGTATCCGAATTGAAGACAACATTATTGTGCATGCGGATCGCCTTGAGAACATGACTCGGGATTTAAAACTCGATTAGGCATATAATCCGAGTACTAATTGTACGATACGCATCAGCTGAATAGGGCGTGTTGGGTAAAGTAATTTAAGTACCCGATCTTCTTATTCATAGACCGATGAGTGAAAAGGGGGCATTGGCCCCTTTTACTGTAAGAGCATAACGCATGTCTGAATACCGCATTCCAGCGGCCTCTATTACCTACGAAGAAGAAATCAAGAAAAGTACGTTTATCGTGCATATTGCGCATACCCCGACCTTAGAAGAGGCAAAAGCCTTCATTAATTCCATTTGCCAAAAATACCCAGATGCGCGTCACAATTGCTGGATCCATGTCGCAGGTCATCCAAAGGGGAGTCATGTTTATGGCTTTTCTGATGACGGTGAACCAAATGGCACGGCGGGAAAACCGATGCTAAATGTCCTAATGGGTTCTGGACTTGGCGAAGTCACGGCGGTTATCACGCGTTATTTTGGCGGGATTAAGCTAGGCACTGGGGGGTTGGTTCGAGCCTACGGAGGATCACTGAACAATGCGTTGGCACAGCTTGAAACGAGCTTGAAAATACCCCCAGCCTATTTAGAAGGCATCTCGGATTATGGGCAGCAAGGTCAGATTGAACAATATTTGCAAAGTCACTTCACCATACTGGCGTTGGAAAAAAACTACAGTGATAAAGTCGCATGGCTGGTAGAATTAGACTATCGTGAAGCGACGACGGCATGCGAAGAAATCTACGATTTAACCCATGGAACAGTTGAGTTCAAAATCAAAGAATAAGACAATCAGAATGATAATAAAAAGTGAGCAGCAAGGCGCATGCAGTTTCGTACTATAGTTAAAATTCTTGGCCAACTTGTCGTGTTATTTAGTCTCACGATGGTTCCGCCAGCATTAGTGTCGTTAATTTACAAAGACGGTGGTGGTGTACCATTCGTTCTCGCCTTTATATTCAGCGTTATTATCGGATTGCTCGCTTATTACCCTAACCGCCATCAACATGGTGATTTAAAAGCGCGAGAGGGCTTTTTAATCGTTGTATTATTTTGGTTGGTTCTGGGATCGTTCGCTTCTTTGCCGCTCATTTTCTTGCAAGAACCAAATTTATCATTGGCTGATGCCGTGTTTGAAGCATTCTCAGGACTGACTACAACAGGGGCGACAGTACTGACAGGTATTGAATATTTACCGAAATCAATCCTCTTCTATCGCCAACAATTGCAATGGTTTGGCGGTATGGGGATCATCGTACTCGCCGTAGCCGTATTGCCAATGCTTGGCGTTGGTGGTATGCAGTTGTATCGAGCGGAAACGCCTGGACCGGTAAAAGATTCAAAGATGACCCCTCGTATCGCCGATACCGCGAAGCACTTGTGGTACATCTACGTAACGTTGACAGCTACGTGCACCATTGCCTATTGGCTTGCCGGTATGGGTTGGTTTGACGCAATTTGCCATGCGTTTGCGACCATCGCGATTGGCGGTTTCTCGACCTACGATGCTTCCATGGGGCATTTCGATAGCCCACTTATCAACTTTATTTGTGTGGTGTTTTTGCTCATTGCAGCTATCAACTTCTCACTACACTATGCGGCCGTTGCGAGTCGAAGTGTAAAAGCGTACCTACGTGATCCGGAGTTTAAGGTCTTCTTGTTCATTCAAGCCGTGTTGGTGGTGATTTGCTTTGCAGTGCTTTCATCTAACCATGTTTACGCGGATGGTGATGAAACATTAGATCAGGCATTGTTTCAAGCCGTTTCGATCAGTACGACCGCAGGATTTGCGACAGATAACTTCTCGGCATGGCCGCTTTTTTTACCTATCTTACTGATCTTTTCTAGCTTTATCGGCGGATGTGCTGGCTCAACGGGCGGTGGTATGAAGGTCGTGCGGGTGTTCTTACTATATTTACAAGGGATACGAGAGTTAAACCGCCTTGTCCATCCTCGCGCGATTTACTCGATAAAATTAGGGCGCAAAGCGCTACCCGACAAAGTAGTTGAAGCGGTTTGGGGGTTTTTCTCTGCGTATGCACTGGTCTTTGTGATCATCATGTTGGGTTTACTTGCTACGGGCTTAGATAACATTTCTGCGTTTTCTGCGACAGCTGCATGTTTAAATAATTTAGGTCCAGGCCTCGGTCAGGTTGCATCGCACTATGGCGATATTACGGATTCAGCAAAATGGTTACTAACGCTCGCCATGGTATTTGGTCGCTTAGAAATCTTTACTTTGCTTGTCCTTTTTACCCCCACATTTTGGAGAGGGTGAGCCGAGACCGAAGCAGCGCTTCGCAGCTCGGCGAACGCGAGCAATGGATTGCGAGCCGGACTGATGCGTCAGGATGACTTTTTAACTTCTCTTCATTGAGACCGAAGCAGCGCTTCGCAGCTCGGCGAACGCGAGCAATGGATTGCGAGCCGGACTGATGCGTCAGGATGACTTTTTAACTTCTCTTCATTGAGACCGAAGCAGCGCTTCGCAGCTCGGCGAACGCGAGCAATGGAATTCGAGCCGGACCGATGCGTCAGGATGACTTTTTAATTTCCCTTCATTGAGACCGAATCACACTGTGCGCGGTTAATAAAATCAATAACACCGCTTACGAGTGAAAAAGACACTTTCTTGTTGCCATTTTTTTATTCGAGTGCAAATTTGTAACGTTTTATTCTTGTTTAAAAAGCACTCGTTAATTTTACGCAACTCATCAATGAAATATATTAATTCCATTTAAAATCAGAATATTAAAAGATTTATGTTTGCTGGTGGACTCCTTGCTTGTCCCTTTTATTCCTGCTTTTTGTAACCTAGTAATAAAACTATTTTTAACAAAATGATAAAAACTCGGATTTTCGGGTGTTATTCGCGTAAATATGTTCACAATAGATTAACTAGGAGTGTCACAGTGCTCGCGTTTGCATACTCAAAACCAAGGAATGTCGTGGAAGATCAGACGCTTTTGTTTGACTCGGGTGAAAAGCCGGAGTGCAGCTTGTTGAATAGTGTAAAGGTGATTAACGAACACCTAGAGAATTATGGACAATTAAAAGCGATTTCATCTCCTCGACTCAGTCATTTAGCTATTTTCGGTTTGCACCATCAAATTGGATGCGAGACTCGGGGTGCGATTTGTCGTCAAAATTATTCACGAAGCTGAATTATGGCAAAAAAGAACTCTGCCACCTTTGGCGCTAGAGGGCGCATCTGTTATCAACGCGTTGCGTGATGAGAGTGAGTTGGCGGGTATTACCATCGTACTTAAGCGCAATGGCGAGCCGATGATCTTTTTTACTGAGCACTATGAACTGGATATGTCGATGAGCACGTTAGAAGCGCAAAGTCGCATGATGACCTTAAGAGAAGGTGCACAAGTATTGCGCGGCCACTTTTTGCTGAATTAGCTCGTACGTAATTTTATTTTTTAGTTTATTAAACTTGCAACTTGGGGTGCTTGGATCTTTAATGGCAACAAGAGGGGTTAGGAAGTTGTCGCCATTATGTTGAAAACCGAAGTTGCAGGAAGCAAAGCGCATTTAAACAAAATTGTCGCTGGCAGTTTAATCGATGTAGAAATCTTAATGCCAGCCACCAGCAAGCGGGTGAAAACCGAGTTCGTCGGACTGCTTGAAGGACAGTTTATCGTTTTAAATCATCCCAACCCTAAGCGATTAGGCGCGGCGTTGGACTACATAAAAGAAGGTGCGCAAGTGATTGTGCGAGCGTTGCTTGAACAAAGTGGCGGGCAAATCATTGCATTTAAAGCACACATAAAGTCGGTGACAGTCCATCCCGCGCGGCTTATTTTTATTCATTTCCCAGAGAGCGTGCAGTTGATCAAGCTGCGCAACCATACCCGGATCCCGACACTCATTCCCGCCACCTTTTGTATTCCAAATTACAATACTTTGGGTGTGATTAAAGACATCAGTTTGAAAGGACTACAACTGCACGTACAAGAGCCTCATGTACCAGAAGATTTAAAGGAAACGCTGTGTAGTATTAAACTCACTGGAAAGGATGAAGAGCACATTACGTTGCAAGGGCAAGTGTGTAGTATCAAGCAGGAAAGCGTGACGACTCATCTAGGCATCAAGTTATTGTGCGAACAGAGCAAGATAGAAAACGTACTCAAAGATTATCTAATAGATTTATCGGTGATTGAGCTGACCGAAGTGGTGTAGACAAAAATCAGAGAGTAATCACCCTCTGATATGCCGAAAATAATTTAGACGAACAGCGCACTGACTTGGAATAGCTTTTCCACGATTCCGATGTGTTTTTTATCAATTAAGAACATGATCACGTGGTCACCGGATTCAATAATGGTATCGTCGTGCGCAATCAACACTTCATCATCACGTACAATGGCACCAATGGTCGTGCCTGCTGGTAGCTTGATGTCTCGAATTGCACGGCCAACCACTCGAGACGTATTCTCGTCGCCGTGAGCCACCGCTTCGATGGCTTCTGCTGCACCTTTTCGCAATGAATACACGTTGACAATATCGCCTCGACGAACGTGAGTCAGCAAGGCTGAAATGGTTGCTTGTTGCGGTGATATCGCAATATCAATTTCACCACCTTGAACCAGATCTACATAAGCGCTTCGTTGGATAAGTACCATCGTTTTTGCCGCACCCATCCGCTTGGCTAGCATGGCGGCCATGATATTGGCTTCATCGTCGTTGGTTACAGCAATGAAAACATCCACTTGTTCAATGTGCTCTTCGGATAACAACTCATGATCAGACGCGTCGCCACTGAACACAACGGTATTATCAAGCATCTCGGATAGCTGAGCAGCGCGAGTTGGATTTCGCTCAATGAGTTTAACACTGTGGTTTTTTTCAAGAGAACGAGCAAGGCCTGCACCGATATTACCACCACCGGCAATCATGATTTTCTTATAAGAGCGTTCAAGTTTTTGTAGCTCATTCATCACGGCGCGAATATGTTTCGTTGCAGCAATGAAAAACACTTCATCATCCGCTTCAATAACCGTTGTACCAAGCGGTTTAATGGCTTTACCCTGACGGTAAATCGCAGCAACACGAGTGTCCACGTTTGGAATATGCTCTTTCAATGCCGACAGCGCATAACCAACTAACAGACCGCCATAGTAGGCTTTTACTGCAACCAAGGACAGCATACCATCGGCAAATTGCAGTACTTGCAAAGCTCCCGGGTAGTCGATTAAGCGACGAATGTAGTTTGTTACTAGCTGTTCTGGAGCGATGTAGTGGTCAACCGGAAGGTCGTTATTGTGGAATAGTTTTTCTTTGTGACGAAGGTATTGTTCCGAGCGGATACGAGCGATTTTAGTTGGCGTATTAAAAATACTGTAGGCAACTTGGCACGCCACCATGTTTACTTCGTCCGAACTGGTCACGGCGATAATCATATCAGCATCATCGGCACCGGCTTGGCGTAATACATCAGGATGAGCTGAATGGCCGTGCACGACTTGTAAGTCGTATTTGTCTTGAAGCTCCCTGAGTCGGTCACCATCAATGTCGATGACCGTTATCTCGTTTTGTTCACCTACAAGGTTCTCAGCGAGCGTTCCACCGACCTGACCGGCGCCTAAAATGATGATTTTCATATCAGTATTTAGTTCTTTTTAAACAATTTAGCGTAATAAAAGCCGTCGGTAGTACCTGGTAACAACTGCATGCCTGGTGTTGTTTCGGTGTCTTCGCTATGCAAAGGAACCAACTGCGCATCTGTGTGTTCAGCTAAAAACGCGGCTACCTGATTGCGGTTTTCGGCAGGCAACACCGAACAAGTTGCATAAAGCAGTGTGCCACCGGCTTTCAACAATGGCCAGATATTGTTCAGGATTTTACGCTGAATTAGCGCCAAGTCTTCGATATCTGAGGCGCGACGCAGCCATTTTATGTCTGGGTGACGGCGGATAACCCCAGTCGCTGAACATGGAACATCCAGCAAAATACGGTCAAATTGCTCACCATCCCACCAATCATCCGGTTGGCTGGCATCGCCTTGAAGACAGTGTGCTGATAATGACAAGCGTGCTAAATTATCTTCTACTCGCTGTAATCGTATTTCGTCAGCATCTATCGCTACCACGTCGCAGTCTGCCAGTTCGAGCAAATGGCATGTTTTACCACCAGGTGCGGCGCACGCGTCTAACACTCGTTCACCATTTTCAGGCGCAAGTAATCTAGCGGCAAGTTGAGCTGCGGCATCCTGGACAGAACAAGCGCCCACGCTAAAGTTAGGAAGTTTGTCGACATCACAGGGGGCATTCAGCAACAATCCATCGACAAAACGCTCGTCCTGAGAAAAGCCAATTGCTTGTTCGCTTAGTTGGTCTGCATAGTGCTCCGTTGAATTCTGGCGCTTATTTACACGCAGCCACATCGGTGCTTGCTGTTGGTTCGCTTCAAGCAGCGATTCCCACGACTCTGGGTAGCCAGCTTGAACAGCTTTAATGAACCAAGATGGGTGATTGTATTTGCATACGGGAATTTCATTGGCGCTGGCTTCCAATTCAGCTTGTTGACGCTGAAAATTGCGAAGAATGGCGTTGATCAGTCCTTTTAGGCCCGGTGCTCGCAGTTCTGCTAGCGCGTTGACTGTTTCTGCAACTGCCGCATGTGAAGGCACACGCATGTGTTGTAGTTGGTAAATACCTACATACAGCAAAAATTGGAAAACGCGGTTTTTTCCTTTTAGCGGTTGCTCGAGCAGCTTTTGGCAGTAATGCTCCAAACTTGGCAAATAACGCAATACGCCATAGCAAATGTTTTGCAGCAATGCCTTGTCCTTCGGTGCAACAAGTTTTGCAGCAATAGGCAATTGAGTAGATAAAGACACCCCTTTATCTACTACTTGAAATAGCGTTTGTGCGGCGATGGCTCTTACATTACTCATGCATGACCTACCGAAGAACCGACAGCAACCCAATCCGCTCGTCCATTTAGAAAATCTTGTGCAGACATCGGCTTTTTGCCTTCTGGCTGAAGTAGCGTAATACGCAGGGCTTTGTCGCCAGTGGCAATGACGACTCCTGACTTGTCTGCACTAAGCACTTTGCCAGCTTCTCCCGAACGAGCGACTACTTCGGCTTGCCAAATCTTAACCGCATGGTTTTGCATATGTGTGAATGCCACTGGCCATGGATTAAAGGCGCGAATATTACGTTCGATTTGTTCTGCACTCATGGTCCAATCAATTTGAGCTTCTTCTTTGGACAGCTTTTTGGCGTAGTTTGCCTGTGTATCATCTTGTTTTACGGGGTGAGTTGTTCCTGAAGCCACTTGTTCGAGCGTTTCAAGTAGGGCCGATGGACCCGTTTGAGCCAACTTTTCGTACAACGAGGCTGAAGTGTCTGTAGATTCAATTGGACAGGTCACGATATGAAGCATATCGCCTGTGTCGAGACCTACATCCATTTGCATGATAGTCACACCGGTTTCTGCGTCGCCAGCCCAAATTGAACGTTGGATAGGTGCCGCACCGCGCCAGCGCGGTAAAATTGAACCATGCACGTTCAAGCAACCAAACTTAGGCATATCTAACACGGCTTTTGGTAGCAAGAGACCATAAGCGACCACGACCATGACATCGGCATTCAACGCCGCTAATTCAGCTTTGGCTTCGTCAGACTTAAAGTTTTCAGGCTGATAAACAGGGATGTTATGTTCAAGTGCGAGTTCTTTAACTTCACTCGCTTTTAATTTCTTGCCTCGACCTGCAGGTCTATCCGGCTGGCTGTATACAGCAATAACATCATGGTGAGAGTCGATCAAAGCGGCGAGGTGACGCGCGGCAAAATCCGGCGTCCCCGCGAATACAATGCGTAGAGGAGTGGTCACGTTAAGTCCTAATTTGGTTTGCTCAGAGGATTAAGCTTTAGCAGCCAACTTGGCGTCTTTTTCTAGCTTTTTACGAATACGCTGGCGCTTAAGAGGCGACAGGTAATCGATAAAGAGTTTACCAATTAGGTGGTCTAATTCGTGCTGAACACACACCGCTAACAAACCATCGGCTTCAAATGAATAGGCTTCACCGTGTTCATTTAATGCATTCACAGTAACCGTTTCTGCACGGTCTACTTTTGCATAAGACGATGGAACGGACAAACAACCTTCTTCGCTAATAGTGCAGCCTGCTTTTTCAACAATTTCAGGATTGATTAGTACAAGAGGTTCATCACGTTCTTCCGATACATCAATAACCACGATACGCTGATGAATATTGACTTGCGTCGCGGCCAAGCCGACACCATTTTCATCGTACATCGTTTCGAGCATGTCTTTGACGATTTGGCGGATTTCATCGTTTACTTCCGCTACAGGTGCTGCCACTGTGCGTAAGCGCTCATCGGGAAACCTCAGTACTTCTAACCTTGCCATAGTAACCTTTTCGTTTGTCATAAAAATAGGGTATTGTATGTGTTTATTTTAGCCATTCACATTCACCTTTAACAGGTTTTGGTTGATAATATCGAAAAATAACTCAAGGAAGCACACATGAGACTCCCTCTTTCTGGCTTGTTATTAGCAACTTGTGTTGCATTTGGCGTGCAAGCAGAACAATTGCAAATTAAACCGGATGCGCCAGCACAGTATGTGGTTAAAAAGGGAGATACGCTTTGGGATATTTCAAATCTTTATCTATCGGTTCCATGGCTTTGGCCAAAACTATGGTCGTGGAACCCGCAAGTTAAAAATCCAAATCTCATCTACCCAGGTAACGTTTTAGCTTTGGTCTATGATGCCAATGGACAACCTCAGCTCCAGTTGGTTAAGGGCGTTGTTAAACTTTCTCCTTCAGTGCGTGTTATCGAAAAGAATCAAATCGCCATACCCACACTGCCGCTGAGTGTGATCGAACCGTATTTGACGCATGAAGTGGCGCTTACCGAGGCGGACATCGACATGCACCCAATCATCTTGAGCTCAAACCGCAATGTTAAAATCAACACACTCGACCAACTTCTTTATGTGAAAGGGAATGTGGTAAATAACGCGCTTTATGGTATTTACCGTAAAGGCGATGATTACAAGGAATTGGAAAGTCAGCAAACCTTAGCGACAGAGATGCGTTTAGTGGCAACCGCGCGAGGGATCCGAAGTGGTGATATTGCAAATGGCACTCCAGGCACCGTATACGTTGAAGAAGTGAAACAAGAGATTCGCGCAGGGGACAGATTAATTCCCTTAAACACGTTTGCTAATTACAGTGCACAATTCAAAATGAGTCGCCCATCCACGGCGATGATTGGGCAAATCATTGCGACGAACAATCAATTGCGTGAGTTTAGTTCGATGTCTGTTGTCGTGCTCAACGTAGGCAAAGCGCAGCAAGTGCAAGAAGGGTTCATGTTTGACATTAAGCGTCAGTCGCCAACGGTGATAGAAGGTCACAGCGGCCCTCGCTACGTTGAAGATGCCAACAGCCTCGAGAAGCTGATTAAGGCAACCTCCGAGTTTTTTGGTGATGACAATAGCGAAGGCAGTACCGTTTGGACGATGCCGAAAGAAAAAGTGGGTGAACTCATGGTCTTTCGCGTGTTTGATAAGGTCAGTTATGCGCTAGTGACAAAAACATCTGAGCCACTTCGAATTGGCGATTTTGTTGAGGCTTTGCCAAACTAGAAAATTTGTTTTGCTCTAAGGAGAGAGCTTTGAATAAATTTTCACTACAGGACTACCTGACATTATTGCTTTGCCCAGGTCTTGAAATTCAAAACGCTGTCAAAGTGGCTTGCCGCCCACGTTCATGCTATCGAATCACGACACGATCTTGATTACACGTTACTCAATGAGTCTCACCAAGCTTATTTTGCGGCGCCTCCCCATGCACTTATTAATCGTTACATGGTTGAGATCGACGCTAAGCAAATACAGTGGGTAGGTCTTTTTGATGAAGCGTATCCTACCCGATTAAAAGAAATCAGTCTGCCGCCATTAATCTTGTTTTACTTTGGTGATGTCTCATTGTTGCAGGCACCACAACTGGCTATCGTCGGAACTCGTAACCCTACGGTTAGTGGTAAAGAGACCGCTTATGAGTTTGCGTTTCGCTGTGCTGAGGCCGGACTGACGATCACGTCTGGTTTGGCTTTGGGTGTCGATACTTCCGCGCATCAGGGAGCATTAGCTGCAAAGTGCAAAACTGTGGCAGTGCTTGGGACTGGCGTGGATGTTATCTACCCAAAGCGAAATCAATCACTTTACCGTGACATCATCGGTGCTGGGCTGGTGGTCAGCGAGTTTTTACCAGGAACTGTGCCTAAACCTGAACATTTTCCGCGTCGAAATCGTATTGTTTCAGGCTTGTCACTTGGAACTTTAGTCGTGGAGGCTGAAATTAAAAGTGGTTCGCTCATTACGGCGCGTTATGCACTAGAACAAAACCGAGAAGTCTTTGCTGTGCCCGGATCGATACGAAACAGTATGGCCCAAGGTTGTCACTATTTGATAAAGCAAGGCGCGAAATTGTGTGAAAATGCTGAGGATATTCTTTCAGAATTCGCCCTTTTTTATGAAAACAGGCTATATATTAATGTAGAGCCGACTAACAAAATGGTGGAGGCGTGCCCCGTATTAAACTGTCTTGGTTATGAAGCAACATCCATTGATGCTTTACAGCTAAGAACCCAATGGCCAATTGAAGAGCTAACCGCTCGATTATTGGACTTAGAACTTGAAGATAAAGTAGCTAAGGTTGCCGAAGGCTATATGAAAGTCGCTAGGGGGTAGAGATGTTTGATATTTTAATGTATTTGTTTGAAAACTATATTCACAACGAATCTGAAGTGTACGTTGAGCAAAATGAATTAACGAAAGAGCCTCGAACGTGCTGGATTTAACCACGACGAAATTTACAAAGCGCTAAATTGGTTAGAACAGTTAGCTGATCTACAACACAGTGACGAAATCCCCTACTTAAACGCAAGAGCCGACCACTCCATTCGTATATACAGCCAAGAAGAATGCGAAGTGCTGGATATGGAATGTCGGAGTTTTTTAATGTTTGTTGAACGCATAGGCGTAATTGACAGCACAACACGGGAAATGGTTATCGACCGTATTTTTGCGCTAGAAAAGTCCATCATTACGCTTGAAGATTTAAAGTGGGTTATCTTGATGGTGCTCTTTAATGTGCCAGGAAAGGAAAAAGCCTTCGCGCAAATGGAGGATTTGATTTTCGAAGAACCCAACGGCCTACTTCATTAATCTATACACCTGTAAGGGTCAAGGCCACTTGACCCTGCTTAGATTGCCGCTATAGTAGGCACAATTTTGTGCCAGGCCCCGATAATTGATGAGCAAAATAGATCACTCGTTGTTTAATGCTGATAGCCATGCTTTAGAAAAAGAGTATGAGGTTTGTCCTGAATGTGGTTCAGAACTGCGGATTAAACATGGCAAAAACGGGGCATTTTTGGGTTGTGCAAATTACCCAGCTTGTAGTTATTTACGGCCTTTGCATCATCATGACGGTCACGTTATTAAAACCCTTGATAGTCTTTGTCCAGAATGCCAACACCCTTTGGTTATAAGAAACGGTCGATACGGAATGTTCATAGGTTGTTCGGGGTTTCCTTCTTGTCACTACATTGCACCAGACAGAGAAGAAGAAAATATCGAAGTTTTGCCTTCGTGCCCCAAATGCCAAAAAGGTCATTTGGTCAAACGCCAAAATAAATTTGGTAAGCATTTTTATTCCTGCGACAAATACCCAAGTTGCAAATACAGCGTCAATGATAAACCCGTCGATGGAACTTGTAGCCAATGTGGATTTGGGTTACTGGTGGAAAAAAAACGGGCTGGAAAAATTGTGTTACAATGCCCGCAAAAGACGTGTCAGCACAAACAAGAGTAAGCACGATGACCACAGAGCAACTGCTATCTGATGTGGTATTAAAACTGAATCAAGGTGGCGTCATTTGTTATCCTACCGAAGCGGTATTTGGGTTGGGTTGTGATCCCGATAATCAGGCTGCAGTTACACAGTTGTTGGCCTTAAAGTCACGAACACAAGACAAAGGTACCATTCTTGTTGCCGACAATTATGGGCAATGCCTACCCTACGTCAACGATGCAGCCATTCCGATGGACAAGCGAGCAGCCATTTTTTCAATGTGGCCAGGTCCAATCACGTGGCTTTTACCAGCCAGCAAACACGCCCCAAGTTGGCTTACCGGTGGGCGTTCTTCTATCGCTATTCGCGTGAGTGCTCATCCAACGGTCAAAGCATTATGCCGACAGTTTGGAAAACCGCTTGTTTCGACCAGCGCTAACGTAAGTGGCTTACCGGCGGCGCGAACTTCAGAAGAGGCACAACGTTATTTTGCGGATCAAGTGGCGATTTACCTTGATGGCAACGTGAATCATGACGCCACTCCAAGCCAAATTATAGATGCGCTAAGCGGCGCAATCCTTAGGAACTAATATGTCGAACACACAATTGGAAGCTGTTAAACAGTTTTTACTCGCACTTCAAGATAGTATTTGCCAAGGACTTGAAGCGGCGGATGGAAAAGCAAAATTTGTTGAAGATGCGTGGGAGCGTGCAGAGGGTGGTGGCGGTCGTACGCGAGTTATCCGTGATGGCGCTGTCATTGAACAAGGCGGTGTGAATTTTTCGCACGTCTACGGCGCATCGATGCCTGCATCCGCGACAGCGCATCGTCCTGAACTGGCAGGACGTAGTTTTCACGCTTGCGGCGTGTCTTTAGTGATTCACCCGAAGAATCCTCATATTCCAACCAGTCATGCTAATGTGCGCTTTTTTATTGCCGAGAAAGAGGGCGAAGCACCTATTTGGTGGTTTGGTGGAGGCTTTGACCTGACACCTTTTTACCCTGCTTTGGAAGATGTAAAACATTGGCATACGGTAGCGAAATCATTGTGTGAGCCGTTTGGCGAGAATGTATACAGCGACTACAAGAAATGGTGTGATGATTATTTCTATTTAAAACATCGAGATGAGACTCGCGGAGTGGGTGGCTTATTCTTTGATGATTTAAACGAATGGGGCTTTGAGAAAAGTTTTGCATTTATGCAAGCTGTTGGAAATGGTTACCTGGACGCGTATGTGCCAATTATTGAAAAACGAAAAAATGAACCTTTTGGTGAAGCCGAGCGTCAGTTCCAGCTTTACCGTCGTGGTCGTTACGTTGAGTTCAATTTGGTTTGGGACAGAGGCACTTTGTTCGGTCTACAAACAGGTGGGCGTACGGAGTCAATCCTGATGTCTATGCCACCGCTTGCACGTTGGGAATACGACTATACGCCAGAGCCGAGACTCGAAAGAGGCGTTACTGTATACGGACTTTTTGAAGCCGAGAGCGTGGTTAGATTTATAAAAATATTAACGTTTGGAATAAAAAGGCGCCGGAGCGCCTTTTTCAATTATTGCAGTTTGAATCGACGCACCTGATCGTCTAGGTCTCTTGCAAGCTGTAGCAACTCTTCACTTATCTGTTTGCTGCCATGAGCATCCAGCAGTGAGCGTTCGGCGTTGTCCCTGATGGCCACAACACTGCGGTTGATTTCTTCTGCTGCCAAATTTTGTTGCTCTGTAGCATCGGCTATTTGCACGTTCAAATCATTGATCTCGTGCATTTGGTTTGAAATGTCTTTGAGAGCTTGCGCAACTTGTTTGACTTGCATGGCCCGTTCGTCCGCTTCTTCACATGATGCATTCATTGCTTTAACCGTTTGAGCCGCCTCTGACTGCAATTTGTCTATTGTGCGTTTAATTTCATCGGTTGAGTCATGGGTTCGAGTAGCTAATGTTCTAACTTCATCTGCGACTACCGCAAAGCCACGTCCTGCTTCGCCAGCGCGAGCAGCTTCAATCGCAGCATTTAAGGCGAGTAGGTTAGTTTGCTCTGCAATACTGCTGATCACTTCCAGCACCTTACCTACTTCAAGTGTTTGTGCTTGCAGTTGGCTAACCTGAGTCGTCATGCGGTACGTACATCTTGTGCAAGCTGATTAATGCTTTGCTCGGTTCTGTGTGCAACAGCCATGCTTTCTTCTGCTAAATGGTTACTGCTGTCCGATTTCTCAGACGCAAAATGCGTGGTGTTTTTGACTTCAGCGGATGAACTTTCGAGTTCGTTGATTGCCGCTGCAACCGAGTCGGTGCCTTGCTTTTGTTCTAAAATGGCGCGTTCAGTCTCATCCGCAGAGTTATAGATTTTTTCGGCACTACCAATGAGTATGTGGGAGGACGAAGATACGTTCGCAATACTCTCTGTGAAACCCGTCATCATTTTGTTGAAGTTGTCTGCGAGACGACCTAATTCGTCATCGACATTATCATCAATACGTAAACTAAGATCTTGATGTTGAGTTGCAAGGCGCATCGTACGGCCAAGTGTCTTCAGACGTACAATAAAGATTTTCCGAAATAGGATGCCAAGAATAACAAACGTGGTTAGGAATATGCCCGACAACAATCCGCTGCTTAGCCACGTATTTTGTTTTACTGTCGTGTCGATGTCATCAAGTGAATAGCTGATCCGGACGACCCCCAACACTTGGCCTTCGGTGGCGGCATGGCAACCTAAACAATTCGTACCTTTGTAATCTTGCTTTGCAACCATGGGTTTTAAGTAGGTCATTACGCGTTCATTTTTGCGGTTTTCGATGACCAATTGTTCACGACCATTCAATGCCTCTTGTTCGGCGTCACTAATGGCTTTTTGGTTGGCATTACCGGGTCCAAAGAGTTTGATCACTTGCGCGCCGCGAATAATGTGCGCATCGCGAATGTTGGGGTGAGCACGCAACTTATTACTCAATATCTCTCGGTTGGCCATTGTACCGGTGAGCATCATGGTGTTGATCGAATCAAAGTAGTTATCTGCCAGCAAGCGAATGCTTGATTCGACCGTTTCCTGTGCAAGCGATTGTTGTTGTCTAGAATTCGACAAAATTGATGCGATTAAGACGAGGACACCCGTCAACGCTAATAAAGCATAAATTTTGTGTTGGATTGATTTCACGCGCATGGTTCTTTTTCCTTAATAAGGACGTGAATTATGCGCGTAAATCAAAAAGGAGATATTGACTCAGCGCAATAATTGCCCAGCAAACCAATTTATATACATCATACTTTATTCTTGGTTTATCATGTGTGTAGCCAATTGGGACAAGCTGTTGCGTAGTCCTTCTCGTAATAAAGGATTATCAATTTCGATATCCAATGCTTTATTCATACAGTGCATCCATTGATCTCGCAAGGCTTTATCGATAGGAAACGGCATATGGCGCATACGTAATCTTGGGTGTCCATATTGCTCTGCGAACAGGTCAGGTCCGCCGAGCCAACCGGATAAAAATTCAAAAAAGACTTGTCGAATACGGTCTAACGGAAGAGGGTGCATATCATAAAGTGGTTTTGCAAAGGGTTCCGTTTCCATTAAATCATAGAACCGATTTGCAAGGGCACGCACCGCAAGTTCCCCGCCCATTATCTCGTAGGGCGTTTTATCTGGAGCTGGTGTATCAGGTGTACTGGCGGTATTTGAGTTTTTGTCGCTTGCATCTTTTTGAAAGATACGTTTAATTAACTGCTTCATCATGTCCCAGAAAGTAATCAAATAATGGATAAGTACGCGGTAGTAGGTAACCCGATAAAACACTCAAAGTCACCGATGATCCATAAGTTGTTCGCGCAACAACTAGGTGACGCACTTACTTACGAGCCAATCCTAGCACCGATAGAAGCTTTTGAGAAAACGCTTCACGCATTTTTTGTCAGTGGTGGTCTTGGTGTCAATGTAACCTTGCCTTTTAAAGAAGAGGCATATCAATGCGTTGATGTCTTAACTGAGCGAGCGAAACTTGCGGGGGCTGTCAACACCATAAAGCAACTTAGCGATGGTAGCCTTCTTGGAGACAATACCGATGGTGCGGGACTTGTTGCGGATCTTCGCCGTCATGGCGTGAAATTGCAAAACAGTACGATTTTATTACTGGGAGCCGGTGGAGCAGCTCGCGGCGCGATATACCCATTGCTTAAGGAAGGTGTGTCAACGGTACATATTGCTAATCGCACGGCTCAGAAAGCGGATCACTTGGCTTTACATTTTCGCGCTTATGGTTCGGTGACAAGCAGCGGAACTCAATGAGATCCCAGATGTGCATTATGATGTCATCATCAATGCCTCTTCATCTTCTGTTACAGGAGATGCACTGCCTATTGATTCCCGAATTATTGAACAGGCATCGTGTGCCTACGATATGTTTTACCAAAATGAGCTAACCTCCTTTCTTTTACGTGCTAGGGAATGTAACGATCAAATACGATGCGTTGACGGACTTGGCATGCTAGTGGGGCAGGCCGCGGAGGCTTACTTGCTGTGGCGTGATAAGTTACCCGAAGTTGAACCCGTTTTAGAACGCATGAAATTGGAGATGAGATGAATCAAGCCATTTTATTCAATGACGATGCAACATATTGCTCAGATAAACAATGCATTACTTTTACGGCTATGCAGCAAGGGATGCGAATTGAATGTCAGATAGCTAAAGCATTCAACTCGTCTGCGGATGCCATTGCCCACTTTGAGCAGTGGCGTTTCGACTATGAAGAACAATCTGAAGAGCTGATAGAGGCAGAAGCATTTTCAGCTCAGGGCATCATTACGCTGAAAGCTTATAAATAGTCGTTTTTAAGTTCTACGTAGTTCTGTGCTGAAATACTTAGAAAAGCGCGTTCATCTTCCGTCAGTGGACGCGCTTGTTTAGCGGGACTCCCAACATACAAATAAC
>NZ_CP072133.1:2142500-2192500 GCF_017638925.1 Pseudoalteromonas xiamenensis
CCTGCACGAATGGCGTAATCATGGCTACGCTGTCTCCACCCGAGACTCAGTGAAATTGAAATCGCAGTGAAGATGCTGTGTACCCGCGGCTAGACGGAAAGACCCCGTGAACCTTTACTATAGCTTGGCACTGAACATTGAACCTACATGTGTAGGATAGGTGGGAGGCTTTGAAGCAAGAACGCTAGTTCTTGTGGAGCCGTCCTTGAAATACCACCCTTGTATGTTTGATGTTCTAACGTTGGCCCCTTATCGGGGTTACGGACAGTGCCTGGTGGGTAGTTTGACTGGGGCGGTCTCCTCCCAAAGAGTAACGGAGGAGCACGAAGGTTTGCTAAGAGCGGTCGGACATCGCTCGGTTAGTGTAATGGTAGAAGCAAGCTTAACTGCGAGACAGACACGTCGAGCAGGTACGAAAGTAGGTCATAGTGATCCGGTGGTTCTGAATGGAAGGGCCATCGCTCAACGGATAAAAGGTACTCCGGGGATAACAGGCTGATACCGCCCAAGAGTTCATATCGACGGCGGTGTTTGGCACCTCGATGTCGGCTCATCACATCCTGGGGCTGAAGTCGGTCCCAAGGGTATGGCTGTTCGCCATTTAAAGTGGTACGCGAGCTGGGTTTAGAACGTCGTGAGACAGTTCGGTCCCTATCTGCCGTGGGCGTTTGAGAATTGAGAGGGGCTGCTCCTAGTACGAGAGGACCGGAGTGGACGAACCGCTGGTGTTCGGGTTGTCATGCCAATGGCATTGCCCGGTAGCTACGTTCGGAATCGATAACCGCTGAAAGCATCTAAGCGGGAAGCGAGCCTCGAGATGAGTTCTCACTTGGAGTTTAACTCCACTAAAGGGCCGTTGGAGACTACAACGTTGATAGGCAGGGTGTGGAAGCGCTGTGAGGCGTGAAGCTAACCTGTACTAATTACCCGTGAGGCTTAACCATACAACGCCAAAGTGGTTTAAGTTGTTAGAAGTTAAGTATTGACTAAAGTAGACAACGACGAAGTAAAAGACATTAATATCAGAATTCCAGATTTAGTTTACTTGCGATAGCGAGTAGACGACCAGCTTATGCTTGGTGACAATAGCGTTGTGGACCCACCTGACCCCATGCCGAACTCAGAAGTGAAACGCAACAGCGCCGATGATAGTGTGGCAGCTGCCATGTGAAAGTAGGACATCGCCAGGCTCTTAATTAAAGAAAGCCCGATTCGAAAGAGTCGGGCTTTTTTGCATTTTGGCGTTAAATTGCACTACTGTTATACCAGCCTGGGAGTCAGCTCTATCCCAATGCCGAACTCAGAAGTGAAATGCAACAGCTGGAAGGCCAGCCCCGGCCGATGATAGTGTGGCAGCTGCCATGTGAAAGTAGGGTGATGAGGAACCGAAGATTGATCATCTTCGCAGTCCGAGGAACGCAAGCGAAGCGCAGCCGGACTAGGCGTCCCCGACTAGGCGCCCCCGACTCTTAATTAAAGAAAGCCCGATCCGAAAGAGTCGGGCTTTTTTGCTTTATGTGTTTTAAAAAACTCAAACCAACTCAACAAACAACGCCCAACAAACCAAGTTCGGTGTTGGAATAGCTCTCTGTAGCCACTGAAGTACCGTTAAGCAACTGGTGCTCGCCTTCCGAGCGCGACGAACACAAACGCTGTATCGCTCACGTTGGCATTACTTGACGGTAATCCGTAATCGCTAAAAAATCAGAAATTTGATTATGAGGTTTTTTACTATCTGGATTGGCGATCGCGAGTAAGTGAGCAATGCCATATTGCTTCGCGCTCTTTAATACACTTAAGCTGTCATCAACAAACAAGGTTCTACGGCTGTTAAACCCTAAGTCTTTTTGTACAGCATGCCATAACGCTTGTTGCTCTTTGCTAAAACCGTATTCATGGGTAGAAATGAGTCTATCCATATACACATCAAACTGTGTCCGTTCTATTTTCAAACTTAAACTATCTGGGTGAGCATTAGTGAGCAAAACGATGTGCTTTCCACTTTGCTTAAGAAACTGCAGGAATGGAATGGTGTCTTCTCGTAACGAGATGAGGTGCTGGATCTCCCTTTTGAGCGCCATAATGGGTAGGTCGAGTTCCTTCTGCCAATAATCTAAACAGTACCAAGAGAGTTGCCCCATGACATCTTGGTACTTTTGTTCGATGATGAGTCTAGCTCGCTCAATCGAAAGCTGATTCTTTTTTGCGTATTCTTCTGGGACGACATGTAACCAAAAGTAATTATCATAATGTAAATCGAGTAGTGTGCCGTCCATATCAAGCAGAACAGTGTCGATTTCGGACCAATTTAGCATAGGCATTTCAAGGTAAAGGCTTTATGATTATATTATCAGCATCATAGCAAATAATTGTCCATGACACAGAAAAAGCATCCGACACCGCCAACGATTATTGAATCTGAAATTACTGCTCGCAGTAAGCTGTTTACCGTCGAAGCCTTATCGTTGGAATTCTCAAATGGCGAGAAGCGCGAATATGAGCGTATCAAAGGCAGCGGTCGAGGTGCTGTCATGATAGTGCCTCTAAGTGCGGAAAATGAGCTACTTTTAGTCAGAGAGTACTGTGCTGGCACGCATGACTATCAGCTCGGTTTCCCAAAAGGCTTAATTGACCCCGGCGAAACGCCCGAGCAAGCTGCGAACCGTGAACTGAAAGAAGAAGTGGGTTTTGGTGCGGAGTTTTTTGCTGAGCTTAAAGAAGTCTCTATGGCACCGAGTTATTTTAATGCTCGCATGCATATATTGTTTGCAAAACACCTCTATCCCGAACAACTCGAAGGTGACGAACCTGAGCCGTTAATTGTTGTAAAATGGCCATTGAGCGATTGGCAATCGTTACTTTCTCAACCCGACTTCACCGAAGCACGAAGTGTAGCTGCACTACTCTTACTTCAGCAGTATTTAGAAGGGGAATAAGATGCATGAATACCTAGAGGCCTGTATCAGTCTTGCTGAACAAGCGGGTCTTGCCATCATGGCAATCTATAAACAAGACGACGTTGGCGCGAAAGAAAAGTCCGATCATACACCCGTTACAAAAGCGGATTTGGCCTCCAATGAGGTGCTAATGGCGGGGTTAAATGCGATTGCACCTGATATTCCTATTATGTCGGAAGAAGTGCCAATCCCACCCTTAGCGGAAAGACAAAATTGGTCTCGTTATTGGTTGCTAGATCCAATGGATGGAACCGGGGAGTTTATTCTTGAAAGTGGTGATTTCGCGGTTAACATTGCGCTCGTTGAGCACAACAAGCCTGTGCTTGGGGTTATTCATTGGCCTGCTAAACACATTACTTATTTTGCCGCGAAGCAAGAAGGAGCATTTAAGCGTGAAGATGGGCAGACGGAGCGTATCTATGTCGCACCGCCAGAAACGCTCACGCTTGCGGTTAGCCGTCGTCAAAAATTAGAAGCGGTGAGTCAGTATCTCAACGCCCAGTTTGCAACGATAGCACTCGGTAGTTGCTCTTTAAAGGCCTGTATTATTGCTGAAGGGAAAGCCGATTGTTTTTTAAGAATTGGCCCTACGGGCGAGTGGGACACTGGTGCGTCTCAAATTATCGTCGAAGAAGCCGGCGGTTCTATCACCGATGCGCAGTTTAATCCGCTGACGTATAATCAGCGTGAAAGCACGGAAAATCCCGATTTTATCGTCATGGGTCATCCAGATTGGGAATGGCAAAAGATAGTAACACCTCATCAAAGGCCATAATTGATTAAATTGCAATCAAATGGTCATAAAAACCAAATAAGAGGCTTGCTTTTATCTTTAGATCCTATATGATAGCGGCCTCTTTGAAGAGCAAGTATTAAAATCTTGTTTTTTTAAAGGTTTACAGGCGCGGGATGGAGCAGCCTGGTAGCTCGTCGAGACTCATAACCCGAAGGTCGTCGGTTCAAATCCGGCTCCCGCAACCAACTTCTTTTACTAAGTCGGAAGTATAAAACAGCATTTAGCATACAGGCGCGGGATGGAGCAGCCTGGTAGCTCGTCGGACTTCATAACCCGAAGGTCGTCGGTTCAAATCCGGCTCCCGCAACCAACTTCTTTCACTAAGTCGGAAGTATAAAACAGCATTTAGTATACAGGCGCGGGATGGAGCAGCCTGGTAGCTCGTCGAGCTTCATAACCCGAAGGTCGTCGGTTCAAATCCGGCTCCCGCAACCAATTTTTTGGTGCATTTCCTTATTTATTCAACTCTTTGATTTTCTCAATTTCAATCCGCATTGGTACATGTATTTATCGTTCTTTTCGATATGAAAAAGACCACCGTAGTGGCCTTTCAAAGCAAGTCCAACTCTCTTTTAGTGAGTTGTCGCGTAATGTTCAGCCGCTTTCCAGACTCGCATAGTATTTCCGCCTAAGATCTGCTTAATTTGATTGTCATCGTATCCTCGGTCCAAAAGCCCTTGGATCAGGTTCGGATACATAGAAACATCTTTTAAACCAACGGGTAAAGAATCTCCAACACCATCAAAATCAGACCCAATGCCGACATGGTCGATACCAATCACTTTAACCACATGATCGATATGGTCGAGAACTTGTTCCAGAGACGCAAAAGGAAACGGGTTTTTCTTTAAGTAGGCTGCACGGAAATCGACTTTGCTTGTGCCGCTGGCTTCTGCTTCTTTTTGTGCTTCATCGCGTTTGTCGTACCAGCCATTGGCTTTAGACGTGACAAAACTAGAGCCGAAGTTGATTTGAATAACGCCACCATTTTTTGCCAGCGCTTTAAGCATGTCATCATTCATATTACGCTCGAAACCAGGCGTATATTTACGTAACGAGGAATGAGAGGCTACCACAGGGACTTTAGACAGCTCCATCACTTGATAGAATGCCTCATCCGAAATATGCGATACATCAACAAGTACACCCACTTTATTCATCTCAACGACGAGTTCCTTGCCAAATGGACTCAAACCTTTCCACTGGCGGCGCAGGTCGTATGAGGAATCTGAAATATGGTTGCTTTGTGAATGAGCTAATGTGATGTAGCGGATCCCACGTTTATAGAAATGATGCAGATTGTTTAAGTCACCTTCAATGGGTGAGCCGTTTTCCATGCCCATCGCAATGGAAATTTTTCCTGCATTAAATTGTTTTTCGACATCAGCTGTACTGTACGCCATCGCAAATTTATCTGGTGCACGTTGCGCTAGGGCTTCCATTGAATCGATTAACTGATTCGCCAGTTGATAGCTTTTACCTTTTCCTTCTTTTTCTAGATTCGCAGGGATGTAAATCGACATAAAAGGCGCGTTAAGACCACCCTTGACTGCTCTTGGGTAATCGAAATCGCCACCATCCGTTGCTTGGCTTACGTCGTCCCACTTTTCAGCAATACGATAAGGAACATCAATATGAGTATCAATGAGTAAAGCCTGCTTCGCTATCTGCTTGGCGTGCTCGCCTGCTTGAATCGCCGCGTCACTGGCCATTAGTGGGTTGCTAGTGACGAGTAGTAATAACGTGGTGCTGAGCGTTGGACGTAGTCGCATAAGATTTCCCTGTTGATTGTTTGCGTCTATGTTCCACTATAACGAAAAAATGACAATGTCTATATTCAATCCGATGATTGACTGGCCAGAAATTGATACTTCGACATGATATTTACGCTCTCATGCAATTCAGAATAGACAATGACAACGTCACCCGCTTTGAGTTGCGCTTTGATTTGTTCTACTTTTTGGTCGAGTGTGACTTCGTATTCGCCGTAATCCGTGCCTTCACGCAAAATAAACTGTTCAATCAGGTTATGGAGCGTGTCAATCTCAAGCTGCTGATACGGGATGATCATGGCGTCTACCTTGTTGTAACTGAGAAAAGAAATGTGGAACAGCCTGTTCCAACCAAAATATTGGCTTGAACGGGTTTTTTCCACTTAAAAAACCAACATGCCCGCCTTGTTTTGAAACGGCTAACATGACGCTTGCGCTGACTTGCTCTGCTTTTGGAACCGCTTCAGTTGAAAGCATGGGGTCATCTTCCGCGTGGATCACCAGTGTGGGTATGGCGATATGCTGGAGATAAGGTTGTCCACTGGCTTTCTCATAATAATCTTCCGCCCCTTCGAAACCATGTAATGGAGCCGTTACCGCCTCATCAAACAGCCATAAGTCGTCAATCGCCATTAGCGCGCTTTCGTTTAATTGCAATTGCGATTGAATTTGCGGCAGTTTACGTGCTGTAGATTTTTTGAGTTTATCTAACAGGTATTTTTGGTAAAGCTTAAAGCAACTGCGACGGATCACTTGGCAAGAGGTCGAGAGATCGAACGGTGCAGAAACAACGGATGCGCCTTTAAGTACACAATCACTCCCTTGCTCCCCCAAGTATTTTGCTAGAACATTCCCACCGAGAGAGAATCCAACAGCGTAAAGCGCACGGTTTGGAAAACGAGCTTGTAATGTCTTGACCAGAAAACCAATGTCTTCGGTTTCACCACTGTGGTAGGCCCGCGGCATTCTGTTGGGGTGTGTGGAGCAATTTCGAAAGTGCATCAAAACCGCATCAAATCCATGATTTCGCACGGCTTGCATCATGCCTCGAGCGTAAAAACTATCAATGTTACCTTCAAGCCCATGTAACACAATAACTAGTGGAGCCTCGGGCGTCGCGGGAGTGGCCCACGCAAGTTCAATAAAATCGCCGTCCGGTGTCGCGATTTCTTCAAGGTCAACCGGTGTGCGTTGTCGCAAGCGGTAGGCTCTTGGCAAAATAGTTTGTACATGTCGATTGGTCATCCACCAAGCTGGCTTGAATTGATATTCCATACTCTTTGCTACGAAATGTCTGAGTCAATGTCGGACCAGTTTACCAAAGGCTCGTGAAGATGTAGAGGGACAAATAAAAAGCACCCGACTAACTAGGTTAGTAAGGTGCTTTGTGCGTCGTGCTTAATTCTGTTTCTGGAGACTTATTTAGGAACTTCAGCTTCGTTTACTTTCTTGATGAAGAAGTAGACGTAGAAAAGACATAAAACAATTACCACGCCCAAGAATCCAAAGGACAAAAACAACACTGGGTCAGAAAAAAAGTCTCTAAAGAATACGTTCATGGTGATGCCTCCTAAACTTGTCTATGGGTTAATCATAGACATGCAATCGCTGGCTCAGCATGATCCGGATCAAGTTTTAAATCGCCGAAAAGGATGGAGCGAATGAGCCTTGATCGAGATCATAAAATTACCGTGAAAATGGCTCGCAGAGCTTAAGATTGGCGTAGTAAGGCAATCAGGGTGAGCGAATCGGTGTAAAGCGCTAGGTTGTTAGCCATAGGATTGGTTTGAAGCTTGATTTGTTCAAGTTGCTGAATGAGGAGTGTCTGTTGTAGCTTTTCCAAGTGCAATTCGCTGTTAAGCAGCGATTCGCGTACGGTTGAATACGCAGGATGGAATGAATAGTCGGCTTTGAAATGGGAACCGGATCACTCTGTGCGGGGCTAAAAGGAGACGATCAAACTCTTGAGCACATTGCTTAAGGGTATCAAGCTGTTGTTGCTCTAACTGAAGATGAAGCGTTTCTAAGTAGCGTAACAGCAGGAGAATATTGACGTTTTTGGCATCTTGATTTTGTGCGCAAAGTAATGCGTCCTGTACGCCTGACAAGGCATACAGGTCACACGAAAAGTGCCAAAATGCGGTAGTGCAAATTGGCGAGTTCATTACAGTAGTTCGCCGGTTTCAGCAAAGTGTTGCTCTTTGCTTTCAAGTTCTTCTAGTGCAAACAGTAATGACTCTTCGACATCATTGAGTTCCGGTTTGATTTTTGCCTGTTCAGCCAATAGTTTAGTCAACTGTGCTTTATTCTCATCAGAGTAAATGTCATTGTCCGCAAGCTGATTTTCAACTACCGCCAGCGCGGCACTTAACTTATCCAATTTCCCTTCTAACGTGCTAATGCTTTTTTTCAAAGGTTGGATGTACTTTCTAAATTCGGCTTCTAGGCGTTTTTGCTCTTTGCGATTTGCACTGCTGTTGGCTTTGTCTTCAAGCTCGTCTTTTTTATTTGCTTCACGATTTTGGTTCAACAACCATTGGTAGTATGCATCTAGGTCATAACCAAATTGCGTGACCTCTCCATTGTCGACTAGGTAATATTCATCTGCCGTATTTTTTAGCATATGGCGATCATGCGACACGGTGACCATTGCCCCTTCAAAACCCTGCAGAGCCATCACGAGTGCGTGACGCATTTCAAGATCTAAGTGGTTAGTCGGTTCATCGAGGAGGAGTAAATTCGGACGCTGATAAACCAGCATCGCGAGTACCAATCTGGCTTTCTCACCACCTGAAAACGGCGCAACCGGTTCAAGCGCTTTGTCACCATGAAACGCAAACCCACCTAAAAAGTCTCGCAGTTGTTGTTCTGAGGCTTTCGAGTCGAGACGCTGCAAATGCGTAATCGCACTGGCGCCGGCATCGAGGGACTCCAATTGGTGCTGCGCAAAGTAGCCTATTTTTAAACCTTGGTGAATAAATACTTCTCCTGCCTGTGGTGATAGCTCACCTGCAAGCAGCTTAATCAGAGTTGATTTCCCTGCGCCATTTCGACCCAGCAATGCAATACGACTTCCAGGTACAAGATTGAGCTTTATTTTGTGCAGGATGGTTTTGTCACCATAACCCGCTTGCGCTTCATCAAGTGACATCAGCGGGTTCGGCAAGGTGTCAGGATCCCGGAATTCAAAATTGAATGGTGAGTCAGCGTGTGCTGGCGCCAATTTTTCCATGCGTTCAAGCGCTTTAACGCGGCTTTGCGCTTGCTTTGCTTTACTGGCTTTTGCTTTAAAGCGGGTAATAAATTGTTCCAGATGCGCAATGGTCGCTTGTTGCTTTTCGAACATCGCTTGGTGCTGAGCCATACGTTCCGCTTTTTGGCGTTCAAACTGAGAGTAGTGGCCTTTGTAGACATTGATACGATGTTGATCAATATGCCAAATCTGGTCTACCACGGCGTCTAAAAACTCACGGTCGTGCGAGATCAGCACGAGTGTACCTGTGTATGCGCGAAGAAAACGCTCTAACCAGTAAACTGCGTCTAAATCGAGGTGGTTGGTCGGTTCATCCAATAACAATAAATCGGCATCGCGGATCAGGGCCTGTGCAAGGTTTAATCGCATGCGCCAGCCGCCCGAAAATGAACTGACGGGGAGTGGGATCTGCTCATTACTGAAGCCTAAACCATGGAGAAGTTCACCTGCTTTGGCTTCGATACTATACCCTTTGATGTGTTCTAGCTGCTGGTGGATTTGCGCTTGTTTGGCGCCATCGCCCGCGGCTTCTGCGTCACGTAACGCAATTCGACACGCGTAATATTCAGGGTGGCCTTGCAAAACGTAGTCCAAAGCACTGATTTCAAGTGCAGGCGTTTCCTGCTTAACTGACGCCATCGACCAATCTTTCGGAATCGTAAATGTGCCTGCGTCTAAGTGGAGTTCACCTTTTAGGAGCGCAAACAAGGTTGATTTGCCACAGCCATTGGCGCCCACTAATCCCACTTTGTGCTCAGGGAAAAGGGTCGCACAGGCCTCTTTCAACAGTGTTTTACCACCACGAAGTAGTTCGATTTCAGTCAGTTGGATCATAGCGTCAGATTCACAAAATTAATTACGGGGATTTTAACATGGAAAACGTTGAGCTCTATACCCATCAGCGACGTAAATACGGTAAACTGACCAGCAAAATGACGGTTAGTTATCGAGCGCCGATTCTGTCAGCAGAGATTTGCACGCGTAAATCGACAGTAGCGAGCACATCGGCAAGCGGTTAATAGAGTTCAGAAGTGGGTAGAAAGCAGTTTAAGGGGTTAAAGTGAAGCAGAAAAAGCGTTTTATTGCTGGGGCGAGTTGCCCAGAGTGTAAAGAGTTAGATGGTATGATGCTTTACAAAGAACATGACGTAGAAAAAGTGGAATGTATCCACTGTGGTCATATCATGGTTCAACCTGAAGAAGCGGTACAAGCGTCGACACGCCAATTTGAACAAGTTATCGGGGTATTCAAACCTGAATAATAACAAAAGGGCAAATTACAGCCCTTTTGGTTTTTCTTGCACTCGTCCTACTTATCAATAATGCGGTGGCGGTGGCTCCTGTGAAGGGTGCATCATTGACCCATTCTGCGATTCTTTGATTTTTTCGGCCAAAAGCTCCAACTGACGCTGCATTTTTGCAAAACGCAGTTGATGTAGTTTCATCTCATCGTTCAGTATCTCGATGGTTTCATCTTGAAAAGCAACGCGCTCTTCGAGTTCCACAATGCGTTGTTCTAACGTTTTCATGACTAATTATTCCGTTCAAAGCGCTCTAACATGCCATTAGAACTTTCTGTGAGTAGCGCAGCATCGTTGTCAACAAACGCGGCAGCGAAGACCACCGCAGATTTTGGTCTAGACCCTTCTCGAGGCTCGACTTGCCATAGACCCTGCTTTTCACCTGTATTTAAATCCCACAACGTTAATTGGCGGTTAGGTGTGCCTGTGGCCAGTAGCGTGCCTTGTTTATTGAAGGTGACAGCACTAAAAATTTTCTGGCGTGCAATATACTGCAATTGCGAGACTAATTCACCTGAAGTCAGCCGCCAAATACTTGCCTTTTTCATGCTATCGGCGGTGAACGCGTAGCGGCCTTCATTGTCGAGCGCGACCTTTGTTACGCGTGACGGGTGGTTAAAACGATGGATCACTTGCCCGGTGCGGGTATCCCAAAAATAAGCGGTGTAATCATTCCCGCCCGTGAGCGCAAAATGGCCATTAGGAGACAGGGCAATGGAATTGATTTTTTCAGTGTGACCAAGAAACTCCAGTCGACGGCCTTCCGCTAGGTCCACTAAAACGACCACATTGTCAGCGCGGCCGTAAAGCACAAAACGTCCTTCATTGCTGATTGCAATATCTCGAATGGTGCTTTTACTAATACGGTAGAATCCGCGGTTTTGACCGGTCTTAATGTCCCACAACGCAAAATCGGTGTCGGTTGCCGTCACGGCAACTTGCGAATCAAATGAAATTGCGAGGCTATGGACAAGATTTTGCTCATTTTTATCTTGATGCCATTGAAAAAGCACGGTATTAGATTGATTGTCCCAAAGCAGTACACCTTGATTGGTGCTCGACACTAAACTGTAACGTCCATCTGCTGAAATGGCCGCTGCATAGGCACCGAGATCAGCATGAGCAAGTTGGCTGACGGATTTTCCCGGCAACGTTTGTTCCTTGCAGCCACTTATAAACAGCGTTACGAATAAGAACGTTAAGCAGGTCTTGATAAATGAACGTTTGTACATATATCAGGTCTAATCCCGTCAAGCGAAGTAATAGTTGGGCAACGAACAAAAAAAGCGTTCTACCATTTAGTCTTGATTCAGCGTACCACCATTAGACTACTTTGGCACGACCTTGGTGAAACAGCGGCTTTATTTGGCATAATCGTATTGAAAATGATACTGTGGCGAAATCACAATCATTAATAAAACATTAACAAGAGAAAATCCATGAAACACACTTTGAAACTGTCGCTTATTGCGGCATCAGTGCTTGCGCTAGCAGCATGTAATCAAAAAGCAGAAGAAAAAGTAGCGGAAGTGAAACTAGACACGGAAGCACAGCAACAAGCATACGGTATCGGTGCGTCGGTTGGTAATTTCTTACAAAAAGACCTTGCCGATAAAAAAGAGTTAGGCATTGAACTTGATCAAAAACTGCTTATGCGTGGTTTTGAAGATGCGCTAGCGGGTAACGCGAAAATTGATGAAGCGAAAATTCGTGAAGTGTTAACTGCACTTGATACCTCTGTACGTGAGAAACAAGCTGAACACGCGAAAGTGGAAGCTGAGAAAAACAAAACAGATGGTGAAAAATTCCTAGCAGATAACGCGAAAAAAGAAGGCGTTACAACGACGGATTCAGGTCTTCAGTATGAAGTACTTGTACAAGGTGAAGGTAAAAAGCCACTTGCAACTGATGTAGTAAAAGTACATTACAAAGGCACCTTGTTAGATGGCACTGAGTTTGATAGTTCATACTCACGTAACCAACCAGCAACCTTCCCATTGAAAGGCGTAATCGCAGGTTGGACTGAAGGTCTTCAACTTATGCCTGTTGGCTCAAAGTTCCGTTTCACTATTCCTTCTGAATTAGCATACGGTGAGCGTGACCTGGGTCGTATCCCGTCTAATTCAACATTGGTATTTGAAGTTGAGTTGCTTGAAATTCAAGAAGAAGCTTCTTCTGCAGCTGAGTAATTCAGGCTAATGCAATAAAAAAGGACCATTATGGTCCTTTTTTATTGGTTAAATTCGTACAATGATGAATTATACGTCAGTATGGTTAGCGTATAAATTATGGATAAGCTCATCTTCGAGCTCAAAACGCTGCTCTAGTGCCTCACCTAGCTCCGACAATTCTTTATCAAACTGGTCTAATAAACCTTCACCTTTCGCTTCAGCGTATTTGTCGTTGAAGTCGAGAGCAAGATCTGTACTTTCTGCAATACGTGGATAGAGTGCTTGCGCGAGCTTTAAGCTCTCTGGGCCTTTCTTCTGGCACTGCTGTACCAAATCATCGTAAATCTCAAAATGACCAGCCGACAAGTAGTCTAATAAAATCTGACAAAACGCTTGAATTTGCGCTTGTTCAGGTAACGCGTGATCTTTTTTGTCGTACGGCGCACACCCTGCTAGGTGATAATACTTGACCAGCAGTTCTTGACGTTCTGCAAGCCAGTTATCGATAACCGAATGGCTGCCGCCCCATTGTTCTTGGGCTTGTTCTAAACGCTCAAGCATTGTGATCTCCTTTAGCGGGTTCGTTTACCCTATCAAAATGAAATCTGACCAAAAGATCAATAACTTTTTGAAAGATTTCCATCATAAAAATAAAAACTTATTGATTTATAAAGGAATAAAAAGCGTAGCGGAATGTAATCGAAAAAACGCGGGCAATAAAAAACCACCCGAAGGTGGTCGTAATAATGCAGTTTAGCTTGTATGTACAAGTACTTATTATTATTTTGAAGGTGTTTTGTTGTTATTTTTCTTTAACGCGGACAAATTTATACCAAGGAATTTTCGATGTTGCAAATAGTTTAATATTACGTTTGCAAAATTATTTTTAAGTGTTTGAAGAAACTAAATTTAATCTAGATCATTAAAGACGCGTCAAATTTACGACCCCAACGACTAAAACATAGAGCCAATGGGCAGATGGTGATACAATTCTCGCCAATTCATTTGTACAAGGGATCACCTACGCCATGAGCGAATTGAAAAACGATCGTTATTTACGTGCGCTGTTAAAGCAACCTGTTGACGTGACACCGGTTTGGATGATGCGTCAAGCTGGGCGTTATCTACCAGAATACCGTGCAACACGTGCGCAAGCGGGTGATTTCATGAGTCTTTGTAAAAACGCAGAGTTGGCGTGTGAAGTAACATTGCAACCATTACGTCGCTATCCGCTCGATGCTGCGATCCTATTCAGCGATATTTTGACCATTCCAGATGCAATGGGCTTAGGTTTGTATTTTGAGACAGGCGAAGGTCCTCGTTTCGAAAGACCGATTAACAGTCTGGCTGATGTTCAAGCGATCCCTCGTTTAGACCCAACTGACGAGCTTGGCTATGTCATGAATGCGGTAAGCACTATCCGCCGTGAATTGAAAGGGGAAGTCCCGTTAATTGGTTTCTCTGGTTCTCCTTGGACGTTAGCTACATACATGGTTGAAGGTGGGAGCAGCAAAACGTTCGGTAAAATTAAAAAGATGGCGTTTGCTGAACCAAAGACCTTGCACTTACTTTTAGATAAGTTGGCGGATTCTGTTATTGACTACCTCAATGCGCAAATTAAAGCTGGTGCTCAATCGGTAATGGTTTTTGACTCATGGGGTGGTGTACTAAGTCCACGTGATTACAATGAGTTCTCGCTGCAATACATGCACAAAATTGTCGATGGTCTGATTCGTGAAAACGATGGTCGTAAAGTACCTGTCACGCTATTTACTAAAAATGGCGGTCAATGGATTGAGAAGATTGCGGCAACTGGATGCGATGCAATCGGTTTAGATTGGACGATTGATATTGCGGATGCTCGCCGTCGCGTGGGTGAAAAAGTCGCTCTGCAAGGTAATATGGACCCAGCGATGTTACACGGTACGCATGACCGTATTCGTGAAGAAGTTCAGAATATTCTTGCCGGTTTTGGTCATGGCACAGGTCATGTATTCAATTTAGGGCATGGTATTACACCAGACGTCGACCCAGAAAACGCAGGGGTCTTTATCAATGCGGTTCATGAGTTTAGTCGTCAATATCACCAAGACTAAGGTGTACAAACCGTCGTGTTAGTTGGCCCATCTCGCAGTGGGTTCAGTATGTATCGACTAGTCACATTATTTTCAAAGGCAGGTCACACTCGTTGATCTGCCTTATTCTTTCCTATACTCCCCCGAGAAGTCGATTTTAGAGCGAGCCACAATCAAATTCCTATTCGAAAAAGGAGTTTGTTATGCAAAACAATGTCTCGCAAGCGGTCGATTACAACTCAATTTGTCAAATTGTCCCAACCACATCCGAGTCCGTGTTACACCCATTTGTAGATCCTCTAAACAACCACTTGCCAGGTTTTTCTATTAACACCCCGTCGCGCATTGCGCATTTTCTAGCGCAAGTAGCCCATGAAAGCGGAGGCTTTCGACATCGTTGGGAAAACCTCAATTACAGTGCAACCGCATTGACAACTTTATTCGCCAAATATTTTCCCAATCAGGTAATGGCGGAGAGTTATGCCCGTCAGCCGGAAGCTATCGCCAACCGTATTTATGCGAGTCGCATGGGCAATGGCACAGAAGCATCCGGTGACGGATGGCGCTTTCGTGGGCGAGGTTTAATTCAATTAACAGGTCGAGAAAATTACCTGCGCCGCGGTCAATGGCTTGGAGAAAATCTGATATCAGAACCTGAACGAGTAGCAGAGGATCTAAATATTTGCGTGCTTTCAGCATGTTGGTATTGGCAGTCTAAGCGCTTAAACACGTTCGCCGATGAAGACGATATCCTGCATATCACGCGGCGTATCAATGGTGGACTACACGGATTAGCAGAGCGAAAAGCCTATTTAGACCGTGCTAAAGCGGTATTCGCAAAGGAGTTTAACCTATGAACGAGACCTTCAATCCAGAACGTGTTGAGCACTTACATCAGTCTCTGTCTTCGCACAGCGAAAAAATGACCATTTGGACGCAGTTGAACGCGCAAGTAACCAAAGGCGCTGAAACTTTACACCACCAAGCAGAGCAAAATGGCTTACCGCTATCGCCTTTGCATAGCTGGTGGCAAGCGTGTTATGAGCTGTGCTCCGGGTATCAAATAAAAATTAGCCAAGTTGAATACGGTGAAGAGGAATACATCGTGCTGACAAATCATGGCCCTGCCATCTTGGATTTGAGTCACTGGACCCTGATCTCGAACTTAGCTCGGCCGTTTGTTTTTCCGCCACAGACGCATTTGCAACCCGGGGATTCAATTCGAGTGGACGTACAGCGTTATGCTGCTTTGTCATTCCATCATCGCGGCAGATTGCTTTCGGTCAGTGGTGATAAGCTAGAGCTCAGAGACAACCGAGGTATTTGTGTTAGTAGCTGGGTGTATGAACGTGAAGCGACGAATTTTATTGTCATTAATTATCTTTCTTATGACGGACAAGAGAAATACACCGAAGCTGATGAATTTGTGGAGTTAATGAATATCTCTCCGCATTGGGTGGACTTATCTGGGTGGCGTTTAAGCTCGGTAAGAGGCAAGCAAGTGTTTGTATTTGCTAAGCGCAGTAAGCTTGCCCCGTTCGCCACGTGTCGCGTCTACACCAATCACTTTGACGCGAATACGGGCGGGTACAGCTTTCAAAGTCCACGCGCAATTTGGCATAACAAAGGGGATGAAGCTCAGCTACATACTGCGCATGGAGACATGGTGTACTGCTATGCTTATTGAAGATAGAAGTAAGTTAACACTTACACCTGAAATGGAGAAGGTGATCAATGATGGTCAACGCTTGTTGACCTACATTGCTCGTAATGGACACGTTTCGATAGATGAATCCGTAGCTCAAGTGATTGTCAAAGCGAAGCATAAAATGCAAGCGGGTCTTTGGAGTGCAGAAGACGAAACCCAGTTTTTGATGTGTTACGACCAGCTAGCAAAAAGTGTGCATCCAGTGACGGTCGATAGTATCCACGCAATAATTCCCACCATAGACCCTAAAAGCACAAAACCACAGCGAAAACGCACTCGAGCGGAACAAGCGGTGATTTGGTATCGGCGGGGAACGATGTGCGCGCTTATTGGCTTGTTAATGGTGCAAGTTTGCTATCTGTTTGGACATGCTTTGAATGCCAATCTGCTGCATTTAGACGAACAAAAACAGCAACTAAAAATGGAGCTCAGCCAAGCCAAGCAAGTTGCAAATCGCCCCGATGTTGTTGAACGATTGGCGGATAAAATCGCCATGACGGAGCAACAATTTGATGCAAATTATAAATTGCTTGCTAACTGGAATCGACTTTGGACACTCGGAGTGCCACTTTCACACTCGATTTTACCAGATGACGAAGATGCTTTCGCAACTCGAGACTCGGGCGCTTCAACGACAAACCGCGAGTAGCGAGGCCATCGAAGCGCTGAAATTGGAACAAAGTCGCTTCGCCGCTCGGCAATTATTGTTTGAGCATATGCTCTTTGCTGAATCCGTTCTAAAAGTGTTACAGGGTTATATTTTACCTTTACTTTACGGACTATTGGGTGCGTTTATCTTTATTTTGCGTGACTTGTTGCGCGAAATTAAAGCGCTCACTTATTCATTCGACAGTGAAATTCGATTTCGACTGCGTTTAACGCTCGGTGCGCTGGGTGGCATGATCATTGGGTGGTTTTTGAAACCCGATGAAGTAAACGGTCTTGCTTCTTTATCCCCTATGGCTCTGGCTTTTTTAATGGGCTACAACGTTGATATTCTCTTTGCCATTATGGATAAGCTCATCGACAACGTAAAACGCAGTTTGAACCGAAACGATAGTGCTCCTACGACCAAATCTTAAGAAGCAGCTGCGCTGCTTCTCGTTTTATCAATACAACGCAGCAATTCAACAATCATACTTAATAAATTGTATTTAATAGGTAATTTAAACTTGTATATACAAATATTGTGGCGTGCAGAGATTAGATCAAACACGCATCCAAGCGCTTTTTACTTATTCATGGTGGTTTCGGTTAAGCCGCAGCCTGTTTAGATACCGGTAAATTTCATCAATGGTTATACTGAGCGGTTCGCGTGGAAAACGTGTCAATAAAATACTGCATGAGGGAGCGGGAATCGAAGAGGAGGTTCTTGGACTACGCCTAAGAAATAGACGGTTCCAACCCTGCTTTCTCTTCCAACACCAAGACGGAATAATGTGCCGATAGGCGTGTCGGTTCGAGCCAAAGGGGTAATCGAAGTATTCGTCGAGAGCTTTAGTTAATCCATGAGTAGAGGCAGGGTGAAAGGTGCTGTGGGGTCATTGAAAGGATATTTGGTCAGGTCTTAAACACTGCGCATCTATTGGGAATGCGCGACGATAATTTCATCCAATTTACTCTGATCAACTTTGAAGTCTTGCTTTGAGGCTTGCTCTTCAATCATCCACAACGGACGTTTTTTGAAGCCTATGTGGTAGGCGACACATTCAAGCACGACTTGGTGTTCACCTATTCGAACGAGGCTGAAACTGCGCTCCGTGCCGATGATGCGCCCCTTTGGAAACTCGGTGAGGCAACGGTTAATCAACGCCATTTTGTTCGCGTTTTCTTGTTCGGTTGGAATTTTGTCGGGTTCAACCGTCCCGACGACAATGCGTTCAATGTGTCCGACATCCGTTATATCGAATGTATGCTGTGCGACTTGTCCAAACATGAATTTCTCCCAAAAAGAATGGCCTCAATTGAGGCCATTAACTGTTATGCCGCTTTTGGCTCTGATGCAGCAGGCACCGGCGCAATCGACTGTTGCAGAATATCGAGTACGCGAGACAGACCTTCAGGCGTACCTGTTTGGCGAGCTTTCACGGTTACATCGTATTTTGCAGAGTTGTCTGATTTACGTTGAGTCTCTTTGCTTGAAGAAATCGAGCCTTGGCATTTTACGCGGACGCTAAATGGTCCAATGCGGCCTGAAGCTTCAGCTTCGAACGATGCTTGGCGATCGTCTTTTGTCTGCTCACTGAATGACGACTTCACTTCCATCATGAAGTTCACATCAACTTCGGTGACTTGCAAGGTCGGTACTGACACGATTGAAATGAACGGTACTTTGATTTCATACGCAGTGCTTTCAATTTTTACCGAGCCATCTGGTTGTTGAATTTGTTCCGGCTTTTCGAAGCTAAATGGCACCATACGTACTTTACCATTTTCAAAGCCAACGGTTTCGATAAAGTCAGAGGTTGCTTTAGCGAGTGAAACTTGTGCATCACATGCTGCTGACAAAGGACCACCAATCAGTTGGTCCATTGGTAAGCCACCAAATTGATCTGACATTTTTACTAATTCACTCATAATATCTCCTTAGTTGCTATGAGTTGAGGGGTTTCCATCCCATCTTCGAAACGCCATGAAGAGTGTTCAGTTGCCTGTCAGCACTTCACGAAATAGCGAAGGCGGACTGGGTTTAAAACAGTTTTAAGAGTTCATTTTGTAATTTGAGGTATGCTTCAGTTGCTTCGCCTGCCTCAAATTCAATTTCCATACTGGCGGTTCGTTCGCCTTTTTTCCCTGCTCGAGAGAACAAATCGGTGGAGAGAATTTTTTTTAGTTTGCCATCCGCATTTTCTTGCTCCTCTAAACTTTCGACACCATTGAGGCTGATATCGAACTTTGAGGTGAGCTTTTTGATTTTTATCGGATTGTTCTGAGTGAGTGTAATGAGTGGTACATGCAACTCTCGTTCAGGAGTTTCACCGTTCGCGCGTTTTTTATCCGCTTCAGGTCCAAAGGCGGGTACGCGAAATGAAATCATTTTTGGTCGCCCGTCTTCGTCAAACCACTCATAAATGTTTTGCAGCGTTTGCCGCTCGATTTGGTCTTGCGCTTCGGAAATGGAGCCCATGATGGCTTCAACTAAAGTTTGCAGTGTTAAGGTTTGTCCCGCCATGATTTCCTCAATGTAGTTGGGTCGTGTTAGTAAACCCATGATAGAGAAATGAATGTTGCGGCAATCGGCGATATAGCCGGAGGTTGCGGGGATTTAGCGGGATAACTAGGTCAATACAGCGAAGATTGCCATTAGGCGCGCAGTGAACGTTGCTTCACGTAGTGTCCAGGGGATTGTGAAAAGACCTTCTTAAAGGCGTGATTGAACGAGGCGGATGATTCATAGCCCAACTGATTTGCCACGGCTTGTTGAGAAAGGCCGGCGCTTAACAGTTCGATGGCACGCGCCGCCCGATATTTTTGTTTCCAGTCGCGAAAACTCATATCGAAATGTTTGTGGAATAAGCGGTTGAGAGTCCGACTGGATGCTCCTACTAAATCGCCCCATTGCTCTAAAGTACGTTGGCAGGATGGGTTACTGTGCAATTCACTGACAATCAAGGTTAAGCGTGGGTCACTGGCATGCGCAAAGAAAAATGCATTTTTGGGTGCGCTAAGCACTCGGTCAATGAAGACTTGAATGAATCGTTTTTTTGGTTCGTCGAGGTCATAATCCGTCGGCCAACGACACACTTCCAAAATCATCGCCCGCAACAGCTCATCGACATCCATAGTATACGCGGTATCGCCCAGCGCTTCACAAAATTCTAAATTAACGTAGACGCTCCGAAATGCACCGCCGTAGCGGCAATAACTTTCGTGAGCGACTTGAGGAGGGATCCAAAGGGCTTGTTGGGGAGGAATGACGAACGTACCTTGTTCAGTCACCATCGTGAGCACACCTTGGCTAATGTAAGCTAGTTGACCAAATGGGTGTGCGTGCAACGGAATATGCTCAAAGGGGGGCATCGTCGTTGGTCTTGGGAAAAGCGGTCTATCGAGTCTCTAGGCGGCGAAAGCGAGCAGGGACCGATTGCCACGTCACATTTGTCCGATCTGATAAATTATTTGTCATATTTGGTCATATTGGTCACTTATATAGCAGCGTAAACTATCTCTTGTGCTTAATCAATTTATCAGAGGGATAGGATGTCAAAGTCGAATACCAAAGCGTGGTGTTCACCATTTAGCTTTTTAGTGTTGTCCACCATCATAATGGCGGTCACCTTTTCTGGGTGGAATGCGATGCTCAATAACTTTGCTATCGAAACCGCGTCATTCAATGGGGCGAATATCGGTATGCTGCAATCGTTACGAGAGATACCGGGATTCCTCGCGTTTACGGCCATCTTTGTGTTGTTGGTACTGAAAGAGCAAACTTTTGCGTTGATCAGTTTATGTCTGATTTCAATCGGCGTTGCGATTACGGGTTTGTTTCCTACCGTTTATGGCTTATATGCGACTACCGTATTGATGTCAGTAGGGTTTCATTATTTTGAAACGTTAAACCAGTCGCTTAGTTTACAATGGTTTAGTAAAGATGAAGCGCCAGAAAAGCTGGGCAAATTGTTGTCTATCAAGTCGATGGCGTCGCTTGTAACGTTTGCGTTTGTGTGGGCGGGATTTAGCTGGTTCACCTTAGGGTATACTGCGATGTACATGATCATTGGTGGATTCGGTTTGCTGTTGACCGCCTATTTGACGTTGTCACACCCTTATTTTCCACAAAAGACAACACAGCATAAGAAGCTAATCTTAAGAAAAGAATACACCTTGTACTACTTGTTAACGTTCTTTTCTGGAGCACGTCGACAAATTTTTATGGTGTTTGCGGGTTTCTTGATGGTGGAAAAGTTCGGTTTTGATGTCGCACAAATTACGACGTTGTACATGCTTAACCACGTCATTAACATCTTCCTAGCGCCTAAAATTGGGCAAATGATCAGTCGCATTGGCGAACAACGCGCGCTCACGATTGAATACAGTGGTTTGATTGTGGTGTTCATTGGCTATGCGCTGGTGGAATCCAGTGAATTGGCCGCGACGCTGTATGTCGTTGACCATGTGTTCTTCGCGATGGCGATTGCACTGAAAACCTATTTTCAGAAAATTGCAGAGCCTGAAGACATTGCTTCAACAGCTGGGGTGAGTTTTACCATCAATCACATTGCTGCGGTTGTTATCCCTGCGGCATTCGGTATTGTGTGGTTGTACGACAATGCATTGGTGTTTTACTTTGGTGCAGCGCTGGCGGCATGTTCGCTGCTGCTTAGCCAAATGATCAATCGCCATCTGGCTAAGCGACAACTGACTCAAGCCGCAAGTTGCTAATGTGTTGAGACAAGCGGTGTTTGCATCGGGTGCGCCGGTTTCGGTAGCACCCAGGTCACAATTGCACAGGCACTATGTACGATAGCCATCACTCTAAATGGCGCGATGATAGGGTCTACCACCACAAACAGAATAAGTACCGCATCCAAAGGTAAACCGAGTGGTCCCGAGACCAAACTCAACATCGTTAGCATTGAAACACCCGATGACCCCGCCGTTGCGGTCCCTGCAAGCAAGGAACCGAGTACCACCACCATAAACACGCCGAACGTCAGATCCACGTTGTAGATTTGGATAACAAACATGGTCGCGAGCGCGAAATAGAGTGTCGGACCAATACGGCACAGATTGAAGGTGAGTGGAATAAGGAGATCCACACTTTGTTTGTCATAACCAAATTGTTCATGCATGGATTTTAATGCGCTTGGTAAACTGGCCATGGTGTTTGCTGTGCCAAGCGAAATCGTCATTGGTTCTTTTAGCGCCGTAAACGGCATAACCCAATGCTTTAAGCGCCAGCACATCAACGCGTAGACAATCAGAAACCATGAAATAAAGGCGAGTATTACGACGGGCACAAACTTGATCATAGCCACCAAGGCTTCGCCACCAATCTTCGACAATGTACTGGCAAGTAGACCACACAAACCGAATGGGAAGAGATACATCATCCATTGCACTATTTTTGTAAACGCAGCATAGATCCCTTCAAATGAGAGGCACAAATGGTCAGAGGCTTGTTGGCGAATTGCACCAATGGCAAAACCAAACAACAGTGCGAAGAACAACACTTTTACGGTATACCCGTGACTGAGTGCGGAAAAAATATTGGCGGGCACTAAGCTAAACAGAAATGCCTGAAGCATGGATTGTTCAGGAGGCGCTTCATACGGCGTATGCAAATCCACCACCAGATCGGCATTGGAGAAATCTTGAATGATTTGTCCAATGGCTTTTAGCGATTCCGTATCTAATTGGCTGCCAGGGGTGAAAATCGCACCAGCGAGTGCGCCAAGCGTGCTTGCGCCTAACAAACAGGCAAAAAAGACCAACGATAGGCGCAGCAGCAACCATTGGCTATTCGCTTGTTTCAACAGGCGACCAATACTGAGTGAGATAGCAGTAAGCAGAATAGGTAAAATACACATGGTCAGCACATCGAGGTAAAACTGACCTAGCGGCGCAACGATAGAAAGATATTGGGTGTCATATAGGCCAATGTAAATACCAACTAGCGCACCAAAGAAGACCGTCCAGCTCGAACGTAGCCATTGCAAATTTAAAGGGATCTTAGGCATGATTTAGTCTTCCTTTAGTTGGTTACGATGAATGTGTTCAATTAATTTGGGGTAATCAAACAACACTCTGTTGGCGGTTAATTCTAAGTTGAGGTTGTCCATGTACAGCTCCAACAGGTACTTCAAGTAACCCGCATCTCGCGAAACGGCGATACCTTTGTTATCAAAATCGTTGTCGAGCACCACGGTCATAACGTTGACTGCATCGTTATTGTTATCCACGATCACCTTTTTGATTTCCACTTCATCTCTGAAGGCTGCAACCACTTGTTGCTGGCGTACGGCGTTCACTGCGTCCTGCCACGTTGGGTAGGGCACTATCTCCATATGAACAAAACGTTGTTTGGCGTAATCTTCGTAAGAAGAATTGCCAATCACTGCGAGTTTCCCTTCTAAGGTTTGTATCGTTTCATATTTGGACCGTTTACCTTGTTGTTTTTGTAGTAGCACGCGATTGATTAGCAACGCTTTGCGCAGCCGGATGTAAGGCTTGGTAAAGAGGACTTTTTGTGCGCGATTAAAGGTGATTGACAGCTTGCAGATGGCAATGTCCGCTTTACCTTCTTCGACCATTTGGACAGCTTCGTTTAAAGTCTTTGCATGGCGTAAGAAGCGGGCAGGTATGCCAAGGTGGTTGGCGAAGCCTTGCATCAGCTCGACATCTAAGCCGGTCAGCGCGTTGTCTTGAGTGAAATAGAAAGGTGGTGTGTCGTGTTGATACATTGCGATGCGGAGTTCGCCTCGTTGTAAAATGGGCTTCAATGCTATTTTGCAATGTGTTTTTAGCCTGCGCAGCCAACATAAAAAAGCTTAGACACAGCGCAAACCATAAGCGTAAGCAGGTGTTCATTTTCGACTCCTTGTTTAAAATTGGTATTTCATCGAGGCCTGCAGGCGAGAACCATGGAGGTGCTGTGTCACCGTTGGTTGAGCGTATTGGGCGCGCTCAAACCACGACCATTCCAAGCCGAACTCCAGTACGTTGGAGGATTTCCAAATGGTATTAATGTGACTGGAAAGCAACGTATTCAGACGTTGGTTGTCTTGAAGAGAGGTTGGCAAATCAATCTTGAGTGCGCCAATACTTACGTTACTGCGTAGAGTCGGGAACCAATGATGTTGCAGGGCTAGATAACCGCCTTTGCTTGTTAATGCGTTGAGGGTTTGACCATCAAATGTTGCCGCGTAGCCACTTGCTTCTTGTAAATAGCGACCTAATCCCTTGCCACAGGTAAAGTGCCAGCGAAGATGAGTCGTCTCGCCAAAATACCAACGGCCGGACACCGCAGCTCCGCCCCCAAATACGTCATGAGTTTGCTGATTTTGCGTCACAGACAATTGGCGCAGGACGACTTGAACCGACCAATGGCCTTTACTGTGTTGCTGAAGTAGACGCAATGTTGCGTCGGGTAGGGTATCCGAAGAATAGGTTTGTACACCGCTTTCATTAATGACATCCGACTCAGGGTTTTCGAGGGAGGCTGAAAGGATGAATTGTTGCCAAGGTTGGCTGTAACGAATTTGTGTTTGGCGCACAAACGCTTGACCCGTATCGTTTGAGAAATCGAGGGTTTCGGGAAAACTGCGGACATCCACAAAATTTGACCAAGTCTGGCCAATTAACCATTGATTGCCGGAAAGGTAGGCGTGGCGTAATCGGCCCGTATCGCCATTTGCAATTCGTTCTATGCTGCTACTTGAGTGCGTGCCATTGGCAAAAAAGTCGCCTTCAATCACACCAGACACGTTATGTTGAGCATCTTGCCATTGCACTTTCAGTCGACTTTCTCGCATATGAAATCGACTGTAGGGTGAATCACTTCCAGCTTGAGTTGCGAGGTAATCTGCTCGGTCGCCACGTAGACCGGACAAGTCATAGATGGCATCAGCTTTGAGCATGCCTGATACCGAAATGGGGATCGAAAAATCACTGGCGGCAAGTACGGGCGTATGAACCAATGCCAGTAAAGCGAATTGGCACTGTGTGAGCGCCAAGCGGGGTTGTTTTGTTGCCAACATGATGTCTCCTTATTTAGAGTTGGGCAACACTAGCGTAAAAGATTACTCGGGTTATAAATCGGGAAAAGGCGGCTAAAAGTAGTTAAAAAGCATTATGTTGCAACAAAAAGCCAGCAGTTTGCTGGCTAGAGATGAAAGCGTTTTTTATACTCACGAGGCGTTTCGTTGGTGTAACGACGAAACACTTTCTCGAAATGACTTAGATCACCAAAACCGACATCCAGACACAAATCGGTGATCCGAATGTGAGGATTGGCTTCAATTTTAGATTTCGCTTTTTCGATACGTAATTCCGTCAAAATTTGCTTGAAACTGCGCTCTAAATTCTTTTTGAACAGGTACGACAGATGAGACGGACTGACGAAAGCATTACTCGCTACGTTGGTTAATGACAAATCCTGCTGCCATTGCTCACCAATATACTTAAGTGCTTTGGCGAGTCCCGGATGAAGATGAGCAAACGCTTCGTAATCTTCTCTATGTAATAACTGCACGCATTGCAATTGCAGTTCTAGCTTACGGTGTTGATTTGACTGAAGAGGAGAAGGCTCAGCTGGCGTTGGTGCACCGAGAATGTGTGGAGTGAGCGCATTTAAATCGTCAATGGATACCGGATTTTGTTTCGAAAATGTGAGGAGTTGAACTAACGTTTTCTCGAGCTCGGAGTAGTTACCAGGCCACTGATATTTACACAAAAAGTGCTTAGCAAGAGGTTCAACATACTGATCGTCAAACAATTTGTGCTGTTCTATCATTCGTTCAATGATCTCTGCAAGGTCGTTAGGTCTATCTCGCAGTGGTGGCACCACTAAAGTTAGGAAATCCAACCGTGTAAATAACGCGACGGAAAAACGCCCATCCCGAGTGAGTTGGGATAAGGACTGTGAAGTACTAACCATCACGCGAACGTCTCTTAAGCCACAAGCATCATGGTCGTCAGAACAGTCGGTCATCATATCTGCGAGTTGCAACTGAGCACTATAAGGGAGTTGGTCAATATGGCTAAGCAGCAAGGAGTCCGCGCGTGCTCTTCGCACAGAATCTTGAAAACGAGATAAAAACGATGCGACGTCATTTTGGAATAATTGGCAGTCTAGCTCGATAAATGCGCCTTGCCTCGACGGGTCGTTGAAATGGACCGCGCACGCGACGTTGAGCTTCTCACAGCCACTTTCGCCTTGCACAATAACGGGGTATCTGGCACTTGCTGCACGTTCTATTTGGCTATCGAGTTGAAAAATAGCATCACTAAAACCAATTAAGGGTAGAGTGCGACCAAGTTGCTTATCACAACGGTGATGGGTGCTGTTACGTTGGATAAGAAATGCAACTGCCTTGGAAATTTGGTGCAGGTGCTCTTGTGACAGTGATTTGATCACCTGTCGGCGAAATAAATTTAGTGCGCCCACTTGCCGGCGTTGATACATAATCGGAAAACTGCATATAGGTTGGTTAATGGCGCTCGGGGAGTGACCATAGACTAGTTGTTTGTGGTTGTCCCCCGCGACTTCAATGGTGAGCGAATCTGACGCAATCGGGGTGAGTTGTTGATGTAAATATTTAGTGAGTTCTACCGTCAATTCTGGCGTTGCAGAAGATTGAAAAGTAGAAGCAGATAGTGATTGTGAGCGAATATCCATGTATGACTCCAAAGTAAGCTCACCTTGTTATGTTTTTCCTTACTGCAAGCAATTTACTTGCCTTAAATGATTGCTATCTGAGTAAGTAATTAATTACTTTTCAAGGTGAACGGGTTGCCTTGGCGTTCAAATTACTGAATAGGCGAAGCTGGGTATCGGGGAAATCAACGGATAAATGATTACAATGTATTACAATCGGTTAACTTTTGAGTAATAAAAAAGGCAGGGAACCTGCCTTCGTGAAATAATCGGATGTGTGACCGCCGCGTGCTTGTTAGAGCTTGGTATTAGTCACACAATCGATTTAAGCCGTTTAATGCCGCAACACGATAGGCTTCAGCCATGGTTGGATAGTTAAACGTCGTGTTGACGAAATACTCGACATTATTACCGCCATTTTTCTGTTCCATAATAGCTTGGCCGATATGGATAATTTCGGACGCACGCTCACCAAAACAATGTACGCCGAGAATTTCTTTGGTATCTGCATGGAACAATATTTTTAGGCTACCCACTTCTGTGCCCGTGATTTGCGCGCGGGCCAAATGTTTGAATTGCGCACGCCCAACTTCATAGGGAATTTTAGCCGCAGTGAGCTCTTGCTCTGTTTTTCCAACGGAACTCATCTCTGGAATAGTGTATATCCCCGTTGGGATATCGATGATGAGCTTTTCATCTTTATTGCCGCGAATAATGGCATCTGCGGCAATACGGCCCTGATCAAAGGCTGCACTGGCCAAGCTTGGGTAACCAATGACATCGCCAACCGCGTAAATGTTATCAATCTCGGTTTGGTAGGCTTGATTCACTTTCAATTGACCACGTCCATCCGCTTTTAGACCCACCGCAGCAAGGTTTAGAGAATCCGTGTTACCTGTACGCCCATTGGCAAACAACAAGCAATCTGCTTTGACTTTTTTGCCCGAACGCAAATGTAAAATGACGCAATCTTCACGTGTTTCAACGTGATCAAACTCTTCATTGTGGCGAATAACAATACCATTGTTCCAAAAGTGGTAACTCAGCGCGTCAGAGATTTCATCGTCCATAAAGGCCAAAAGACGTTCACGAGTGTTTATCAAATCGACTTTGGCCCCAAGGCCTTTAAAGATTGACGCATATTCACAGCCAATGACACCAGCACCGTAAATCATGATGCGTTGTGGATCTGTTTTGAGACTTAAAATAGTATCGCTGTCGTAAACACGAGGGTGGTTAAAATCAATTTCTTTTGGACGATATGGCCTTGAGCCTGTGGCAATCACCACTATCGGCGCTGTAACCAATTCAAACGTGCCATCAGGGTGTGTGATTTTTACGGTGTATCGGTCGACAAAACTGGCATCACCTTGAAATAACGTGATGCGATTACGTTCATAGAAGCTAGAGCGCAGGCTGGCTTGTTTACCTATCACGTCGCTGGCGTGATTGAGAATATCTGAAAACGTCATACGCTGGTTGCGTTCAGAGATCCGATAAAATGGACTGGCTTTAAACTCAATAAAACGACTAACTGAGTGGCGCAGAGCTTTCGATGGAATTGTACCCCAATGCACGCAACCACCGCCTACTGCTTGCAGGCGCTCTACCACGGCGACGCGTTTATTGCGTTTGGACAAATTCATTGCCGCGCCTTCACCACCAGGGCCTGTGCCGATGATGATAGCGTCGTATTGGAATGCGGGTTTCGGTGTTTCGACAGATGTTGCTGTCGCTGGGTTGGTTTTTGCCACAGCCTCTCCTTACTTCTAATTTGAGGCTGTGACCAAAGGTTTAAGCGGCCTTCAGAAGCCTCGCGTTAAGCGCGAGCCAAGCTTGCTTTTGTGTTTGCCAAGCCTGTTCGAGTCTCTTGATATTGTTTTAGTAAAGCATGTTTATCGCATTGCGCTAACATGGCATTTTTCTTCACTTCTAAAACTTGTTTTTGCAAAGCACAGAAGGTCTGCAATTTTTTCAGAAGTAATTCATACTCTTGGTGTAACAATGTAAGCTTATCTTGCGCTAAAGGCAATTTTGCAAGACGACCTTGAGTACGATTCAGCAAGGTTTCTGCTTTCGCTTTCTCAATGCGTTCAACCGGTGTGCGTTTAAGTTTGCTCGCAAGGCCTAACATTGCCATGGTGCGAATAATCCATTTTGTCGGATCATAGTGATACCATTTAATGCCGTTACGATAATCACTGGCGAAAATGTGGTGGAAATTGTGGTATCCCTCGCCATAGGTGAATAACGCCAAGAAGCCGTTGTCGCGCGCGGTATTCTTTTCGGTGTAAGGACGCGAACCCCAAATGTGAGCGAGCGAGTTGATAAAGAAAGTAAAATGCTGACTTAACACCAACCTCAGTACACCACACAACAACAGCATGCCTACAAAATCGTCGAACAGCAGCCCTAGTAAGACGGGAATACCAATGTTCGTCAATAAGACTAATTTCATATAATGACGATGTTGCCACACGACGACGTTGTTTTTCTGTAAGTCTCTCGCATTGCTGTAATCGCCATAACTTTCCCCTTGATAGTCACGCAACATCCAACCGATATGGCTAAACCAGAAACCTTTGGTGGCGGCATAAGGATCTTTTTCTACGTCATCAACATGACCATGGTGTACGCGGTGATCAGAACTCCAATGCAACGCACTGTTTTGCAGTGCAAATGCACCACCAAGCGCAAAAATAACCTGTACGACGGGGTGGGCATCGTACGCTTTATGTGCCCACAAGCGGTGGTAACCTGCTGTGATAGACAGACCGGCATAAAACATACAGACAACAAAGGCAATCCAGTTCGCAGCAGTGTACCCGTATTCGAATCCATACCAAGGTACAAGGGTTACTGCCGCTAAAAACGACAGACTAAAAAATAGAATATTCTTCCAAATTAAAGGGGGATTTTTCATGACTTTTAAAATCTCAGCGTACAACTGTACGCTAAAATAGTCGCAAACCAGCGATGAGTCAATGTTAAGGGGACGTATTTTGGCAATAATTTGATCTATCGCAGCCTAGGAAATACCAGTGACGCAACGAAATAAGCACAAGCTCAACCTCACCATCTTGTGTTGAGTGTAGAACATGAAAATCGTGGTGACATAATCTGACTTAACAGCGGTGTTTAAATTGGGTGGTTGGCGTTGTTCGGTCATCGGCTATTTTCCGGATAAATAAGGTATTACTTGTATCGTTCAGCGAGCTTTGTTTTAATTTGCCTGTTATGCCAAAGCGCATTGGCAAAGTAGTCATTCTTTCCTATTTACGACAACAGAAGAACGCTTTCGGTCTTTTTCACTTGGAGAACGTCATGTCTGGCATTCGTGCTCAACAAAAACAAAAAACGCGTGAAGCACTAATTGAAGCCGCGTTTAACCAGTTAAGTGCGGAGCACAGTTTTTCCAATTTGAGTTTGCGTGAAGTGGCCAGAGAAGCGGGTATTGCACCAACATCGTTTTATCGACATTTTAAAGACATGAACGAGCTGGGTTTAACGATGGTCGACGAGGCTGGCTTAACGCTTCGCCAGTTAATGCGTCAAGCGCGCCGTCGAATTGCTAATGGTGGAAGCGTTATTCAAACGTCGGTAAATACGTTTATGGAATTTATCGATACCTCAAGTAACCAATTCCGGCTGCTTTTGCGCGAACGTTCAGGTACCTCGAAAGCATTTCGCGCGGCTGTAGCACGAGAGATTCAACATTTTATATTAGAATTAGCGCATTACTTAGAAAGCGAGACGCACTGCGAATCGCTCCACGCTTATATTCAAGCGGAGGCGATGGTCACTCTGGTCTTTAGTTCTGGCGCGGAAGCATTAGATCAAGACCAAGCACAGCGCAAAGAGCTTACCGAAAGATTGATCTGGCAACTACGTTACATCGCGCGTGGTGCGGGACATTATGGGTCATTGTAACATTCGTTCTTCCACACAACTCTTAAAGCACAACGCGTTGTTTCACTAACGTTTTGGCACACAAGTAAACCATTGGCTTACGCGGCGGCGATAGGCGCGAGTTTATTTACCCTTTTTGATAAAAAATTTTTCTGTCCCATATTCCCTTCATATTGGCTTGTCATTGGCTTAGTCCTTGTTGTTTTGCATTTATAATCCAATAATTTATTTTTATCTGTAATTTATAGCTTGTTTGTAATTGCTTTTCGCCTATAAGTTGAATTTTTTATGCTTGATTCGCTTTCCTTGTCCGTGGTACAAATTGACCAATTCATCGACAGGTATACTTTTAATGCAAATGTTCACTTTATTGTCACTACTCCTCAATCTGATTCTGCCAAGGTGCAGGAGCGGGGCGTAGTTGCGCATTAAGTAACCACATGTTTACCCCCGCACTAGCGGGGGTTTTTTATTTTTGGGAATGAGGAAACAGATATGCAGGACAAGGTTTGGATTTTTGACACGACATTACGAGACGGCGAACAGGCGTTAAAAGCGAGTCTAACGGAAACAGACAAGCTGCAACTCGCTCATGCTATCAGCCGCTTGAACGTCGACGTAATGGAAGTGGGTTTTCCGGTCTCGAGTCCTGCAGATTTTCGTGCAGTGCAACGCATTGCGACAGAGGTTAAAGGTCCTGTAATTTGTGGATTGGCGCGTGCTGTAGCAAAAGACATTGAAGCATGTGGTGAAGCACTTCGTCCTGCTGATCAAGGTCGTATTCACACGTTTATCGCGACGAGTCCGTTACACCTTGAGCATAAATTGCGAATGAGTTTGGCAGATGCAACAGAGATGGCGGTGAAATCCATCAAATTGGCACGCCAATACACCGACGATGTTGAGTTTTCGTGTGAAGATGCGGGTAGAACGCCACACGACCATTTATGTCGAATAGTGGAAGCTGCGATTAACGCGGGTGCTTCGACGATAAACTTGCCAGACACGGTTGGCTACGTCACACCGGATGAATACGCTGCGATGATTTATCACTTACGCAACAATGTGCCTAATATCGATAAGGCGCGTTTGAGTGTGCATTGCCACAATGACCTAGGCCTTGCCGTTGCGAATTCTATCGCGGCCGTTCAAGCGGGCGCGAGACAAATTGAGTGTACTATCAATGGTATTGGTGAACGTGCTGGCAATTGCTCATTAGAAGAAATTGCGATGATCATCAAAATGCGCCAAGACCATTTGAAAGTGCATACAGGCATTCGCGACGAAGAAATTTACCGTGCGTCACGTCAGGTGTCTAAGATCTGCAATATGCCGGTTCAACCTAACAAAGCCATTGTGGGTGAGAATGCATTTGCCCACAGTTCAGGTATTCACCAAGATGGCGTATTAAAAGCACAAAATACCTATGAAATCATGTCGCCAGAAAGTGTTGGTGTACCAAGTAATCAATTGAATATGACCTCACGTTCAGGCCGCCATGTAATTGAACATCGCTTGGAAGAGCTTGGGTATCAAAAGGGCGATTATGATATGGATAGCTTATACGAGAGCTTCCTAGCGCTTGCCGATCAAAAAGGAACCGTCTACGACTACGACCTTGAAGCGATGATTTATTTTAATCAAATTAACGATAAAGATGAGCACTACCAGTTGCAGTTTGTGAACTCCACGTCCAATTCACAGTCAGTGGCCAGTGCAACTATCGGTATGACTATTGGTGGTGTTGCCAGTCAAGAAGCCGCGACGGGTAATGGCCCTGTCGAAGCGTCGTTCCTAGCCATTGAGCGTGTCACTGGCATGGAAGTGGAGATCATTGAATACAACTTAGATGCCACAGGACAAGGGGCAAGCTCCTTAGGTCAAGTTGACATCATCGCCAAATATGACGGACGTCAATATCACGGTGCAGGCCTTGCCGCGGATATCGTGGAAGCGTCGGTGAGAGCCTTAATTCGCGTGTACAACCTAATTTACCGTGCACAACAAGTATCTGATTTAAAGCAACAAAGGAAAGCAGGATGAGCCAACCAAGTTATCAAGTAGCCGTTTTACCAGGTGATGGGATCGGTCCAGAAGTTATGGCGGCAGCGGAGCAAGTGCTCGATGCGGTAAGTCAAAAATTTAATTTCCATTTGACGATGCAACACCAATTGGTTGGCGGTGCGGCCATTGACGCGCATGGTGAAGCGCTGCCTGATGTCACGTTGAAAGCCTGTGAAGCGGCGGATGCCATCTTATTTGGCTCAGTTGGTGGTCCAAAGTGGGAGCATCTTCCACCTCATCAGCAACCTGAACGTGCATCGTTATTACCTCTGCGTAAGCACTTTAGTCTTTTTTGTAATTTGCGTCCGGCTCAATTGTTACCCGCATTAAGTGCCGCATCACCATTGCGTGCGGATATTAGTGCCAAAGGGTTTGATATTCTGTGCGTGCGCGAACTCACTGGTGGTATCTACTTTGGTGAGAAGGGGCGTTCAGGCGAAGGTGCAGAAGAAGCGGCTTTTGACACGCAACGTTATGCTCGAGCAGAAATAGAGCGTATTGCTCGCTTCGCCTTTGAGGCGGCTCGGTTGCGTAGTAATCACGTCACTTCAGTGGACAAAGCCAACGTTTTAGCATCTAGCGTGCTTTGGCGAGAAGTTGTCATTGAAGTCAGTAAAGACTATCCCGACGTCACGCTTGCTCATATTTACATTGATAACGCAGCAATGCAGTTGGTTAAACAACCAAGTCAGTTTGATGTGCTACTGTGCGATAACTTATTTGGTGACATTTTATCGGATGAATGCGCCATGATCACCGGCTCTATGGGGTTATTACCATCCGCGAGCGTGAATCAATCAGGCTTTGGCTTGTATGAACCAGCTGGTGGCTCTGCGCCAGATATCGCGGGCAAGGGGATTGCAAATCCGATTGCACAAATTCTAAGTGCAGCTCTGATGCTACGTTACTCGCTTGGTCAAGATGAAGCGGCTCGCTGTATTGAAAAAGCCGTCGCTGAAGCCGTGGCTGCGGGCGTCGGCACACCGGATATCTATCCAAATGCAGGTTACACGACGTTAGACGTTGCTAAAGCAATCGTACAGCGAATCGCGTAGTTTCTCTCCAGAATGTAAGGATGTAGCAAGTGGCACAAACACTTTACGATAAAATTTGGCAAGCGCATGTGGTTGAGAAAATAAATGCGCAAACGGATTTACTTTATATTGACCGTCATTTAGTCCATGAGGTGACCTCACCGCAAGCTTTTGCGGGATTGCGTGAGCAAGGTCGCAATGTCCGATGTCCAGAGAAAACCTTTGCGACAATGGATCATAACGTCTCAACGAAAAGTCGATCTTTGGATGCGGCAAGCGAAGTTTCTCGCAATCAGTTGTTAGCATTGGCTAAAAACTGTGAAGAGTTCGGGATCACGTTGTACGACCTTAATTCAATCAATCAAGGCATTGTTCACGTCATGGGGCCTGAGCTTGGCGTTACATTACCAGGAACGACCATTGTCTGTGGTGACAGCCACACATCAACGCATGGTGCGTTTGGTGCGTTGGCGCACGGGATTGGCACGTCTGAAGTTGAACACGTTTTAGCGACCCAAACATTGCAACAGAAGAAAGCCAAATCATTAAAAATTGAAGTGAAAGGCACGCTTCGCCCGACAGTGACGGCGAAGGACTTAATTCTTGCTGTCATTGGTAAGCTGGGCACTGCTGGCGGCACAGGATACGTTGCGGAGTTCTGTGGCACAGCAATTGAAGCACTGTCAATGGAAGCGCGAATGACGCTTTGTAATATGAGCATTGAAATGGGCGCCAAAGCGGGTTTAATTGCGCCGGATGAAATCACCTTTGCCTATTTGGAAGGTCGTCAATTTGCACCGAAGGGAGAGGACTTCACCAAAGCCGTTGCGTATTGGCGAACGTTGTGTACCGATGAAGGCGCGGTATTTGACCACACAGTGACCTTACATGCCGATGAAATTCAACCGCAAGTCACGTGGGGCACCAGTCCAGAACAAGTGATAGGCATTGATGAATTAGTGCCAAACCCAGATGTTGAACCTGATCTAATCAAAGCTGACGCAATGCGCTCAGCGTTGAAATACATGGGGCTAGAAGCGGGCCAGAAACTAAGTGATGCGAAAGTTGATACCGTGTTTATTGGTTCATGTACAAACAGCCGTATCGAAGACTTACGGGCAGCGGCGGAAATCGTGAAAGGTAAAAAAGTCGCAGAAGGGGTGGAAGCCTTGGTGGTGCCTGGGTCTGGCTTAGTGAAGCAGCAAGCGGAACAAGAAGGGTTAGCAGACATTTTCGTTGCTGCAGGGTTCGAATGGCGAGAGCCAGGGTGTTCAATGTGTCTGGCGATGAATGATGACCGTTTGAGACCAGGTAAGCGCTGTGCATCTACATCGAACCGCAATTTTGAAGGTCGTCAAGGGCGAGGTGGACGAACGCATCTAGTGAGTCCTGCAATGGCTGCGGCGGCTGCGATTGCGGGTCACTTTACGGATATTCGAGGAGAAGCAGTATGAGCATCTATCACCATGGATTAGTTGCACCGCTTGATAAAAACAATGTGGATACGGACCAAATTATTCCCAAGCAGTTTTTGACTTCGACGAGTCGTGATGGTTTTGATGCCGCGTTGTTTTACGATTGGCGTTACCTGGATAATGGTCAACCTGATCCGGCGTTTGTGTTGAACTTCCCTCAATATCAAGGGGCGAGTGTTTTGTTAACGCGCGATAATTTTGGCTGTGGTTCGTCTCGTGAACACGCGCCTTGGGCGTTAAAACAATATGGCTTTAACGTGATTCTGGCAGAAAGCTTTGCGGATATTTTCTTCAACAACTGTGGTAACAATCAAATGTTGTGCGTTGCGTTACCCGTCGCGACGATAGATGCACTGTTTGCGGTGTGTGAAGCGAACGAACAAGTGCACATTGAAATTGATTTAGAAAATCAGTTGATCCACTCGCCGGACTTTGAGGCTATTCATTTTGATGTCCGACCGGATATTAAAGCGCGTCTACTTAGTGGCCTTGATTTTATCGGCGAGACGGAACAACTAAACGCCGCAATTGATGCTTACGAAGCGAACCTTGCAAAAGAGCGACCTTGGCAAGAAGCGTGGTATCTCGCTTAAACTGAGCGCTTATCCGTGTTCATTAATCGCATTCGTATATTCAAAAAGCCAAAGGGCATTTACCCTTTGGCTTTTGTTATTTTAGGTACGTTGAATGAAAAGCTTTGTCGCATTGAGTTTGTTGCTGAGTAGTGCCTCAGCGTTGGCACGTCCCGCGCCTTTAGTTTCAATTCCAACCCATGATGCATTTTTCAATCATTTATCCGCGCTGTGTGGCAAAGCCTTTCAAGGTAAAGTGGTGGTCGATAACCAAGGCCCGAGTAAGTTTGATACAGCCAAATTAGTGATGCACGTGCGCCGTTGTAACGAGAAAGAGCTACAGATCCCCTTTCATGTAGGTGAAGACGCTTCTCGTACTTGGATTATCACTAAAACGGGTAGTGGCTTAAGCTTAAAACACGATCATCGTCACGAGGATGGCAGTGACGACACGTCGACCATGTATGGCGGCCATACTACCGATGCGGGCTTCAACCAAGTTCAGTCTTTCCCAGCCGACCAATATTCCAAAGAGTTGTTTGCGCGCTTAGGTATGGCGCAATCGATCACCAATATTTGGCAGATGTATGTGTACGACCATACGTTTAGTTATCGCTTAATTCGAGAAGGGCGAGAGTTCAGAGTGGACTTTGACCTGACTAAACCAGTTACACCGCCAAAAGCGCCATGGGGTTATGAAGACTAGTTGATTGCAGAAGATGTTGAAATTACGGCCAATTACGGTTTGGCCGTTGAATTATCGCCGGTGTTTTTCAGCATTTCGATAGAGAGTGATTTTGGCTTTTCGCAGCGTATCCACACGAGTAAGTTGGGCTGAAATGGACGAATCTTTTGAGGAAAACGGTCAAAATCTTGAATACCGTTTTTGATGGTTAGAACGGGATCGTTAGCTTGGCAAAGACGTTCAGCATGACGCAATAAAAAGGTACTTTGTTGTTGAAAATGGGCATAACTGTCGCTATCAATACTGACAAGGAAACTCTCGTCTGAATAGCGAGTCTGAGTATAATGAACCTGATGATCAAAATCATATAGGCGTTCGGCTTGCCCCAACGGCACGGGCGTTGACGAACATCCCGCTAGAATGAGAATGGTTGTGAGCGCAAATAGGCGTTTATTGAAAGGCATGATGTTCCTTTTACGACAGATCCTTTGTCACTAGTGTAGCTTAGAATGAATGGAGACAACATGCTCGCGAAAATTAAAAATTGGTTATGTATCAGTGATCAAAGCTCTGGTATTCCCAAGCATGAATTCAATCTTGCACTGGGCGCGTTGCTGGTGGAGGTGATGCAAGCCGACCAGAATTTGCATCCGGAAGAGCAAGCCTTAGCGATTCGTGTATTGCAAAATCGATTAGCTCTAACGTCGCAAGAAGCTGAAGAACTTGTGCGAGATGCGAAGGGTAAAGTGGATGAAGCCATCGACCTTTATGCCTTTTCTAAAGCGATAAACAATCAAACCAGCAGTGAAGAGCGTATTGAGATCTTAACCTTGTTGTGGCAAATGGCTTTAGCGGATGGCGAAATAGACAGTCATGAAGAACATCTTATCCGTCGCATTGCTGGGCTTTTGTATGTCACGCATGAGGATTTTATAGTGGCTAAGTTAAGAGCTAAAAAACGAGAATAATATAAAAAATAGGGGAAGGAAAAATGGTCGGCATAGCAGGATTTGAACCTGCGACCCCTGACACCCCATAAAAATAACCTGTGCAGATACGTGTACGAAAGTGCGTGAAAGTGACGCAACGTGAAGTGTTGGCTAACTATATAACCAATTGTTCTTGATGAAAAATGTAGCTTTAATTATATCTAGTGAACGAACGTGAATGAGCGTGCGCAAAAAATAGATGGTGCGATAACTATGCGATAAATTTTTTGCTTTAAACTAGGTGTGCGAAAAATGGCTTCAATTTCTGCAAAATTAACCGAATCGGTTATCAAAAGTATTCCTCTTGAAATCACTCGTGTAACCGACACTGAGCTGTCTGGTTTTTATCTCAATGTAGGCAAACCAAACAAAGATGGTAAGCGCTCATTAGTGTATTACCTTTACTACCGTATTGGTGGTAGAGAACTCGAAAGAGAGACGCTTAGTGCTTGGTCGTTCGCCTGCGTTAAGTGCATTGAAAGCAAGAGAGTTAGCAAAACAATATATTGGTGATGTCTCTCGCGGTATCGATGTATTTCTAGAGCAAAAAAAGCAAGCTGAAGCGCAAGCACAAGAAATGAATACACCGACGGTACAAGCACTCGCATCTGAGTTCCTACAACGCTACATCAAGCCAAAACGCAAAGACCCTGACGAAATCGAACGTATGTTTGCAAAAGACGTACTACCTTTAATCGGGGCTGTTAAGCTCAAAGACATCACTCGACGCGATATTATCAGCAAAGTATTAGACCCAATCACAGACCGAGGTTCTGGCACGCAAGCCAATAAAACCCTCTCAATTTTAAAACAGATGTTTGATTTTGGCGTTGATCGCGATTTACTGCAGGGTAATCCCTTAGCCTCACTCAAGCGCAAAAATATAGGTGGCGAAGAAAAGTCACGAACAAGAGCGCTGGAATTTGAAGAAATTCTGCAAGTGTTCGGGCGGCTTCCAAAACTAGGTGTCAGCGCTCAAGTGATTTATGCACTCAAGTTTATCGTGCTGACAGGGTGTAGGCCGCAAGAGGTGACTGGCGCGAAATGGGAAGAGTTCGACTTCGATAAAATGATGTGGACGATCCCAGCAGAGCGAGTTAAGCAGAAAAAAGGCGGTGAGCGTATTCACAAAGTACCTATCAATCCAAATATGGTGATTTTACTTGATGAACTGCGAGCTGCATTTAGTTACCTTAGCTCAGAATATGTCTTCCCTAGCACTACCTGTATTAACGTCAAACCTGGTGAACAGCCTATTGATAGACATTCATTATCGAAAGCAATTAACCGGAAGCACAAAGAGCTAGGAGTGCCTAAATTTGTTCCACATGATTTAAGGCGAACGCTAGCAACGCGATTAGGTGATAAAGATATTGGTGCAGATCCGATTGTTGTCGAGAAGATACTAAACCATGAGCTTCAAGGGGTTCAAAAGGTTTATAATTTGCAAGAGTATATGGAGGAAAGGCGACAGGCACTTTTAGATTGGGGAACAAAGTTAACTGAAAATGTCATATCGTTTAGGTAGTTTACGTAAGCTGTTGCAGCAGTCTGTGTTCGCAAGTTAATGATTTTTTGTGTAATAATTGTTTGTATACGCTGTTAGTTTTTTACTCAGCTAATGGAAGTACTGAGTTACCTCTTCCAAAAAAATGCCAAAGATACAGGGATATTTTCAATATGCTAAATATAAGTGATTTGATCGATATTCAAACTCTTTCAGAATCTTCTGAGCTGGAGTTTAAGCTTGCACATGGCAAAGATGGTACAGGCAAGTTACCCGAAGACTTTTGGCCTACGTATTGCGCTATGGCTAATAGCCGTGGAGGTTATGTTGTACTTGGCATTCAAGAAAAGAAAGGGAAATTTAACGTAGTTGGAATCCAGAATGTAGAGGTCGTTAAAAAGCAGTTGTTTGACATAGCGAACAATAAAAAGAAAGTGAATGTTAACCTGCTATCGGATCACAGTGTAAAAGTCCTTGATATAGAGGCGCAATCTGTACTTGTAGTCGAAATTCCAGCTGCGCGCCGCGAGCAAAAGCCTATTTATTTAAATAATCAGCCAATCCTTGAGACCTATGTACGTTTACACGAGGGTGATCGTAAATGTTCAGAAGAGCAAGTGCGTCGTATGATGGCTGAGCAAGTAGAAGATAGCAGGGACAACAGAATTTTAAAAAACTTTGATATGTCGGATATACAAATTGAGAGCCTTCAGGCATATAGACGTTTGTTGTCCGTTGCAAAGCCGGGACATCCAGCTCTGGAACTGGGTCATTTTGAATTTTTACGTTCAGTTGGTGGATGGGCGAAAGATCGGCAGTCAGGTCAAGAAGGAATGACCCTTGCGGGTATATTAATGTTTGGAACTTGGGAAGCTATAAGGGATGCAGCACCAAACTACTTTGTCGATTATCAAGAAAGACCTGAAGCTAAAACAGAATTGCGTTGGGTGGATCGTATTTGTCCCGATGGAACGTGGTCAGGTAATATTTTCGATTTTTATCGCAGAACTTATCGGAAACTCACTGAAGATCTAAAGGTTCCTTTTGAGCTAAAAGATGGAATTCGGCAAGATGAAACACAAGTACATACGGCGTTGCGAGAAGCGCTAGTAAATACTTTAGTGCATGCGGATTATAGTGGAAGACTGTCTGTATTAGTTGTGAAACGGCCTGATTTATTTGGTTTTCGCAACCCTGGCTTGATGCGTATTCCTCCTGAGCAAGCAATAAAAGGTTACGAAAGTGACTGTCGAAATCGTCTCATGCATCAAATGTTTTTGATGATTGGGGCGGGAGAACGCTCAGGTTCAGGCATACCAAAAATTTTTAGTGGTTGGAAGTGGGCAAACTGGAGAGTACCTCGATTACATGAAAAATCTGAGCTCGAGCAGACCTTATTAGAACTGTCAATTGTAAGTTTAGTTTCCGAAGAAACAGCTGCAATTTTGAATCAAAAATTTGGCAGCAAGGTTGATAAACTCAATGAGCTTGAGCGAAGTATTGTCATAACTGCTGCAGCAGAGGGTTGGGTTGATCATGAGCGTGCTTGCCAATTAACTAGCCTACATTCAAGAGAAGTTACGCTTGCATTACCAAAGCTTGTGAACCATGGTTTTCTTATACCGCATGGCTCTAAAAGAGATAAGTCATATACTTTGCCAGGAGTTGAGGCCTCCCGTCTCCTGATGAAGTTTTCGCAGTTAATCCGTTATCTCTGAATAATATCATCACTGATAGTCGCCATATGATCACGGATAAGATTGGGTTGATAACGGATTACAATAAGTTGATCACTGATAATGGAAGTATAAGAGATGAGATGGGTCGTTTAATTACAGAAAAGCTGCCTTATCCATGCATTGATGACTTTAACCTATTGAATGAAGAGTTACAGCAACGATTATACGCAATATCAAAACCAGCAAGAGAGAAAAGACGATTACCTAACGAAGCTATGGACAAAATTATTCTAGAGTTGTGTAAAGGTCATTTTATCCCATTGAGTACAATAGCTATGCTTGTTGACCGTACAGCGCAAAATATTAGAGAAAAGCAACTTTCACCTCTAGTAGAGCTTGGTAAAATGAGCATGGCTTTTCCCCATGCAAAGAGACACAAAAAACAGGGATACATCACAATATCCCAACCGTAATTTATGATTGATTGTGGTTTATTAATAGGGAAATTGATCTGAGTGACTTAAGTCATTTCTAAAGTAATGTCCGACAAATTTCCTGGTCTTTTTGATATGAACTCCCCAATCTGGGCGAAATAGATCGTTTGATAGAGGATTCTACCGCACATAATCCATTCAACCGTCCCGAGATGGAATTGCCTAGATAGTTACTATAAATCGCTTCAAGAAGCGGCAGGATAATGAACACAACTAAATAAAAGTTAGAGTTTTATTTATTAAAGATAAACCTCTGTAATCTCTGCCCTAAAATGTCCCATCTCGATGGAAACGGTCTTCAAGGCCGTTTCATATTTTAAGCCCAATGTTTTTAGCTCGACCATTCTTTCTTGGGCGTAACTGTGCCTAAGTCCATGAGCGCCAGTTGAAAACAGCAAAGCGCGTTTTGAGGCTTTCTGAAATGAGTCTGACCATTTTTTACCGCCAGCGATATCATACCGCTGTAGATAATTGATTTTTCGATCAACCACCGTAATGGGTTGGCTTAGCCGCCTAGCTTCAAGTTGTTGTGCTAAGTGCCTAGGTATAAGAACATGACGGATTAAACCTCCTTTGCCTTGAACCGTGTACAGCTCACCTTGACGGCCTTGCCATTTTGACTCTATGGTTTCACGTTTGTCTGGTGCTCGCTCTGAACTTTTAGCCAAAGTAAGAAGCTCATGAGCACGAAGGCCTGCTGCATAGGCGAGGTGTGTCGCGAGTTGATGTCGCTGGCTTTGGTGCTTTGCTACAAATTGAGCCTGCTCAGCGGTATAGGCCCTTGCTCGTTTGATCTCGTCGAGTTTAGAGCTAACGCGATAGAGTTTTTCATTTGGTTGTAGCGTGCCGTTAACTTGCATCATCGCTTGTATAGCTTGGCGCTCCATATCAACGGATTGCTGCCTAACCAGTTCAGAACGATACTCTAAGTAGTGTCTGGCTTGTTCAATAGTCATGGCTTGAATACCATTGATACCAATGTCTTTTGCCCAACTGGCTACCGTTTTCAACGCTTGTTCATAGTTTCGTATGGTGCCAAGAGAGCGAATTCGGTTAGCTTTTGTCAGTGTTTTGATTGCATTGTGCGCTTGAGTATCGGCTTTGGCGAATTTAGGCATTTTTATCTAACCACCTTTTCACTGTTGTCCATTGCACGTGAATATCTTTCCTTGCAAGCCATCGCTGTAATTCGGCTTTAGATGCACCTGCTGCGAAAAGCTTTCGTAGCTGAGAGCTAAATTGGTCAAGCTTTGAAGGCTTCTTGCGCTTGCGAGTAATGAGTTGTGACTGAGCTTTTAAGAAGCTCACTTCTTTATTTACATTAAATGTCATGATTTGCTCCTTGGTTGTAAGATTAACTGGCAACACAGTTGCTCAGCGGCACTGAAGCCTATTCGCCCCTGTTAAGCGTGACAACGCATGGCTCGGACTGATCTCGCCAAAATAAAAAACCTCAGATACGTAGACGCGGCAGCAACTAAGCGCCGAATTTGAAAGCGCCATAAACGTGGCGCGCGTGACATAAAATGAAAAGCGTGAGGGTCCTCACTACGTGGTGTCGGCAGCCGAAAAGCGCCGTTTTTCTTTGATGCCCGAAGGGCTATTTCACTTTTAGATTAGCCTTTGACAAGCAAGAATTCAATCTGCAAATACGGCTCTGCGTATAACCGTTGAAAACCCAAGCCCCCCGCTATGAAGCGAGCGATTTATCGCTTCGACATAGCGGGGGCGTAGCCCTTTTTAAAGAGGAGGAAATTGCTCATGATGCCTCGGTTAAAAGGGCTGGGTTTTCTCTAAATTTGCAGACCCGAACAAACTCACTTAGGCTTAAAGCTGTCATTTGTTTTGGAGTTATTAAATGAGTCCTGTGATTGTCAGCAACTTACTTATTTTGGCTTTGGTGGCGTTTTTTGCGGTGTGGTTTTATCGCGTGAATAGGACAAAGTAATCACACGATAAAAGCAATAGCGTATGTCTTTACTTGTCCTTCATGGTTGGAACATCATATTTCGACAGAATTGTAATCGCTTCGTTAGTTGTAAAACGCCCAGTTGGACTCGGTAATTTGCCGTTGCTTGCGCCAGCTTTAAATATGCCTTTATATCTGACCAATTTACCTTCATAAGCTAGGCTGAAAGCGGCTATCACTTCATCAGAATTTTGCTCAGATTGATAGTCGGGATAAAAGTCATGATCGATAGAATTCTCAATCACATAATGTTCATAGCTCTCACGATCGGTAAATAGCTTCCAGCTTTCAAACTCTACTTTTATAACGCCTACTGTTTCGATGCATTTTCCATTAAATACCTTGGGATTGGCTATCAATCTATATATCGATACGTTCTCACATGCGAATATATTAAAAGACATCAAGGACAAAATCGTTAATGCAAGTTTTCTCATCGTGCAACCAACTTGTTTAAGGTAATGAGGCATTAGCGCGATATTCGGCTAATTGCAGAGCAAGTTCATCTTCTTCACAGAACAAAAAGGCAGTAGGCACTTCTAGCACCTTCGCGAGTGCTTTAACCGTTTTGAAGTCGGGTGCGTGAACTCCTTTTTCATACTGATTCATCCGCGCCGAAGCTGAGAATTCATCCATACCGGAGAGGATACCAAGCTGTTTTTGCGATAAGCCTTTTTTCTTTCTGGCCTCTTTCAGTCGTTTAGGAAACGGAGAGTCATCGTTAGTTTTCATGTGATTACAATTTAAACTTGAAAGCTAAGAGTTTCTTAGCTTTAATGAAATGCAGATACTCAGGATTTCTTAGTTTTAATGAGGTGGTTATGTTTCTTAAAGCGCTAAAGGCAACAGCAATATTTGCCCTTGAAGTCATGCTGGATGACGGTGGGGATAAAAAGTCAGACCAAGATAAGTTTATTGATGAACACAATGATGGAATGGGTAACGTAAACTTTTACGGCGACGAATATACGGAGCAAGAAGCTCGGGAGGCTGACGACAGGGGAGAGTTTTATTATTAAAAGTTATATCTTTTTTGAGTTATAGAAAGGGCTGAAATATGGGTTGGTTCAGCCCTTTTAAGGCTTCGGTTAGTTTTTACAGCCATTCTTTTTGCAGGTCACTTTATCATGCGTGTTAGTCCAATGTGATGGATTATCTTTGGTATCAAACCCACACCCAGTGGTTCCGCCTTTCTGGCCTTTGTGAACTATGCTTTCATCATTTGGTGGAGTGTGCCGTACGTTCATAAACATGTCCTCTAAATTATTTGGCTACGAAAAAAAATCAGCTTCTTAAGGCTAGTTTATAATTTGAGTATGTAAACTCGGCTTATGTACTTGGGCGGAAAAAGCTACTCTTTTGCTAGTTCATCCTTTTCATCCTGTGCTTTATTTGGCTTACTCTCCCTCGACCAGGATAAGACAAGATCTTTGGCAACTATGTGTTCTAGCTCCCCAATTTTTATAAAGTAGTTTTCACCGAGGCTAGATAAGATAGTAACGTCTTTGTAGATACAGAAATCGGTTGAGTTGGTAGAAGCGTGCAGGTTTTGGGCCTTAAAATAGTTACATGCTGATTTCTTCAGGATTAAACTTTTGATTTCAAAGTTCCCAAATCCATAAAGCTTTATTACAGCTTTGGAGATAGTTGTACTTGCATTGAAGCTGAGCAATACTATGAATAGGGTACATAATGAAATAACCCCATAGAATATGAATGCAGAGATCCTACTTGGTCTCATCGCAGTAATTGTATTTATACCTAATATTGTAATAATCGCGATAATGGTCATTTCGTTTAACTGTAAATCAACAGCTCCCTCTGATAATGAATTAAGTAACAGCAGAGGGTATAGTGATGCAACAATACTTATAAAAGACGCCCAGCAGTATTCTATCGCCTCAATCAACGTGTTTTGACTTTTTTTAGGAATTTCAAAGAGAGAAACGGTTTTTATAGAAATGTAAGTCATTATAAAAAATAAAATAATGCCTATTTTTAAAATATTTTCCCAATATGGCTTCTCAACAAGAAAAAAAGATGTGAACATAGTCGCTTGAGGGAATAGAAACAAACTTGCGCAAAGGACATTTTTGTAAGTTTCACTTTTGTTTTTATAGTGTGTACTTTCTCGAATCCTTTTCCCAAAGGTTCGATACCAATACTCACCAGGTAATATGAAAACCACTGAGATAATTACAAGCATCAAGAAAGCAGTAATGGCGCTTGCACCTAAAAGCATCGTTGAAGATTGAACGTCAAAACTCGGCATATATTGGATATGCGCATAGTAGATAGTAAATATCGACCCACCTAACAGTAATATTGATGACCAAAATATGGTGCCCAAATTGTTATAAAAGTATTCCTGTAACTTCTGCATATCCATAAGTTTGTCCGCAATTATGGGCTAAGCCCAGTTCATCAAGTCTGCATGCAGGCCTAAAGGTTGAAATAGTTTTTGGCCAAGAGGAAGCCTTGAGAAGATTTCACCAATACTCTTGGGAAAAATACTGTAGCCAGATCGTTCTAATAACTCTCTTTCCAAGTATAGATTCGCAATATAGAGCTCTGCTAGGGACTCTAACACGTTACCGAGGTTAGCTTTTTTGAAGTGCTCTCTGCGTTCATGTTTTACGCTGTTATAGTCTGACCACCAAGCAGGGGATTTATCTTCCTCAAAAGTTTTCCACGGCATGTAATGCAACTCGAACTCAAAGGACTGTACCGTCTCATTTATTAACCCGAGTTGATTATTCACTATCCACTCGCGATAAATTTTGATATTTGCTTCGTTAGATTTCTTAGCAGGGCCAATATCACATAGCTCTTTAAGTACGACTTCCACTTCAGCGCAAATAGCAAGATAGAGTTTAACGAACTCAATTGAGTATGTTCTGAAGTTATCAGAGGCAAAGTGAACATAGCGCGATAAAGCATATACGTCAGCTTCAAGCGATAAGTAATAACGCCAATGTAAGTTTTGTTTCATAGGTTCCTTACCATTACGCCACAAGAGCGTATTCCTTTAGAGCAATGCACTTTAAACGATTTAACCAACGAACTTCAATTTTAATGTTTAAGTGGGGTATTAATTAAGCATTAGGTAAGTACAGCTAATCCAATCTGTTCTTTTCTTGATACTTCACTTTCAATCATCTATATTCATTTTCACGCACTTAAAGTGTGCAACTTGCGAAGGGAGTCACTACGGTGACCGAAAACAGGCGCCTTTCTTTGGCTGCCTTCAATACGTAAAGAGGATATGGGTGTTGTTAATGCAATGCCCAAATAATGAAGCAAATTAAGAATAATGCCCTTCACTCTTTTAAACGTATTGGAGGACTATCATGTCGTTACCCACTCAATATCTTTCTACTTCAGAGCTTTGTGAAATTTTACACATCGAGAAGCGTTCGCTTCACAATCGTTTGTCATTGCAGCGTAAAGCAATTCGCGAAGGCGCTGACCCACAAAGCAGAAAAGTTCAACAGTTTGCTCCCCCCTCAATAAAAGTAGGGCGGATTTACCTGTTCCGGTGGGATGCGGTTCAGTGTTGGCTTTCGCGTCATCAAGGAATGAAAATGTAAGGAAGGCGCAAGGAGTTGCTTGACCGGCGATACCCCAAACGCACTTTGCATTTCCAAATTATATGCTTGCCTTCAAAGAAAGGCCACTCGTTGAGTGGCCCAGATACGCTATTGCTTATCCGCGAGATTTTCATGACTTAATTGAACTGCAATCACCTAAGTTTGTGAGAGCTTTGTTTAGTAAAAATCATGAGTCTAAAAAGTACATCCATTTACTTGGGAATAGTCAGTCAAAACGCTCAACCAACTTTAGCGCTTTCAAAAGTGCTACGAGTCGATATGTACTTGGTGTGCTAAAAAGTAAAAGTGAGGCGGTAAATTGCTACTTTACACCGAACGAGTTTTTTAGTTGGCCAAGATGTAACAATCTTGCTTTATTGAGAGCCAATTGGCTCGAAATCGACCTCGATGAGAAATGTCACGCCGAATCGGTTCGAGATTTGGAAATCACAATAGTAGCCGACGTTTTCGCCCGAATTGAGGAGTCTGGATTGCCCCCGCCAACTGGATATGTGCTTTCTGGCTCAGGTGGTATTCATATTTATTGGATTTATGACCCTGTCGATGCAAAAGCAATGAATAAATCATTGTGGCGTACAATAGCCAACTGCTTGATAGAGAGGTTAGGGAATTCAGTAGGTAGCTGGCATATAGACCTTATGGCAACAAAAAGGGTAAGTGGCTATATGCGAATACCTGGTTCTGTACATGGTCGAACAGGGTTGAGCGCTAGGTATTTTGGTTCAGGACCTAAATATACTTTTGAAGAGTTATTAACTTGCTTGGGTTTAGATAGTCTTCATAACCGACTATTACAGTTAGAGCAAAAGCGAATCGTAGATTTGGCATCGTATTCTAAAAATACGGAGGTAAAACGAGGCCCTAAGAAAAGATATGGTCACAGCATCAAAGAATGGTGGATGAAATGTATCAATACGATTCAAATGCATTTCAATCAAATAGGTATGGTGCCAAAAGGTAAGCGAGATAAAACGGCCTTTATTATGTTTGTCGCGTTTCAGCATTTAAATAGAGAAACGGCCTTCGAGCGGCTTTATCAGTTCAATGCTGAGCGAATAGGGCTTCCCGATGATGAGTTGGATAATCTCATTAAAACAGCCAAAACAACACTATATCGATACAGGCAAGAAACATTAGCTCTTTATTTAGAAGATTTGTTAGGTTTTCGACCAGAGTATTTGATTCCAAAGGTAAAAGAAAAGCTAACTAAAGAAGAGATAAAACAAAGGCAATCAAAGGCAGCGATTGCATCGGCTAAAAAGAAAAGAAATCGATCTCAGCGACAAGTGAAGAAAGAGTACTTAGCTTTGCAAGAGTTGATGGGACGACCACCAACGCGACGTGCTGTAGCCGAAAAAAGCGGACTAAGTATAAGAACGGTTAAAAGGTATTGGAATGATTGTTAATTATTTATGTGTTTGGTTATTTGGGTGTTAATCTCGAGTAATTATAATATAGGCGTGGGAATTATCCGTATGAGACAAGGTTACTATCAGCCTTTCTTCTCCATTAGAGATGAAGTTAAAAGGCTTTGGGAAGGATGCTTAATAGCTTTATTTTTTTTTTCTAATTTCAACTATAGGAAGTTACTCTGAATATGAGGGTGAGCATTATCAAAAGTTATTTGAAGCCCTAATGGGAACTGATTTCATGCTTATGGGCTTCATAGGATATTACATTGCACTGAGTTTAGCTTGTTTTAGTAGTAATAGTTTAGAGCAAGCCTATACATGTAAGTGGGCCTCATACGCTAAAAATGTTTTACTGTTTCCTATTGTTGGCTATATCGTTCCAGCCTTCATCTTTACTTTCTTAAATCTTTTTTACACTTTTTACGTGTCGGAAGAGATCAATACAGTAGCGTGGTGGCACTGGCCCTTAATTGCCACGCTAGGCTTGGTTTTATATTTCGCTCTAATCTTTTCCCCGGTTTTAGTTCACAAGTTTTTTAAAAGCACATCATTGAAGAAAATAGGAGGTTTGTATTTAGCACCTAATCTATTGATTAGTGTTTTTGTTGTTGAGAAGACATTCTTTGCAACCAAGGATATATTCTCCTTCTTTATTGTCACTTTAATTTCTTTATCTGTTTTCATGGCTTTGCTGGCAATTTGGTTCGAACGCAGAAGGAAAAAAGGAGTTTAAGCAAGGTGCCATTAGGTTTCGTCCTATATATCCTCCCCTAAAAGGAGCTGAAAGGGCAAAATAATTTTATTGGAATATGGTGCGACAAATGTGCGATATACAAAACTGAGTGATGAAAATAAAGTGCGATAAGAATAATAGTAGATAGGTTTAACTTATTGAAAGGGGTGAAAATTGAATGGTCGGCATAGCAGGATTTGAACCTGCGACCCCTGACACCCCATGACAGTGCGCTACCAGGCTGCGCTATATGCCGACAACGGGCCTTACTATACGGAGATTTTTTTAAAAGGCAACTGCTTAGGTGTTGATTGCACACTTAATAATCGAAAGATAGGCGCTACTTTTATATAGCGCCTAAAATGAATCTAATGCCAGATGCCCTTAGGTAAAGTTTTGGCAAGATGCGGATGTTTGCTCGGGTCGAACGTTGGGATTTGTCCTGCTTTTAACTGCGATTGATAATCTTTAGTTAGCCAAATCACAACGCCTGAAAGCATAAATAAAGCGATAACGTTAATAATCGCCATAAAACCCATGGATACGTCTGCCAGAGTCCAAACAATGCCAAGTTCACTGAGTGAACCCCACATCACCATGCCAAGCACACACAAACGGAATAACATTAATCCCTTTTCATGGTTATGTTCTAGAAACAGTAAATTTGTCTCTGCATAGGAATAGTTCGCAACGATAGAGGTGAATGCGAAGAATAAAATCGCTATCGCGATGAAACTCGCCCCCCATTCGCCAACATGACTGACAAGAGCAGCTTGCGTTAGTGCAATGCCAGTCAGTTCAGAGCCTGGAGCGTAGGCCTCTGAAAGTAAAATTATCGCCGCTGTCGCGCTACAAATAACGAGCGTATCAACAAATACCCCTAACATTTGCACATAACCTTGTGATGCTGGGTGATTTGGGTTAGGCGTCGCTGTCGCGGCTGCGTTTGCTGCACTACCCATACCCGCTTCATTGGAAAATAATCCGCGTTTAATTCCTTGGATCATGGCTTGCATTACGGCATAGCCGATTGCGCCGGCACCGGCTTGTTCCATGCCAAATGCACTATGCACTATTTTCATAAACACGGACGGTAATAACTCGGCATTTATTGCACATATATAGAGTGCAAGTAAAAGATAGGCTAACGCCATGAAAGGCACAACCAGTTCAGCAAAGCGAGAAATGGTTTTTAAACCACCAAAAATGATAAATGCAGAACCAAATACGAGGGCGATACCCATGTACAGTTTGGGAATACCAAAGGCAACTTCAAATGCCGCCGTGATGCTGTTGGCTTGGACTGCATTGAACACTAGACCAAACGCAAGAATTAGACACAGAGAGAATGCCACGCCCATCCAACGTTTTCCGAGGCCCATTTCCATATAGTAAGCCGGACCACCACGGAAGTTACCTTCATCATCCCGGGTCTTATAAGCCTGCGCTAGAGTGCTTTCAGCAAAACTGGTAGCCATACCGATAAGTGCAATCAACCACATCCAGAATATGGCACC